>JBAZHD010000052.1:0-23864 GCA_041652515.1 Methanoregula sp.
CTGGTCGACAGAATCGTACTTGCAACTGAAGACGAGATTGCCGATGCGATGCTGCTGCTGCTCGAACGCAAGCACGTGGTGGCCGAAGGTGCCGGGGCCGCCCCGCTTGCGGCGCTCCTGAACGGTTCGATAATGGTACCACCGGGAAGCACGGTTGTACTCGTGATCAGCGGCGGAAATGTCGATTCCGCCCAGCTCTTCCGGATCGTCCGGCAGGCCATGGCCCGGCAGGGGCGGATCCTGCGGTTCTCCGTGCTGCTTAATGATCGGCCAGGGGCGCTTGCAGAGCTCCTCGCCGTGGTCGCGAAAGAGGGGGGCAATATCGTCCATATCGACCACACACAGGGCGAGGGCGATGTGCCGGTGATGATGGCACGGGTGGAGATTGAGATCGAGACGAGAAGTAAGGAGCACTGCGAGGCCATCAAAAAAGCAGTGGCGGAAGCGGGATACTGAAACACAGGTGCCGGCGTTTCCCGATTCCCGCCCGGGGAACTCATATTCCGTTATTTGATTTCTACCGGGCGGTGTTTCTGGAATTCTCGGCTCGCACTGCATCGTTCTATGACATCACATGAACAATTGCTGTCCAGACATCCCCCAGACAAACGGGAGTGCATAGAGAAGGATCGCCAGTATCCACTGGACGATAATAACGACGACAACTGCAACGATTGCATTTCCCATCGTTATCCGTTGGGCATGCATGGTTCCACAGACCCAGAGATACCAGGTCCAGAATGTGAATACCAGTGATGACAGGCCAAGGATCATCAGGGGTACTACCGTCACACCGAATGACTGGGTCCCGGCAGCTATCGAGATAATTCCTATTGACAGTACCTGGCTGATGATGCCGTAAACCCCTGAAGGGAACAACCCGTACCCGGTATTCTGCAGGGTTGCCTTCAGGGATCCCGTGCCGGACAATTTCCCCGAAACCAGCCAGATGACAACCGATGCGATAACCCACATCAGCAGCGGGAAGAGGAATATCGTCATTAACGGGGACGACGTGAGCAGCCTTGTAAGGATCTCGTTTTCGGATTGTCCGGCAGCTGTACCGGTGAGTGTCATCTGGACCACGAATGCCACGATGAACCCGATGCCGGGAAACAGCGCGATTGCAACGGGAGGGACCAGGTTCACCTCCTCATTTTCAAGCTGTGCGAAAAATGCGTCCGGGTGGAAGAGCAGGTCTTTGATTTTTATGAAGAACGTCATGGTAACACCGTAAGAAAATGTATCCCTGTGAACGAACCGGAAAAGTGAATAAATTAAGTCCCATTCTTATTGATAATTTCAATCATAATAAATCAATTGAAAAAATATTGGGAGGTCCCCGGATAATATTGTGTGAATCAACAAACGGAATCAGAAACATCCTGAATACGTGAAACAGGAGATTCCGTTCACTCATTCACAGAACAGATAATTCAGGAGACAGGGAAAAACCAACGGGCGTTTATACAACTCCTGATAATATTATACAGGAATGGTTGATTCTATCGAATACCATCTGAAGCCACTCCACGATCTGAGCGCTTGGCTGCAGGGATTCACTCTTAAGGATGTGTCCATCGGACCTGAAGGTGAATTCTGCGTTCTCGCGGTGAGCGCGGAGATGGAGCTGCATGGGCAATCCTATGAAATTACAACGTCAGAACCCTTCACCTACAAGCTCTTCATTTCAAAAACGGGCAGGGTAACAGAGATCACGTTGCCGGACCAGTACTGGAATTTTCAGTTCTTCCAGCCGATCCAGCAGGATCTGCTCCTCCTGACAACCGCCCGTGCCCGTCTCTATCAGGACGGGACGTTTGACAGGAATGCAAAAATATTCGACCGTCATGGCAGGCTTGTACGTGAATTTCTGCTTGGCGATGACATCGCATGCCTTCAGGTAACCCGGGAGGATACTATCTGGACCGGATATGACGAGCAGGGAATATGGGGTAATTATGGGTGGGGTATACCTGATGGACTTCCGCCTGTCGGGAATTGCGGCCTGAGATCGTGGGATGCGTGGGGAAATCCCCGATACCGGTTCAACGATCACAAGAATCCCTTTTATTGCTGTCCCGTCCTGAATGTGATCCGTGATGACGAGGTCTGGTTTTATAATTATTACAGGGGCTGGCTTGTCAGGATAAGGAATAATGAAGATATCGATAATTTCCCGACTTTCTTTGATGTTGGAAGTGATATAGCGATATCCGACAATTACGTGGTCTTCTTCGGGGAATATCGTGACCGGTTCCGGTTTTTACTCGGGGAGCTGCTCAAAGCAGACGGGTCACTTGCAATAAGGAAGGACTTCACATTTTTCGATGAATCGGGGTTGGAGATAGAGACTGGACCGTTCTCCCCCAGTTGCCGGGGCTCGTCGATTCTTTTCTTGCACAATTATAAGCTCTATTCAGCAGATGTGAAGGATATCGTGAAACAATTCCTGTAAAAAAGAGGAGCCGGATTATTTCATTTCCCCGAGTCCCTTCCAGTGCTCGTACTCGTGGGTCCAGACATCCTTGTTGAACGAGATGAGGCGTTTGAAATATTCCTTGCGCTCCTCGTGGTGCTTCTCCTGTGCCGGGTCCTTCCACTTCGTCTTTATCGCCTCGGCCAGTTTCCTGCCCAGATCCTTTGCCTGCTTCTCCCCGACAACAATCGCGTTCGGGTCGGCGCCGACAAGGACACCGACTTTCCCGACCGTGGTTGCCCCGAAATTCAGGAGGGCCATGTTCATGTACTCCGCGACCTCGTCGGCATAATGGCCGCCCGCGGTACATACAGAACAGCCGTATTTCCCGGCAAGCGACTGGCAGTGCACCACGTCCGCCATCCGGTCGAGCATGGTCTTCATCTGGGCAGTAACCGCGTTGATATAGTTCGGCGAGCCGAAAACGATGCCATCCGCGTCCGTCATCCTCTCAAGGAGCATCGTATAATCATCGTCATTCACGCACTCGCCCTTCGCGTAACAGGTCCCGCAGGCCGTGCAGTAAGCGATGTCAAGACTGCAGATATCAATGAACGTGATATCCGCTCCTGCCTGCCGGGCGCCTTCGAGCACGCCCATGACAAGCCGGCGTGTCTGGCTCTTGTCCCCCTTCGGACTTGCATTGATACCAATAATCTTCATAGTCGGATCACCATGGAAAGGTGCGTTCACCGGACAATAAAGGTGTGCATCATGGATGGATTCATTGCCCACAACGATATAATCACCTGTGAAAGTGAATCCACGATGATCATCCTCGATGTCGCTGACTGTCCCCGCAAAAAAGTTATTGACGGTTCGCTCCTGTGCGAGCTCCTCCATCCCGACAAGGTGCCCGGCGCACAGCGGCTCCGCTGCAGCGTTGCCCACGCGATTGTCCCGCCGGGCATTGCGACCCTCCCCCATCTCCTGAAGAACTCCACGGAACTTTATTATATCCTCGAGGGTACCGGAGAGATGCACATCGGCACCCGGTCAGCACCGGTGCACCCCGGGCAGATCGTCCTGATCCCGCGGGGCAGGCCGCAGTATATCAAAAATACCGGGGCGGGTAACCTCGTCTTCCTCTGCATCGTCACCCCGAAGTGGCAGGCAGCTGATGAAGAACTCGTAGATCGCAAACCAGATAAACCGGTCTCCGCGAAATTACGGGCGGCGGTCGGAGAAAAGGCAAACCGCAGGCCGGCTAAAACGGGAAGAACCGCGGGAGATTCATAACCCTGATGAAAAGTGACTGATCATGACGGAACACATTGAGAAAACGGAATACCATATCTCGAAGAACCGGCTGGAAACGCTTGTCGACGGCATTTTTGCCATCGCCATGACACTCCTCGTACTGGGAATCAGCCCGCCCCGGCCACAGGACGCGCTTGCGGAATCTGTCCTGCCCGGCATGATCGAGAGCCTCATTCCGCAGGTCTTCCTCTTTATTGTTGCCTTCCTCGTACTCGCCCTCTTCTGGCTCGGTCATCACCGACAGTTCCACTTCGTTCACAAAATCGACCCGACACTGTTATGGCTCAACATCCTGATCCTGATCTCGATCGTCTTTGTCCCGTTTTCGACCGATGTTGCGGGGGATTATCCGGACGTGATGGACGCCGCCCTCCTCTTCCATGCCAACATGTTCATTGTCGGGGTTTTGTTTTTTGTCCAGTGGCGTTACATCAGCCGGCACGAACACCTCTGGGAACCGGCCCTGGAAAAACCGGATATGCTCCGGGGATTTTACCGATCCGTGCTGGTCCCGGGCGTTGCAGTCGTTGGCGCGATCCTCTCCTTTTTTAATCCGCCGCTCTCCCTGCTGGTCTACATCGCCCTCCCGGTCGGGACATACCTGCTTGGCCATATGCCGTCATCGTGAAAACGAAGGTCTGCCCTCAGGAATCTTAAAAAAACGGGGATTTAATCCCAGTACTGTTTTACAAACAGTTTTGACCTGCTGACCTTTTTTGTCAGGAACCGGAGCGCCAGTGGCACGATCAGGAGGGTGATGATGATGTTGCTGACAAGCCAGGTTGAGAAGACCCCGGCAACATTTACCGGCCCGAGAAGTGAGAGCGTGAATGCTCCCCATGCTGCACCGGCAAGGTTGTTGATCAGGACTGCGAAGAGAAGGATGATCGTCCAGTCCCGCCGGTTCGGGAGGGTTAGGTCAACCTCAAACTTCCGGACGGCAATGAGCGGGATGAGCACCTGCAGGAGCCCGGCAACCGCCCAGATGACGGCAATCTCCGGATGCTGCAGGATGCTTTCCGAAGTGAGCACCCCGCCAAGGAGTGACCCGACATAAGCCGCAATCGCCCCGTAGGCGCCGAACCAGAGGGTAAACAGGATCATTGAGGCGACCGCGAGATAGACCAGGGCAACACCTTCGGTGCCGGTCCGGAGAAACGTCTCCGAGACCCACGCAAGGCCGGTATTGACGAGAATAAGAACGAGAGTCAGGATGACAAAGGAGTAAGTAGGTTCCTGTTTTTGTCTCAGATAATTCACCTTGGAGATACTATTGGGCGTTTTTTCTACATAGCGTTTTACCTCCCTGTCTACGGGATAGTTCAGCAATAGTATCTTCATGAACCGGCAGGGAGTTCTTTTGCCGGAAATACCCGGTGAAATCAGTGTCTGGGATACGGCCGACACCCCCCGTCATCCTTTTATCGGGGCTGTTGTGTATCACTATGATGAGAAGGATGACAGGTACATGACCATCTTCGATATCGATTCGGTTGCCGGCCTGTCCGGCCGGGAAGCGGCGGAAAAACTCCGGGCCGAAGGATACAACGAACTCCCCGAATCGAAACAGCGCAGCATATTCTGGATCATTTTTGAAGTCATCCACGAACCGATGTTCATCCTGCTGGTCGCAAGCGGCCTGATCTATTTTATCCTCGGGGACATCTCCGAAGGCCTGATGCTGATGAGCTTTGTCGTCCTCGTCATCGGCATAACGGTCTACCAGGAGCAGAAGACCGAGCGGGCACTGGAAGCACTGCGGAACCTCTCAAGCCCGCGGGCACTCGTTATCCGGGATGGCGAACATATCCGGATCCCCGGCCGCGAAGTCGTCTGCGGCGATATGCTCATCCTTGCGGAAGGCGACCGAGTGCCGGCTGACGGTGTCCTCCGGTTCTCCAATAACATCATGGTGGACGAATCCCTGCTGACCGGGGAATCGGTCCCGGTCCGGAAAATACCCTGGAGCGAGGGGATACAGGCCGACCGGCCCGGCGGTGATGACCAGCCTGCGGTCTTCTCCGGCACGCTCGTTGTGCAGGGCCAGGGTCTTGCAGAGATCAGGGCTACCGGGCCCCGGACCGAGATGGGGAAGATCGGCGCTGTCCTGCAGACGGTGGAGCGGGGCGATACCCGGCTGAAAACGGAGATCGCGTATATTGTCCGGACCATTGCCATTGTCGGCCTGTTCCTGTGCGTAATCATCGTTGTTGTTTACGGGCTTACCCGGCACAACTGGCTTGAAGGGTTCCTTGCCGGCATCACGCTTGCCATGGCAATCCTGCCGGAAGAGTTCCCCGTTGTCCTGACCGTGTTCCTCGCGCTCGGCGCATGGAGAATCTCCAGAAAGAACGTGCTTACGCGGCAGGTGTCGGCCATCGAGACCCTGGGATCGGCAACCGTCCTCTGCGTGGACAAGACCGGTACGCTCACCGAGAACCGCATGGCGGTCCAAAGTTATTTTGCCGGGGGGCAGCACTGTAGCCCCGGGACAGGAACAAATACCGTCCCGGATGTCTGCCACGAAGTGGCTGAATATGCCATCCTCGCCAGTAAAAAAGACCCCTTCGACCCGATGGAGCGGGCGCTGTTCCGGCTTAAAGAGGGGGATTTCGGGAATACCGAGCATATCCACCAGAACTGGCAACTTATTCAGGAATACCCGCTGGCACCGGATCTCCTGGCGATGTCCAATGTCTGGCGGTCACCGGACGGGAACGATTACATCATCGCGGCAAAAGGGGCGCCCGAGGCGATTGCCGATCTCTGCCACTACGATACGGCGCAGATGCAGGCACTCGACGAACAGATCACCATCATGGCTTCCGAAGGGCTCCGGGTACTAGGCGTGGCAAAAGCCTCCTTCACTCACGAGCGGCTGCCCGGGGAGCAGCACGATTTCACTTTTACCTTCCTCGGCCTTGTCGGGTTTGCCGACCCGGTCCGGCCGCAGGTGAAAGAAGCGGTCAGCGAATGTTATTCTGCCGGGATCCGGGTGGTCATGATCACCGGGGACTACCCGCTCACGGCCATGAATATCGCCCGGCAGATCGGTCTTGCCGGTGCTGATCATTGTATCACCGGTGCCGAGCTGGAGGCGATGACCACCGGGGATCTCCGGCAGCATATCGGCAGTTACACCCTGTTTGCCCGGGTGGTACCCGAGCAGAAACTCCATATCATCGATGCCCTGAAAGCAAACGGCGATGTCGTGGCAATGACCGGTGACGGGGTGAACGATGCGCCGGCCCTCAAATCCGCGGATATCGGCATTGCCATGGGAGGGAGAGGTACGGATGTTGCCCGCGAGGCTTCTTCGCTTGTCCTGCTGGATGACAATTTCACGTCAATCGTCTCCGCAGTCCGGCTGGGCCGGAGGGTCTTTGACAACCTGAAAAAAGCGATGGCATACATCTTCTCCGTCCACGTGCCCATCGCCGGCATGTCCCTCATTCCCGTCCTCTTTAATATGCCGCTCGTCCTGCTGCCGGTACATATTGTCTTCCTCGAGCTGATCATCGACCCTGCCTGCTCGATCGTTTTCGAATCGGAGAAGGAGGAAACAAACGTGATGAACCGCCCGCCCCGCCGGAAGGATGAGGGATTGTTCACAAGAAAGCACCTGGCTTTAAGCCTGCTCCAGGGATTTGTTGTCCTCGCCTTCATCCTCGTTGTATATCTCGGTGCGCCGGGTCGGGGATTTGGCGAGGCGCAGGTGCGGACCCTGACGTTTACCACAATCGTGATTGCAAATCTCTGCCTGATCCTCACCAACCGGTCCTGGTCAGGGACCATTCTTGACACTGTATCTTCACAAAGGCCGAACAGGGCGCTTGCCTGGGTCTTTGCCGGGACGGTAAGCTGCCTCTTTCTCGTCCTGTATGTCCCGGCACTCCGGGATCTCTTCCGGTTTGCCCCGGTGCCATTCATCGACCTTGCAGCCTGTGCAGGAGCCGGTATGCTGAGCGTCCTCTGGTTTGAGATCTACAAGTACTGGAGCAGGACGCGTGGATCTGTCGCCTGATCTCACGGGACGGTAAAAAATACCGGGCCGGACACCCGGTGTATACTCCGGCAGGACGCGTGGAGAACCCCTGATGCGCCCGGCACATTCCGGATCAGGTAATTACCGGGACCATAACGCGGGCTGGCACCAGCACGGCTATAACGATGGACAGGGGGCCGGAACACTCATCCTCAGCTCATTTCCCCTATGACCCGGTATGTTGAGGGGAAACCAGAGGATCCGGTCTTCTTTGCCGTTTTTACGTACTCCCCGGGATTTACCGGAAAAACCGGATTGTCCGGACCATTTTTCTGCAATAATAACGGTTATCCCATCTGCTGACACTAGTTATTGAACAAAAGGAATGGATTATGGAAAACGCAGACACACCAGAACCTCCTGCACAGAGACAAAAGACTCTGGCCGACCAGCATATTGTTGAAAATCTCTTCGAACGGGCTCTCTGGAGCGTACGGTTTATCGTCATTCTCGGCGTTATCTTTGGCGCACTCTCCGCTATTGTCCTGTTCGTCACCGGATCAATCGAGATATACCATATTCTTGTGTCATTCATCCAGGTCACAGAGCATTCGCTCTCCCATGAGGAGATCCTGATCGGGATCATCGGGGCCGTGGACTTTTACCTGATCGGGCTTGTCCTCATCATCTTTTCTTTCGGCATCTACGAACTCTTTATTTCCGAGATCGATATTGCGCGGATTGAGGGAGGATTCGGGAGCATTCTTGATATCGACAACCTTGACGACCTGAAGAACAAGATCATCAAGGTGATCATCATGGTGCTGATTGTGACATTCTTCCAGCGGATCCTTTCCATGGAGTTTACCACATCCATCGATATGCTGGCTATGGCCGTGTCGATCTGTCTGATCTGTGTCGGGGTTTATTTCCTCGGCAGGCACGGGCACTGATTTTTTTAAGGTCTTTTTTTTCCCTTATGTCCTGATATGACAGCTGTGCTGCTCTTTGTTCCGGATATGGATAACCCCTTCAAGCTCGGGAAAAACCTATGCTGATACGGACTTCACCATTCGTTTGATCCGGATAAAAAGAACTGGTGCTGCGGGAAAAAAGGTATATTTAACGGGGCCGGGGCAGTTAGTTCCCGGCACCGCCAGTCCCGTTCATCTTCTCATTATACGTGCAGAACGAGCCGCAGCGTTTACACTTCCCTTCCGAGCAGGGCTCGACATGGATGGTGATCGTAGCCCGCGGGTACTCGGTGTTCAGGTCGGATTCGAGGTGGTCGGTCAGGTCATGGGATTCGGCAACAGAGATATTCCCTGGCAATACAAGGTGGAACTCGATGAAGATCTCCGGTCCCGACCGCCGGGTCTTCAGGTCGTGGAACCCGGCATAGACACTCGCGTGCTCGCAGACGATCTCCTTGATCCGCTTTTCATCTGTTTCGGGAATGCTGTGATCGATGAGATCGGCGAGTGACCGTTTCGTGAGGTCATACGCGGCCTTCATGATCACGACCGCGACACCGAGCGCAAAGAGCGGATCGAAGATCGGGTTGCCGGTGAGCCTGATGAGAATCAGGCCGGCAAAAACACCGAGCGAGGTATAGATATCGGTCCGCAGGTGCCAGGCATCGCTCTCGAGCGCAATGGACTCAGACTCTTTTGCCACGATGAAGAGCCGGTGGGATACGTACCAGTTTGCCAGCGCTGATATTCCCATGACCGCGATACCAAAGATGAGCATTTCCGGTTGCAACTCAACCGTGGTATGGCCAAGCAGCTTGGCGGCCGCTTCATAAATGATCAGGATCGCGGCAACGAAGATCAGCAGGGCTTCGACAAGCCCGGAGATATCCTCGAACTTCCCGTGGCCGAACGAGTGGTCGGCATCGGGAGGTTCGGCAGATTTCCGCACGGAGAAGAAGGCGATGACTGCGGCAATCAGGTCCATTGATGAGTGGATGGCTTCCGAGATGATACTGACCGAACCGATCGCAAACCCGACAACGAACTTCATCAGCACGAGGCCGGTGTTGGAGATGATCGAGAGGCGTGCAGTACTCTGCTTGAGCTGATCGAGCGTCTCTTTATCGGTGGGGGGACTCATGGTGTGCTGAATATAGGTTGGCCGCAATTCACTTCAAGGTATTGAGCCGACGAAAGGATTACGGGGATTCGCCCGGGAAGACCGGGTGTCAGCCCTTTTTTTCCGGTGGAATCGGGGGGTTAATCAAATCTGATGATGCGAGTCAAAGTGGCTTCAAAGAAACCCCGAAGAGGAGAGGTAAGGCAGAATACCGGACTTCGAAGCGAAGCAGCGCTGACCTTCGGAATTCGACGCTCCCAATTTTTTCGCAGTTAACGCCAGATTGATGAGCTCTGCTTCCAAAGGGACATTGATACATCATGACACGCGGTACTTCTTCCCTGCTGGTGCTTATCGGGCTCGTGCTGCTGGCGGCCATCATCGCTGCCGGTTGCACAGGTTCGGTTCTGACACCGGCAATTGCCGGGGACATAAAAAAATTCAGTTCAACGGACGAGATCCGTGAGTACATCGAGAACAACACGGCTCTTGCCGGAGCAGAAGATTATAAGTATGCAACCAACGGAGCGGGAGTGTGGGCAACGGATGCAGTAATGCCAGTCGGCACTTCAGCTCCCCGGGCTGCCTTAGCCGAATCAGCCGTTGCAAAGGGTGTGTCCCAATCTTCAGATTCCACCGGGTCCGCAGACCACTCCATAACGAACGTTCAGGTTGCCGGCGTCGATGAACCGGATTTCATCAAGAACGACGGGAAATATATCTACGTGATTACCGGCCAGACGCTCGCGATTGTTGACGCGTACCCGGCAGCATCCGCATCGGTCATCTCAAGGACCGTGATCGAAGATACCCCCCGGGACATCTTCATTGACGGCAACCGGCTCGTGCTCTTTGTCACGGGAACAGAGGATACGGACACATCGGTATCTGGCAACAGTGTCGTTGCTGAGAAGATGGTTGCGATGCCGTACTACCCCTACCGCAACTCCCGGCCAGTGACCCATGCGGTCTTCTACGATATCACCGACCGGGCGCACCCGAAGATGCTCAAAGACTACACGATTGACGGGGACTACATCGATGCCCGGCTGATCGGCTCGAACATGTATCTCGTTACCCGCGAGCAGGTGTACACCTACAACATGGACCAGATCAATGTGCCCGTTGTGCGGGAAGGGACCAGGACCATCATCGCGCCGGATGTTTACTACTTCGACAACCCCGAGCGCCAGTATGCTTTCACCACGGTCTCCTCGTTCGACACGCAGGGTGCAAAGGAGAAAGAGGCAAAGACCTACCTCGTGGGTAGCGGCGACCTCCTGTACGTCTCGGAAAACGCGATGTACATCACGTACCAGAAGTACAACAATGTCTACCGCACGATGCGGTCGGGGACAGTACTCATTGATGTTGAAGAGGATGTCAGCGGGTCAGGCTCTTCCTCATCCGGCATCTCCGCCCCAATCCTCTGGGAGGACTTTAACAAGATGAGCGAGTCAGAGAAGCAGGCGTACATCACGAAGATGAAGAATATCGAACAGGAGGCGGTCCAGAAGAAGGAGATCGACCAGACCACGACCGTCATCCACAAGATCGCGATCAGCAACGGCGCCATCACCTACGTTGCCCGGGGCGATGTGCCCGGTGTCCTCGAGAGCCAGTTCTCGATGGACGAGTACAAGAACAATCTCCGTCTTGCAACCACCTCGAACGTGTACACAACCCGGAGTTCGTACGAGTATAACAACGTGTATGTGCTCGACTCCGGCATGAAGACGATCGGTTCGCTCACGCACATCGCCGAGCAGGAAAAGATCTACTCGGCCCGGTTCATCGGCGACCGGCTCTACCTCGTGACCTTCAAGCGGGTCGACCCGTTCTTCGTGATCGACCTCTCGGCCCCGACCGCCCCGAAGATCCTCGGCAAGCTCAAGATCCCCGGCTACTCGGATTACCTGCATCCCTACGATGCGACCCACATCATCGGTATCGGCAAAGAGACCGGGACCAATGACTGGGGCGGTGTGTCAACGAAAGGCATCAAGCTCGCCCTCTTCGATGTGACCGATGTCGATAACCCGAAACAGATCGACAAAGTGGAGATCGGCGATGCCGGCTCGGACTCGGCAGCCCTCACGGACCACAAGGCGTTCCTGTTCGATAAGGAGAAGAACCTGCTCGTGATCCCGGCCCGGGTCGTGAAGAACCAGGCAACGGTGAGCGACACCACTAAGCGCGTGACCACGCCGAACATCTGGTACGGGGCATACGTCTTCGGGCTCACACCCGAGACCGGCTTTGTCCTCAGGGGCACGGTTGAACACGGCACCGGCAGCGACGGGTACTACTACTATGGCAGCTCGCAGAATGAAGTGAAGCGCTCGCTCTATATCGACAACGTGCTCTACACTATGTCGTCAAAGAAGATCCTGGCAAACCCGCTTTCGGATATCAAGACCACGATTGCCACCATCAGCCTGCCGGGCTCGGACGATGTGCTCTACCCGGAGATCATGCTGAAAGGCGTGGTGTGAGCAAAAAAATAATCTCTCTATCTTTTTTTCTTTTGTGGGAAACCTTTTTTCATGACAGGAAACCCCCTCCTGCGATTCCAGTTCCCGTTGGGGAACGGGCCGCATGGTGACAGGACGATTTTGGTCGGTCAAAAATTGTTAAGTCCTGGTAATACGTCACAATCCTGATCCGTGAATGCTCCCGCGGCGGGCGCATGCCTGTATGCCCCAACGGGCGTCAGAGTTTTCCGGACAGATTCTCTGGAGCGAAAAAAACCCGGTGATAGAACATGATGCCAGGAGCGGTTTCCCTCACGAAATAATCTGCACTACGCATGCAGGCTCTCCGGAAAACAAACACAGAAAAAAAGATTGGATTAAATTGGCTGTGCATTCATGCTGGGCGGGATGATGCGCCGGATCAGTATCTCCGGGATCTGCCGCGAGGTCATGACCCGCATATCGAACAGGGCGTTGTTACCGGACGACCCGATGTATTTCAGCACGATCTGGAAGTCCGTGTCAATGACCGGCTGACCGAGTGCAGAGATACGTGCATAGCGCGCACTGATGGTACGCTCCTGGCCAATTGCGAGGCGCTCCTTGCTACCATCAACGGATGTGTCCACTTCGTTGCCCATGGTCAGGACAAGGATCTTGCTGCTGCCAATGGAGACCGGTTCACTGTCGGGGATGGATACGCGGTACGTGGTAGTGTACGGGAACGAGGTTCCGGTTGGCGTGTCGAGCACGGCTACCGTGAGGGTCAGGACCGCGATGACGGAGACGATGACCACGATAGCAATGAGCCAGAGCAGGATCCGGGTGCCGAGGCCCCATCCCTGCTTTTCCTTAATCACCACAGTCTGCGTGACAGGCTGCGGTGTTGGTTGCGTTGAATCATTCACCATAATACTATTCCATAAAAACATGGGAATCATGAAAATATATTGATTGTGGAATGATTCAGGTAAAAAGACCATCATGTAAACGGGGGCTTCCTGATGTTCCATAGGGTGTTCAGGTCAAAGAAATTCTGAGGATTTTCCTCTCCAGCCCGGTGTTCTGATGAATCCGGAAGGTTCATCAGAACCTTGAGGACGAGAAGAATCCATCAGGATTCTCTGGAGCATCCGCCAGGTCTCATATATCCCGGCGGGTATCTTCTCCAGCCCTGTCATCCTTGCGGGAACGGCAGTCTTACCCCAAACTCAATAATCCCCCCAGGCCTATAGATATAGGATTCTGATGCGCATTCCCATCAACGAAGTAACACCGGCAACCGGTTCCGCGGAAGTCTGCGGCTGGGTCCACGAGGTCAGGGACCTCGGCGGGCTCGCCTTCATGCTCGTCCGCGACCGGACCGGGATCATCCAGGTAACCATCCCGAAGAAGAAAGTATCCGAGGCCGTACTTGCAGCAGTCAAGGCCGTCTCCCGCGAGTCCGTTGTCCGGGTTACCGGCCCGGTCAAGGCCATGGAGAAAGCCCCGGGCGGCCGTGAGCTCGTGCCCGAGACTCTTGAGATCATCAGCCTTGCCGAGACCCCGCTGCCACTCGATGTCTCCGAGAAAGTGTCCGCAGAACTTGACACCCGGCTTGACGCCCGGTTCCTTGATGTCCGGAGGCCCCGGGTCGCCGCGGTCTTCGAGATCCGTTCTGCCGTGATGCACTCCATCCACCAGTACTTCCACCACGAGAACTTCACCGCTATCACCACCCCCAAGATCGTGGCGGCGGCAACAGAGGGCGGGACCGAGCTCTTCCCGATCGCCTACTTCGACAAGGAGGCCTTCCTCAACCAGAGCCCGCAGCTCTTCAAGCAGATGATGATGTCGGCCGGCTGCGAGAAGGTGTACGAGATCGGCCCGATCTTCCGTGCAGAAGAACACAATACAACCAAGCACCTCAACGAGGCCACGAGCATTGATATCGAGGTCTCGTTTGCCGACCACCTCGAGGTCATGCGCATCCTCGAGGATGTCATCGTCAAGGCTTACGCGTACGTGTACCGCTCCTGCCCCGACCAGCTCGCCAACCTCGAGATAACAGATTTCGCAGTGCCGAAAGCCCCGTTCCCCCGGCTGCCCTACGCAGAAGCAATCGAGATCGCAAAGAGGGGAATCGAGGACCCGATCAAGTACGGCGACGATATCAGCCCCGCGGCCGAGCGGGCGATCGGCGCCGAGATGGGCGGCCACTACTTCATCGTGGACTGGCCGTCCGAGATCCGGCCGTATTACGCCATGCAGTACGAGAACGACCCCTCGATCTGCAAGGCATTCGACCTGATGCACCCGCGGATGGAACTTTCGAGCGGGGCCCAGCGCGAGCACCGGTACGACCGGCTCGTGCAGCAGATCAAACAGAAAGGGCTCAACCCCGAAAGCTTCGACTTCTACCTCAAGCCGTTCCGGTACGGCATGCCACCCCACGCAGGCTGGGGCCTCGGTGGCGAGCGGCTGGTCATGACCATGCTCGGCCTTGGGAACGTGCGGGAAGCCGTGCTCTTCCCCCGCGACATGCACCGGCTGGTCCCCTGACCACGAACTATTTCTTTTACAGCGTCGACACTGATTGCATAATCAGTGTCCGGACACACTATGGCAAAAGCATATTTTATCAATAAGGTACTGGCGACAACAGTCGTCGGCAGTTATCCGGTGGTAAAAGGCGGGGGCCTGCGGAGCCTCTTTGACCCTCTCCGTCCCTCGGTCGAGACAGCGGTGGGCGACCAGCTTGCGGCCGGCATCGATATCATCTCGGACGGCCAGGTCCGGGGGGACATGATCGGCGCCTTCACCTCAAAACTCCCGGGCATCAAGGAACAGGAAGTCATCGGCAAGGTCCAGCCCGCTTCCGGGCCGATCACCGTATCCGACACGAAGTACGCAATCTCGCAGGCCCCGAAGGTGAAGGGGATCATCACCGGCCCGACCACGCTCGCCCACGGGCTCCATATCGCCACCCCGATGTACCGCAACAAGGAGGAACTGGTGCCGGACATCGCCGCCGCCCTGCTCGTGGAAGCACGGGCGATCGAGGCCGCGGGAGTCGCACTGATCCAGATCGATGAGCCGATCCTTTCGACCGGCATTGCCGACATTGCCGTGGCAAAACAGGCGATCGAAATGATAACGGCAGGCCTCCACACCCCGGTCTGCATGCATGTCTGTGGGAACCTCGGGAACGTCATTGACGAGATCCTGAAGTTCAACGTGAACGTCCTCGACTTCGAATTCGCGAACAACCCGGCGAACCTCGACCTGCTCTCCCGCCGCGACCTGACGGGAAAGATGCTCGGGTTCGGCTGCGTGGACTCGACCACCGACCGTATCGAGAGCACGGCCGAGATCAGGAAACGGATCGAGAAGGGCGTGGAGACCTTCGACCCCAAGATCATGCTCATCGATCCGGACTGCGGGCTGCGGATGCGGACCCGCGAAGCAGCCTACGCGAAGCTGAAGTACATGTGCGATGCGGCAAAAGAGGTCCGGCTCGCGCTGTAAGAATCCCTCAGGATCCCTTTTTTTATCATTCCGCACGAAAAATCCGATCTGACTTCCTCAAAACACTGATCAACAGGTTATTGATTCATAACAGAGCCAATATCTTCTAGCGAGAAATGATGACAAAAATCTGTCCCAGCTGCGGGTATCGCGAGCCCGATATGCAGTCGCTGTACTGCAACAAGTGCGGTTACCCGTTCCCCCAACAGCAGCCGCAGAGACAAGCGGCGGCACCGGCACCCGCCGGCCGCCCGGCACCGCATGCTGCAAAAAGGCCCGTGAAAAGAAAAACCGGCGGGAGTGGTTTTCTCTCCTTTGGCACCCTCATCACCGAGAACCACCTGAAACTGATCTATATTCTCGGTGCTGTCATGATCGTCCTCGTATCGATCATGGGGATCGCCGGGATGTTTGCAAAAAAGACAACCGGCGAAAAGGCCAGCACCAACGAGTCACTCATCAATACCAGCGCGATTGCAGAATACCCGGCCGGTTCGCCGCTGTTCTGGGTCGTGTTCCTCATTATCGGAAGCGTACTCTGGCGGATGTTCTGCGAGCTGTTCGTGATACTGTTCCGGGGGCACGGTACTCCTCCTGAGGGGAACGAGCAGGAACCTGAATATGGATACGAAACAGCGGATTACGGCGTGGATGAGCCCGCCGTGCAACAGAGTCGTGCGGGTTCGGGACAGATGGTGGAATGCCCCAAGTGCCATAAGGTTGTCCCTATCGAGGACCTGCGGGAATGCCAGCACTGCGGGATCCAGGGATGTGTCAACTGCATCCGGATGATGGGCCTCCTGAAGAAGACGCTGACATGCCGGGAATGTTACGAGGCGAAGTGATCGTTTCCCCGGCATTTTCCGGGTTTAGCCCGTTTTCCCGGCAGTAAAACCAATCGGGAACAATGATGATTTAACTCTCTGACAGTACTTCTCTCCAGGACCATGTTCGGGACCCAGTATTTCCTCACGTTTCTCATCGCCGCGATCGCACTGAATCTTGTACCGGGACAGGACACGCTGTACATCATCGGCCGGAGCCTTTCGCAGGGCCGGAGGGCCGGCATCATCTCGGTGCTCGGCATCGGTTCCGGCTGTCTGGTCCATATCACCGCGGCTGCGATCGGGCTCTACTCGGTCCTTGCACTCTGGCCGCCTGCGTTCAATCTCATCGCCGATCTCGGTGCCCTGTACCTCATCTGGCTCGGCATTATGGTATGGATGGGGAGAAAGTCTCTCGATTTTTCCGGAAAACCCGGCACTGCATCCGGGAGTGACTGGCGGGTCTACCGGCAGGGGCTGATGACGAACCTGCTGAACCCGAAGGTGGCGCTCTTCTTCATCGCGTTCCTTCCGCAGTTCATCGACCCCGTCTCGAATCTCGGGGCGATCTCGTTCCTGTTCCTGGGCTTCACGTTTTTCTGTACCGGCACGATCTGGTGCACGTTCGTTGCACTGTTTGCATCATCGGTTGCCGATACGCTGAGGGATTGCCCGAACATTCAGACTGGATTTGATCTTTTTACTGCGGTGCTGTTTGTTGCGCTGGGAGTCGGTCTCTTTCTCTCGCACTGGTGATGCCGGGCTGGTGCCGGGATTTTTTTAGGATTTGTTACGGCCACTCACGCCGTTTTTTCAAACGACCTCACACCAGATTTTTTCTGTCATGGTTGCGAATATCCCGGGGTGGAAAATAAAAAAAAACGTCTCCTGATGAGAAATCTCCTTCTTTTAGGGATCGCGATCGTTCTCCTGGGGGTCCAGGGAGTATCGGGTTTTTCAGTCTCCTCTGCAAGCGTGAACCCTTCCGGTGACCTGGAGGACGGTACGCCCGTAACGGTCACGTGCGAGATCTCCCGTACAGGCATCCTGCTCTACGACCAGCTGGTGATCACCACCGACCTGAATACTCCCGCGTGGGATCCCGTTGTCATCGTGAGAAACCAGGAAACACCGGTCACCCCCGCTTCCGCTCACGGGAATACGCTCACGCTGAACGGGGCGGTCTGCAATTATCCTTCGGCAGTCCCGGTAAAAGTCCGGGTGACGGTGAAAGGGACGGTGCCATACAACCACACCACGAGCCAGAGATTACTGGATATCCGGCAGCTGGATGCGGAAGGTACCGAATATGCCTACCCTTCGGGCTATATCCTGCCCATGCCCGGTTCACCGGCACTGACCCTTCCGCAGACTGATACGATACCGGTAACACCGGCAAAAATCCCGCTTGCTGAGGATACGGTACCTGCCGTACCGGCACCGGTCCCGGCCGACTCGTCACCGGGTACCAATGCCAGGACCCCGGAAAAGACCGTGGGCGTTCCCACGGCATGGCCCACCGGCATCCAGACAGCAGCAGGGCCGGCTGGACCGCTGCTGATTTTTCTGGCGATCGGGATTATAATTTATTGCAGGGTACACAAACCCGGCAGGTAACACAATTCAACCGGTAAAAAAATCCGTTTGTGAGAAATCATCTGAAATTATTTCCGGATTTTCTCCGGCTTTTCTCCGGTTTTTTTTGGAATTTTTTTTTAGAAATTTCCCGGTACCGGCCGGCTAAAAAAATTCCCATGCTTTTGTCATCCGGCAGGTCGCCGGGTCACCGGATCGAGGAGCCACCGGCCGGTTCTGCCTGCTGCAGGTAACCCTGAGGGGATTTTCGCCTCCCAATTGAGCCGGTTAGGGCACTTTTGCACATCAGACGGGAAAAAAACCAATCCGGGCCCGATACGGGCATTAAAAAAGTGATTTCGCACCCGTTTTCTGCGAATTCGGCACATTTTCGGGTTACCGAAATTTTTCAGTTTTGTTAAAATCATAAAAAATGAGCTCCGTTTGGCAAAAGGGGCTCAATTCATGAGATCAGGGGGTTTCCCTGCCCTTATGGTCCGGAGGAGTATGTTCTCCGACGGAGACTTCAGGTATCCGGGCAGGTTCAGGATTGCCGGCAGGGAGGACACGGATCGGGATTTCTGCCGGAAATGCTGGAAGTTCCGGAGCTTCTGACCCGTTACCAGAATTTCCGGTTGATGCCGGAACCGCAGGCACCTTCCTCCGCTTTTTTCCGGATGCCTGAGCCGGGAGCAGCCGGCCGTCACGGTCAAGCTCGACAAGCGAATCCTCCAGGACCCGGAAGAACCGGAAATTTCCCCGGGGCGAACAGATCCAGAGCTCGCGGGAGATCGCAGGCGACGACGCGATAATCCTGAGCCCCGCAAGCTCGTCAGCCGCTTCGCGTTCCAGCCATTGCGTAGTGCAGCGGAGATGCCGCATGCGTTTGATCCGGACATGGGCCACCAGGCCCGCAAGGTAGATCAAGAACGTGCAGATCATGCCCGGCCCGTGCCGGCAGTGCTGCACCTCGCCCCGCTTCTCCGCGATGCCGTTCGCGAGCTGGATCGCCCGGGCCGGCCGGCGCCCGCGGGTCAAGGCCGGGCTCCCGACACCGGTTTTTCCGGAGCTGCCACTCTTCGTTTACAGGTCATTTTTGTATCTCCATGAGTGCCGGCCGTGCGGTGCGGGCGCCGGGGATTTCCCGTCACTTGCGCCGGTTTATTAGCCGGGCCGGGTGTTCCTGCACGTATTATACTGACGGCTATATACGCTTTGTAGTATGCCGGGAGGACAGGGAAAAACTATGTTCGTCTCCGGTCCCCGAAAAAAAATTTTAAAAAAAAAGAATGCCTGGCTCAGGTCACGGTCGGGACCGGTGATACGGTCACTGCCCCCGCCAATACCCTGCGTACCCCTACTGAAGAGGCCCGTTTGTGGATAGTATCGGAATAGGGGTTGTAGATCCATTCCGATGAGAGTGCGGAGGGGTCGATAACCCTGCCAGCCTCAAGATCCTTCACTCCCCGGCTCTCGGTTGTTATGAAATAGGAATACTGTTCCATGTCGTTCGCTTTCCAGGAGACATTTTTGTTTCCACCAACATACCCGTTGGCATCGAAGACCAGCCCGTTATCCCAAGAGCCGATTATCGGATCCACGCCAGCCTGTCGGGGAGTCAGTGTGGGTTCGGGAGTTGGTGTTGCCACAATCGTAAGAGTCTCCTGAGGCGTAACCTCCGGCGTTGTTGTTGTACAGCCTGAGGTCATCAGGACCAGCGCCAGCAGCATAATACAAATGAGGTATCTCATGACCCTTTCTTTTATTTTACAGGGCTAAAAATATTCCCAAATGGATACGCCCCGGAGGAATCGGGAAGGCTGCAGAAATGGCGGAATGCCGTTTCGGAATAAATTGTGGGGATACATGGGAGGAATTCCAGGGTTTTTGCAGTATGAAGGGGAGGGAAAACGCCAAACCTGAAAAAGAATATCCATCCAGTGAGGCATTAATCTCAAATTTATAGGAGTGGAGATCATACAATCCCGGCAAAGGATACAATCTGATGAAAGAGAGAAAAGAGACCCGGCATAAAAGCGATCCTGAGGTTAAACAACCATCAGGTTTTTTGTATCGCCTGCAGAATTTTGCGCTTAACTATGATTTTTTACTTCTCTTTTTCTGCATTTTTTTTGTATACAACACCGTCACCCGCATAGACTGGAGCGGGGATGTTTTTCCGGCAGTATTTCTCCCGATTTTTCTTATCGTTAAGCAGACAGTCTTTTTTGATTCTTTAAGTATAATCGGTGGACTTGACCCTAACCTGGCATATGCGTTCCCTCTGGTAAACGGCCATCACGTCTCGCTCTTTCCAATCGTCACACCGGTCCTGGTCACGCCGGTATATTTCGTATCCTACTTCCTTTATACCGTTTTTTCCCTGCCGTTTGATACAACGAGTATCCTCATCCTGGCAAAGACATCCGCTTCGATCATCGCAGCCCTGTCATGTGTTTTCGTGTACCTTACGGCAAAGGAATTGTTCTCTAAAAAAACTGCCCTGATTACCGTACTGATTTACGCATTTGCTACCAGCACGTGGTCAGTGAGCAGCCAGGCTCTCTGGCAGCACGGGACCGTCGAATTGTTGCTCATCCTGATGATCTGGCTCATCATCAGAAACGAACGGGAGCCGTCCCGGAAAAAGATTATTTTCCTGGGGCTCCTTTCCGGCCTCTTTATTTTCAACCGCCCACCCGACGCCGTCCTTCTCCTCCCCATTATCGGGTACGTCATCTGGTACGAGAGAAAAAACCTGCCGGCATACGCGATCTCCGCTGCGGCCACAGCACTGCCGTTCCTGGTGTACAACCTGTCGATCTTCGGGAACGTGTTTGGCGGGTATAAGCAGAATCTGGTTTTATTCTCATTCGGTTTCGACAGCATCCGGAATTTTGCCGGCCTGCTGGTCGCTCCCAACGTGGGACTGCTGATCTTTTCCCCGGTGCTGGTCCTTTCTGTGTACGGGTACCTGAAGCTGAATTCTGTCCAGTCTGAGCGGATCCGCCGGGTCCTTGTTGTTTTTGGCCCGGTTATCCTCCTGGAAATCCTGGTATACAGCTTTTTTGCGGGATGGGATTCGTCAGTAGCGTATTCTTATGGCCAGCGATTCCTGACCGGCCTCGTCCCCGTCCTTGCGATCTACATGGGAATTGTCGTGAACGAATTTTTTGTCGCGGAGCAGGAGAAACCCGGGGCACGGGCAATCCAGGCGGTCATTGTCCTGCTGGTTGTTGTATCAGTCATCATCCAGGCGATTGGGGTTTTCCTGTACCCGCTCTATCCGGACCGGAGTACGAGTGATGAACGGACGTGGGACTGGAACCACTGCATCATCTTCGAGAGTTACGGGTACGGGATCTCCCATGTCGATTCAGTCACCACTTACTCGTTCCCGCCCCTGCCAGACCTGTTTCACTACGAGTTCGGTCCGCCGGCCACGTAAACTGCCGCACAAATCTTCCGGGACCGGGCAAAAACGTGTCTCGCATTACGTCTGATCGAGTAAAAAATCACAGACTGCGTCGACAACTTTCTTATTGAAATGCCACCTCGGTACATTATCAGGAGTCCGGGAGCTTCTGACACGAACAAGGATCTGTGAGGGTTCCAGTCTTTTCAGGGAATATGTTACGGTATTCTGACTGGGAAATCCATACAGTACAAGAGACCAGAGACCAGAATAAGGACCGCCGGCATGCTGATGGTCATTGGTATTGGCAATTATTATCCCGTTCTTCCGGTCTTTTTCCAGGATATCCACGTCTCCCATCCACCAGCGGTCTGGATCGATTCTTCTGTTTCTGAGCAGACTCAGCGAATCAAGACACCGGTCAAATACGGACAGGTAGGGCATATCAATGAGGATCTCGCGCTCGTACGGATCATTCCACCAGTCTTCCGGAAGACTGGTAAAGAAGGTTTCGCCGAGCAGGGCCGGGAACAATAAGAACAATACCAACGGGACAATGGTGATACAATATGCCAGGATGATGAACGACCAGTCCTTCTCATGAGAGATACCATTGTTCGCGATAAAAAGGAAGAGAACAACAGAAATCCCGGCAAAAGCAAGAAGAATTGCAAGAATCGTTATTGTTACTTCAGTCCTGTTCGGGCGTTCATCCATCCGCGGTCACTATACCGGTTGATTATCCGGTCAATTGTATCTTCCTGTCTGGTAAAAGGCAGGAGGAAAAAGGCAGTACTGTTTTTACAAAAATGAGAACGTCTCCGGCACCAGCGTCTGCAAATCAACAGCGACTGCCAGAGCCGGTGTCGGGTTCACGTTCATCTGCTTCTGGAACTTGGTCTGGGACTGCCACGTGCCGGCATTGATCCCGAGCACCCCGCGGTAGTTCGTGAGGCCCTTGATGTGCACGTGGCCGGTGTGCAGGATCTCGGGCAGCGGGTCGATGATCAACCGGTCGGACTTTCCCGCGGCAATCGGGGTCCGACGGCCATAAGCCGGGGCCAGGTGGCGGCGGATGAGCATCTCCTCCATCATCAGCCCACTCTTCTCGTACGAGGCGCCGGGGATGAGGCCGATCATGTCATCGATGGACCGGCCATGGTACATCAGCACCCGCACGCCCTGAAGCCGGACGAGCGCCGGGTTCTCGACAAGCACGCAGTTCTGCGGGAACTTTTTCGTGAACTGCTCCGGCAGGACCGGCTGGGGCTCGGCACCGCGGACAACGTCGTGGTTACCGGGCGAGATGATGATCTTCATGCGGGAGGGCAGGCCCTGCATCATCTCGCCGAACGCATCGTACTGCTCGTAGATATTTTTGATGTGCAGCTCGACGTCCTGCCCCGGGTAGATACCGATGCCGTCCACGAGGTCTCCTGCAATCAGCAGGTAGGAGTAGTCCGAGTCCGCAAGCCAGTCGGCGAATTTGTTCCAGCTCGCCTCGAGGAACGTGTCGCTGCCCACGTGGACGTCAGAGATGAAGACCGCCTTCCCCGGCGTCTCGCTTTTGAACGGGGCGTTGTCGATCCGGATGTCCGGGCGGTACAGGAGCTCGGCAAAGAAGAGCTTGCCGTCGCTCGAGAGCTTGCCCTTGACCCCGATCACTTCGTCATGGATGATCCGCTCGGCATCGGAAAAGACCGGACGGTCCTTCCGGAAGAGGACGGAGATAGAACCGGTCGTGTCCTCGATCTCGGCGATGCGGTGGCCGTTTGTCGTGGTCTTCACCTCCACGACCATCCCGATAACCGTGCACTCCTCTTGCCGGTAGCGTGTATTTTTTGTGAGCCCCTCGATGGGCATCGCCCCGACCCGGCTCCGGATCATGCCCCCAAGCCGGCTGTACCGGTCCCGGAAGTAGTGGAGGTAATCCCCCGTCCCGTTCACGGGGCCCGAAGTTCCGGAGGATCCGGAGACCACCTCAACCTCGGGATCGACAGCAAACCGCATCCCGTCCCGGACCGGCTTCACGCCCGGTATGTGCTTAGCGGATACAACAATGCACTCCTTCGGGACCGCGGCGATGATGCGCTCGATCAGCTCCGGCTCGTCCTGCTCCATGATATGGCGCACAACTTCCGGGTGCACCTGGAGCTTCATATCGAGGAACCGGTGCGTGATCTCCTGCGCATCAAGCATGCCGGAATATCGGATGTGAGAGAAAATATAGGCTGTTGTCTGGGCATCCGGG
>JBAZHD010000053.1:0-23554 GCA_041652515.1 Methanoregula sp.
GCGTGAGCCGCCGCGGGGGCGTCCCTTCGGGGGCGGCGGAGTTCATCGTAATGGGGGCTTGGGGGCGTTAGCCCCCATCAACTTGTTTACCGGGATCCAGATTACCCACACAGATCAGCGAAGAGCCGAAAATTTTGAGCCCTGTCCGGTCAGGATCGCGAACAATCATCCAAGGACGCTCCTCTTCAGGGGGTTGGGGGCCACCTGCTCGTATCGTCCAATCGCAGCAGTAAAGGGCAGTAGTGTCATCGATGCCGACCCGCAGGTCGGGGGGCCGGCCCCTTCGGGTGCGTCCCCCCTCTCGGCTCATATAAGGTAAGTGACACAGCACGGGAGCGTCAGATTGTACTGAATGGTTTCCCATGAAAACGGACATGATGCCTTCGGCCACAGGCACACAGGATGAAAATTTTTGAGGACCCCATATTAATTTGGCCACTTCAGGAATTGCTGATGGAGATTGAGACCCCCTACCCAAAAAAAATAATGGAATCTCGGAAGTTCTCACCGCAGTCTGCAGGGAAACAAACGAAATTGTGCAATTGAAGGGGTCGCACCGCAGGAAAAAAACAGAGATCCTTGAAAACTGGTTCCGGTTAAAAATGTCTGCTACGCCGGATTAATCAAAAATATTGTAAAATCCTTGTATGATCCACCTCACACCCCGAGTTCCACCACAACCTGATGGTCTTCCTCATCATCCACGAGATGAATACTCATATCGTCCTGATCAACCCCGTCAACGGCAAGAGACCTGACACCGGAACCAGTCTCGGATTTTTTCATTTCGATATGATACATCGTGGACCGGTACCGGTACTCGATCCGGTATGACTTCCATTGTTCCGGAATGCAGGGATCAAATGCCAGCTGATCTCCGGAACGCTTAACCCCAAGGAGTGATTCGAGAATAAGCGTATACATCAGTCCTGCTGAGCCCGTATACCAGGTCCACCCACCTCGTCCGGTATGGGGTTGGGCAGCATAGATATCAGAAGCAACCGCGTACGGCTCGACCCGGTACTTCCTGACCTCTTCTGGAGTTCTGCTGTGGTGTATCGGGCTGATAAACGGTAACAGATCCCAGACCTGCTCATGATCATTCAGAGCGGCAAATGCCATAAGGACCCAGACAGCTGCATGGGAATAATGCCCCCCGTTCTCCCGTACCCCGGGAACATACCCTTTGATATACCCGGGATTTATCGGACTGGTATCAAAAGGAGGGGTAAGGAGGCGCATCAGCCGGTCTTCGGATACGATGAGATGTGTTTTTAACGATCCCATAGCCGTTATTGCCCGCTCTTCGGAAGCAGCACCGGACAGGACCGCCCAGCTCTGGGCAACAGAATCTATCATACACTCAGGGTTTTTTGAAGACCCCAGCAGGTTACCTGAATCAAAATAAGCACGGCGGTACCATTCCCCGTCCCACCCGTTCCTCTCCAGGTCTTCCCGCAGCCGCTCCGCATTTACCCTGCATAATTCTGCAAATGGGGGATCATGGTGGAGTTCCGCAATCTCATAAAACCGCATAAGAATGTCATAGAAGAAAAATCCCAGCCATACACTCTCCCCCTTTCCCGCTGCTCCGACAAGATTCATCCCGTCATTCCAGTCGCCGGATCCCATCAGAGGGAGACCATGGGTCCCGAACTTCAGTCCAAACCGTATCGCCCGGGTGCAGTGTTCATACAGGGTACCGGAAGTTACTGACTGGTGCGGCAAATCATAGTACGAGTCTTCCTCCGGAAGCATCTTCCGCCCTTCGAGAAATAAAACCTCCTCATCCAGGACCCCGGTATCACGGGTGCCGAGCACATATCTGCAGGCAGCGAACGGAAGCCATAAGTAGTCGTCAGAGCAGTGGGTCCTCACCCCGCGGTTCAATGGCGGGTGCCACCAGTGCTGGACATCCCCTTCAACAAACTGGTGTCCTGCACAGAGAAGAAGTTGTTTTCTCGTCAGTTCAGGCCGGGTGTGGATGAGTGCCATCACATCCTGCAGCTGATCCCGAAACCCAAATGCGCCTCCCGACTGGTAAAACCCTGACCGTGCATAAAGCCTTGAAGAGATAGTCTGGTATAAAAGCCAGCCATTGACCAGCAGATCCACCGACTGGTCTGGGGTGATAATTTTTACCGCACCAAGCGTCCGGCTCCAGTATTCCTTCACGGCAGCAAGTGCTGCATGTGCAGCACCCACCCCCCGGGTTTGTAAGACGAGCCTTCCTGCGTCATCACTATCCCGTCCGACACCCAGGGTAAAGATAATCTCACGTTCCTCTCCATCGGTAAGTTCGCAGACGATCTGCATTGCAGCACAGGGATCAAGACCTGCCCCGACCCTGTTAGTGAGCCGGGCCTGCTCCATTGCTGCAGGTTTATCAAGTGATCCATTCCGCCCGATAAACTCATACCGGTCACCGGTCACGGTCCGGTTCTGGAAATTGGAATCAAGGAACGCAACTCTTCCGGGAAATTCACTATTATACGGATTTTTTGCAAAAATTGCTCCGGTAGCCGGATCAATTTCCGTTATCACGTGCAACAGGGACTTCGATCTCAGTTCACCGAGCACCCATTCTGCATATCCGGTGACAGACAGGCGTCTTTTACGACCCGATCTGTTCCTGATCCGGAGCGATATGAATTTCACCGGAGATTCGGTAGACACAGATACGGTCAGTTCGGTGCTTATCCCCTGCTCGCAATACTCAAAGACAGAATACCCAAATCCATGCCGGGTCACGCACTGGTTTACACCCCGCACGGGCCAAGCCGAAGGAGACCAGAACCGGCCGGTCTCTTCATCCCGGATATACAGGGCCTCTCCCGAGTGATCCAGGACCGGATCGTTCATCCAGGGCGTCAGCCTGAACTCATGAGCATTTTCACTCCATGTATAGGAACTGCCGGTTTCTGATATGACCGTCCCGAAGTTCTCGTTCGCGAGAACATTCACCCAGGGTGCGGGAGTTACCCTGCATTTTCCCGTGATGATGACATACTCCCTGCCATCCGGGGAAAATCCCCCGGTACCATTGAAAAAGAGAAGACCATCAACAGTCTTCGTGTAACCGGTGTCCGGCTCTGGATACGGTGACCGGGTGGGAAGCAGGTGCGGGGTCGCAATCTCGACCCAGCCCCCCCGTTCCATCTGCTCGGAAAGCGTGCCCCAGCGGTCTGAAATAATCACCCGTGCCACGGTTTGTATAAGGATCCGATCTTCATCCGACATTTGTTCAAAACGCCGGATAAAAATCCCTCCTTTCCGGTTTAACAGGAATGATTCAGAACCCTGGGGCAACTGGCGCACGATCTCATCGTGCAGTTCCTGCCGGTACCCTGACTGATCTTCATTCCAGATAACCAGATCTACCATCAGTCCCTTCATTTTCCAGTAGGCGTGAGCCTGCACCATCTCTTTGACAAGACTGATCCTGCTCCTGTTCTGTATCCTCACGAGTACGATCGGGAGGTCTCCCGAAATTCCATACCCCCAGAGACCGGACTGGCCCCGGGTATTCTTCAGAAGCACATTCTGACCGGCTCTCCGGGAGGGATTTGCATAGATGACTGAGGATGCGAGTGCACCAAACACCTGTGCTTCCCGCTCTGTCGCGTTCAGTTGTCTGAGAATAACCTGGGCATGCGTCCAGGCCAGCTCTGATACCCGGTCTGCGATGTACCGGTCATAATACTTCTCGATTAAGGCAACGGCTCCCTCCCGGCTCTCACTGACACCGGTAAAGATATTCACCCCGGCGGTCTCCTGTGGATCCAGGGTTATGGTACATCGGATAGAAACAATCGGGTCAAGAACAGGACCCGCAGTATTGGACAGCGTTGAAGAATCGGTCATGGCAACCGGCCGTGAAAGGGATTTTTCACGGCCGATAAATTTTGACCGGTCGGTCTCGAAGGATGCTTTTCTTACTTTGGTGCCCTGAACGGTCATCAGGTGAAGCATCCAGGGGGTATGTTCACCATCCGATCGCGGTCTTCTCGTAGCAAGGATTGCATTCTTCTCCTTTATCAGTTCAGTCTCAACGAACAGGTTGCTAAAAACAGGATGGGTTTCATCGGATGCCTGGGGGGCCAGCACCACTTCTGCATAGCTGGTAAACTCAATGGTCCGTTTTGTCCATGACCGGTTTGTCACCAGTATCCTTCGCAGCTCCACATCGTCTTCTGGAGATACGACAATCTCGGTACGGGTATCAAAATCCCGGTCCCTTCGCCGGAATTCCGCACGGGCCTGCTTGAAGATCGTCTGGTAGGTTTCAGGTTTCTTCCTGGTGGGCTGGTACCCGTTCGACCAGAATTCCCCGCTCGCGAGATCCCTGATATAGCAGAAGGTCCCGCTCCCGTCAGCAGTCGGGTCCTCCCGCCACCGGGTCACGGCTAAATCGTTCCACCTGCTGTACCCGGATCCGCTATTGCTTATCATGACCTGGTACCTGCCATTTGACAGGAGATGTACCTCAGGACGGGGAGTGTTTGCGGTCTTGAAGATCCGCATGAGTGATTCTGGGTCTCCGTTTTTTTTGTGGACTCCCAGGACCTCGCCGGTATGCGGATAGAACGGAATGTTCCGGGGCATCTTCTCCAAAAGAAGCATTACCGTTGCCTGAAGACTGGGATCTGACTCAAATCTTCTCTGCATAGGACAATGTAACAGTGCATACGCGAGCGAGAGCAGAGCCATTCCCTGGTGATGTGCCATGAATGACTGTACTACGGTACCTTTCTGGCCCGGAGACACCCTGGAAGGGGTGTAATCAACCGCTTCATAAAATCCATACTCTCCGGCATACCCCAGAGACTCCATCTGTTCGAGATTTTTACAGGCCATAACCGGACTAACCATCAGTCCCATCATCGCTGCATACGGAGCAATGACAAGATCATCGGAAAGCCCCCGCTTGAATCCAAGACCTGGAATCCCGAATGCCCGGTACTGGTAGTTCATGGCCGTATCGGTGATATTATAACCGGATTCTGATATTCCCCAGGGTACCCCCCGGCTGCGACCATACTCGATCTGCCGGGCGACCACAGCACGGTACGTGCGATCGAGAAGGGTATTCTCATAGGTCGGCATGACGAGGAGTGGCATCAGGTATTCGAACATGGATCCACTCCAGGAAATAAGGGTGGGTTTCCCATTTCCGGTCGTCGTCAGCAGACGTCCCAGCGCGAACCAGTGCTCCTGCGGAAGCTTACCCTGGGCGATGCCAATGAAGCTGGTGAGTCGTGCCTCGGATGCAAGCAGGTCATAAAAACTGGCGTCCCTCCGGAGATCGGTTGCATTATAGCCGATTGCGAGAAGATTACTCGCCCGATCATACAGGAATTCATATTCGATTTCGGAATATGCACTGCACTGGTCTGCAAGGTGCGATATCAACCGGATGCGTTCTTCTGCCCGCTCGCTTGAGATCCTCATCTCCTCAAGAGTCCGGATCAGCCAGTGACGTCCTGAACCGGCACCACCGTCCGTATCCCGGGGGATATCAAGCCATTCCAGCAGAGGGCCTATCCGGGTATGAAGATCATGCCTGATGTCTGCAACCTCCTTAAGTGCCGGGACCTGATTGTTCAGCGTCTCGAGCGTTGTCAGGACTAACGTGAGGTGCGGTTCCAGATCCTGCGGAACCTCCTTACGGATCGTTTCGGGAGGACTGCCGGTGGATTCCCATGAAATAAAAAGTTGAAAATCCTCACCCATTGTCCCGGTCTGTCGTTTTACTGCTGCTGCCCACCACCTTACTTCTTCATGTGGGTGGGTTTTGAGTGATGCCAGTAATTCTGATGCCATCCCGTCAAGAGCGCGGAGATGGTTCAGGGAATCGACAGCCGGGCCGGGCATCGTGGCTGAACCGTCTTTCAGTTCTGCAATTTTTGACAGGATAAAACCCGGGTCTGCACCCGTATTCACTCCGGTAGCAGCATCGATTGCACCGGAGAGGAGCGTGAGTGTGTCTGCAAGACCGTCAGCACATCCCTTCGAAAGGACGGGATAAGACGGGATTTCAAATAATCCCTGCCTCAATATGATCAGATTGCCGACAAGGTTGCCACTGTCGACCGTAGAGATATACCGGGGAAGAAGCGGGTCTAAGGTGATAGTATCGTACCAGTTGTAAAAATGACCCCGGCATCTCTTTAACAGCCCCATGGTAGCCAGGGTATTTCCCGTTCGCTCGATCAGGATACTCACCGGAATATACCCAAAGTCGTATGCGGTAAGATTTGCAAGCAGCGAGAGTCCGATATCAGTCGGGGAAGTGCGGTGGGCAACTGCCAGCACCGGCTGCTCCTGGTAATTGTCCGGGGGAAGATAATGATCTTCAGCAGTGACAAAGGTTTCAAAAAAACGCCAGGTTCTTCGTGCGATACCCCGTAAAAAATGTTGCTGCCCCGGAGTAAGAGGGATGGTTGGGGTTTGTACTGGCTGGCTTATCAACCATGCTATGGCAGGAGATAGGATCCATGCCAGGGCAAACGGGACGATAACAGGATAGGCAGACGGGCGGTTGAGAATAAGCCCGGCGAATACTGCTACACCAATTACCGGTCCCGGCCACATAATCCGGTATGTTTCAAAAAAACTGTAGTTTCCCGTCCGGCCGGCCTCCCGGTGGGTAGTCCATTCCAGGAGATGACGGTGAGACACAAGCATTCGCCAGCAGGATCGAAGAATCGCATCCAGGGAACTATATGCTTCATACGGGAGGAATGCAAGGGCGAAAAGAGGACCTGCCACCTGGCCCTGGATAACCTCGGGCATATCATAGAAATGCAACATCCAGGTCTGTTCTGCGGACTTTTTTCCCAGTTTCCAGACAGTAACAATAACTGGCGGGATCATAAAGAGCGACAGGATAAACGCCGTCCAGAAAAGTGGATCCGTTAGGCAGGTCCACGCAATGACGAGCAGCAGAAGTGTTGCAGGGGCCAGGAGGCTTCGTCTCAGGTTATCAAAGATCTTCCATCGTGAGAGGAACGAGAGCGGATTTTTCTGCTTTTTTGAAGAGTGTTCCGGGACGGAGGGAAACAGCCACGGCAATATCTGCCAGTCGCCCCGGATCCACCGGTGCCTTCGTCTCATATCCGCCAGGTAACTGACCGGATACTCCTCAAAGATCTGGATATCACTGACAAGGCCGGTCCTGGCGTAACATCCCTCCAGTAAATCATGACTTAAAATGAGATTTTCAGGGAACCGCCCTCCGACCGATCGTGAGAAGGCTTCGAGATTATAGATCCCTTTCCCGATAAATGACCCTTCATGAAAAGCATCCTGGTACACATCAGATACTGCACGGGTATAAGGATCAATCCCGAGTTCTCCCCCGAATAGTGATACGAACCGGGAAATCCCTGATTCTGGCAGGGTGATGGCGACACGGGGCTGGAGAACGCCATAACCTTCATAAGAAATCCGGGTTTCCTGATCGGGTACCGGACGGTTGAGCGGGTGCGCAATCGCACCGATAAGTCTTTTTGCACTATTGCGGGGAAGTTTTGTATCGGTATCAAGGGTTATTACATATCGGATACCCGTCAGGATCTCCAGGTTGCCTGCGATACGCGAGAATGGGTTGTTCCCTTTGTCTGACAGGAGGTCATTGAATGCCCCGAGGATTCCCCGTTTCCTCTCATATCCCATAAAGACCCCTTCAGCCGCATTCCAGGTCCGGGACCGGTGCATGAGGAAGAAGGGCCCTCCTTTCCCGCTCTTGTATCTCTCGTTCAGATCAACAATTCCGGCTTCAAGCAGATCGACAATCTCATTATCTTCAGGCAGTTCCTGGACAGGTGCGTTCTTAAGATCCGTTAACAAGGCAAAGAACAGGTTATCGTCCCGGTTTGCAAGGTACCGAATCTCAAGTGAATCCAGAAGTGACACGACATCTGCAGGTCCTGAGAGGACTGTCGGGATTACTACGATTGTTCTTCGCTCCCCGGGTATCCCTTTTGAATAATCCATCTTCGGGAGCAAATTCGGCGTGAGCAGAAGAGTGACCACCCAGTTAATTATGGCAATTGCACCCTGGCTGACCGGAACAAGGAGAAGAACCAGAAGGGGAAGGGCGAACCACCCGTATTCGATCAGCCGGGTATACCCAAAATAAATTACAATAAGAGTTATGAACAGGATTCCGCAAAAATACGGGAAAATGAGAGGGATATGTCCCGCTCTTCTGATTCGATCCATCAAAGGAGGATGAAATGAGAGTTCTTTGAGAAGAGCGCCTCTTCCGCTGTCTATCAGGTAGTATCCTACATGCGATGCCCGGTCTTTTCTATCTTTCATGCTCCGGCTGTTGCGGGCAAGTTCCACTGCTTTTTTGGCAACATCACATTCAGGGAGATCTCCCTTTTTTGCTATCTCCTCAACCTCGTGGCGATACCGGTCGCGGGTTTCAAAGTCCATGGCTGCGTATTCATCCGCAGGATCACTCCTCAGGGTGTGCTCAACAAGACTCAGGTGCTCAACAAACTCACGCCAGTCCATTGTATCAAGGAGGCGAAGGCTGGTTATGCTGTTCCCGAACGATACCTGATCAGCAGCCTGGGCCTGAGTCTCAGCATTGATCATCTGTTCAATGGTCTGGTTTCTCTCGGAAAGTTTCTGTTCTATCCAGGTGAGGGGGAATGAGAGCGCTGCAGGCCGGCCCTGCAATTGCCGGGCCATTTCCGCAACAAATGCACTGGTCAGCGGGGGATCGGACCGTGCCATATCTGCGATGACCAGGATCAGATTATTGGGGTCTTTCTTTGCAAATTCTGTCATCCGGTCTACCCAATAGTTTGCAGAGTCGCGATCACATCGGTTTGCGAAGATAATATCGGCTATCCTGCGCAGGTTCTCTATCAGCGAGAGACGGAGCATAATGGGGATTGCCCAGAGTTCTCCAAGCAGCAGAGGGGTGACACTCTGGTATGCATCGATAAAACCAAAGAGGCTCTCAGTATCAACCCTTCCGTCACTATGGGCGATCAATTCCCTGGCGATATGGTAAACCCGGGGAAATCCTTCAAGCGGCCCGTTTGCAAGGTGGGGAAGTTCTTTGCTGTACTCTTCCGGGAGATGGCGGCGGGCGGTCCGTATCTGTTCTTCGATAATATAGAAATTATCTAAAAGCCATTCACCGGCGGGCGCAATCCGCCTGTCTGCCTCTATGGCGGCGTTCAGCAGTTCGTGGGTTTCCAGCAGGTTTTTTTCGTTTTCGGCAAGTCGCGGAAGGAGACGATCACGTCCTTTCCTTGTCTCTATCCTGTACGAGCCTGCGGTCTCTTTTGCATGCTGGGCCAGACGGTCACCGCTGTAGAGTTCGTCCCGGAGGGGGTCAGCACTAACCGGGGTGGTATCCGGATTGTTTTCCTGTATTTTTCTTTTGGATGCAAATCTTTTCCACAAGGGGTATTGCCTCTTTTTTAATTTCTGCTCAATTATCGTCCTGGTTAACCATTCATGAGAAAGATATCCCCGGTCATACTATTTGGGATAAGGGATATGCGGGAGATCAGGATACTATTTTTAAAAAAATCCTGATTTATGTCCTACATGCCTTTAACGCACATGAATATTTGGGTACTTTCCAAAATTGGCTTTTGTTTTTCAGACATCCATCAGAAGAAACGACCCTCGTCCTCGCATCCTGGAGCCGGCTCTGGTTTGGGGGGGGCATGTCCTCATCCCGATTGCTCTTGCCATCCTGTGGACAAGGTATAAACCCCGGATCTTCCCGGAACCGTCAATGCTTGATGACCACGGGGCATCGAAGGCTGCGTATGGGGAGCGGGGCTGCTGAACCGCGATGTTGTTCCCGTACCGGTGCACCACCAGACCGCCCCGAACATTCTTTCTGGAGTCTCTGGCATCGGGATGCTTTTTGTCTTCCGGGGGGTGTTCGCGTTCGACATCTGGCCAACCGTATTCAGTATGGCGCTTGTCTATTCGGGAAACTCTGGTACCTTGACCGGATGGCGTGGCTCTGGGAGGACATGAAGGACGCAGACCCGGAATACCGGAAATGGCGGATTTTTAAAAATCCGTGATATCCTGCTGAATATAGGTTAAAACCGAATCACTTTTGCTGGTTGGCGGAAATAAGGTATCCTGTATACGGGAACCGGGCGGGTGAATATGAAAAAGACCAGGATCAAGATAGACAAGGAGAAGGAGACCCTGCTCGTACCTCTCCTGTGTAAAGCACGCGAGAGTGAAAAAGACCGCCCGATACTATCCGACCCGAGAGCGGCCCAGCTGGTCCGGCGCATTGATTATGATTTTTCGGCACTGAAAATTCCAAAAAAAACACAGATTACCCTCTGTATCCGGGCAAAACAATTTGACCAGTATGCAAGAAAATTCCTGGATGCCCACCCTTTTAGCACGGTAATTCACCTGGGATGCGGACTCGACACACGGTATTACAGATTGACCAATGGGAACGTGGAGTGGTACGATCTGGATTATCCCGATATCATCGCATTACGCAGACTTTTTTATAATGAAACGAACCGGTACCACTTTATCGCGTCATCAGTGACCGATCTCCGGTGGACTGATACCGTTGCAAAAAAAACCGGGCCGGCCCTCATTATCGCCGAAGGGCTGTTCATGTATCTCCATGAGGAGGAAGTGAAATCACTCCTTTTACGGTTACAGCAGGCATTCCCGGGGAGCATTCTGGTCTTTGACTGCTTCAGCACATACACGGCAAAACGCATAGCCGGTCATCCCTCCATGCAGAAAACCGGGGCTGAGGTTTGCTGGGGAATTGACAATGCCAGACAGATCGAGCACTGGAATGAGGGAATTGCGTTACTCGAAGAATGGTATTTCACCCGCTCGGACGAGATCAAAAAACTCGATGTTGTGTACAGGATTCTCTTTAAAATTGCCGGCCTTTTTCCTGCCACAAAAAAAGCACACCGTATCCTGGCATTCAGGCTGGATTGATCAGCGTCATTCTCTTTTTTTTTAACCTGCCGGCATTCAAGGGCCAGGTTGTCCGGATCCCGGATCCTCATTCAACATTTCTGTCCTGGTTACGGGCTAAAAAAACCGCATGAAGTCAAAGACTTCGCACCAAAGCAATGAAAATTTTGTTTTGCAAACTCAATTCCCGGTTGTGTTGAACATCGTTCACAAAATTCAAAATTTCCAGGATAAAAATTCAGTTACACTCTGCAAAAAAAACCTCGCACAAAATTTTCGGATCCAATTTCATACCATGATAAAGGATCTCCGGATCCACTATTAATCACCAATAATTTCCCCCACACCCACCCATTCTCCGACGTAAAACCCGACACCCCTCCAAAACCCCCCTATCATCATCCGGCCCCACCCCCACCCCCCTCAACGACCCCAAATACGTTGCAGCCTCAGATCGCCCGTCCAATAGCGTCTATTAGCGACATGACTTCCGGTCGTTGCCTTCAGGACGTAAAACAGGGCTTTTCCTGGCGAATTTGTGCAGTCATTCCGACCGTTTTTCCGGGAATTTGTGCAGTTGGGCATCCGGAATGAGAGAAATGGACCCCGTAAACTGCCCGGTTTCTCCCATCCCCAAAATAAGGGATCTCATCGACGTTACCGACGATATCTGACGTGAAATCTCACCCACCCGGCAGGAACCCGCCAGGGCTGTTTCCCGGTCTCCTCCCAGGGTACAGCCTCCAGCCCGTATCCAAGAATATCGGCCGCTGTATCGTTGCTGAATGTGGACATTTCCGGTAGCGGAAATGGCATAAGATCGCGAATCGGAGACTGAAATGAACGGTTCCAGAAAGTGGGGTGCCGCATTTTACAGAAATGTTGCCAAACGGTCCGGAAAAACCGGGAATCGGAGGCGATTTCAGCATCTGTTGAGTGTATCCCTCCCGGGCTCTTCCGTATCTCCCTGCCCCGGGCACCCATAGGGATAGTGCGTTTCCGGACTCCTGCCCGGATCTCCCGGCTGGCAAATAACCCTGGCAGGATTGCCCCGGAATTTTCCGGAAATAATTTTTAAAAATTCCGGGAAATCTTCCGGAAATTTTCGGGAAAAAATTTCCGGAAAAAATCCGCATGAAGTCAAAGATTTCGCACCAAAGCAATGAAACTTTTGCTTTGCGAACTCAATTTCCGGTTGTGTTGAGCATCGGAGAGAAATCTCATAATTTTCATGACAACGGATTAAACTCTTCTTCCGGCCCAGTTCGGTGGACAGTCGGAGCACCAGTCAAGCCAGGCAGTACCAATAAGTTTTCCCGTCCAGGTCTTATTGTCAGCGGCCATGGTCAGGGTGAATTTCCCATCCGAGCTCTTATCTTCAGGTTCGCAGCCGCTGGTCTTCCATGTGCCGATCAACTGGTTATTCTCGATCCTGCCGGTGACCGTGCCTGTACACTCCGGTTCCGTGGCGAATGCTACAGTACCGGTCACATCCCGGCACGTCTGGGTGAGCTTCAGATCCGTTGCCGGGGGGGCATTAATGCCGTTCCATGAATCGGGCTGGCCCTCCTGTCCATCCGCAATGGTGCGGATATCGTGGTTACCTGCATACCCCATCCAACGGGTGTCCCACGAATAGTCCCAGACACCCTTCTCGTACTTGTCGGGACATTCCGGCGTAGTGGAGGGGGCGGGTGTTGCCGCGGCTGGTGCTGCGGCAGCACCAGGTGCCTGTGCAGCCTGCGGTGCAGCGGTTGCTGTCAGAGTGGTTGCTGGTTGGGACGAAGTACATCCTGCTGTAACCATTGCGACACAGGCAAGTACCAACAGAAGAACCATGCATTTTGGAAAATTCATAATTTTTAAAGGCCTTTTCCATTAAAAAAGATGGTGATTAAATCCTGGTTCCCGCTCATTCCGGTATAATAATACGACCCCTTGAGATACGGTTACCCGGCTCTTCATTCTCATGGCACCGTTTCTCAGGAAATCCTGAATGGTAATGCAAATACATCAGGTCAGGTATTCCGCACGGATCTGTCGCCCGCGTATCGTCCAGAGTACTAACGCCACGATGAAAAAGATCAAAAAAAAGGTGAACCGGCTGAGAATGGCCATTTGCACGGGAATCCCCTGAGGGGAGAGGAGAAAACCTGCCACAAGAAAGAGCACCGTTGTTAAAAAGACCGTCGGAATTGCATAATACCTGCCCGACCAGTAAGACAGGATAAGGGGGATGAAATAGAGAAGCCAGACCGGTTCGCCCAGCGGCGTAACGGTATCGATGGCATAAACCGTCAGGATGATCAATGCAGTTACACACAGGATACCAAGGTCCGATGCAAGGGTTTTGAGTATCTGTGTCACCGATTGTTGTTTATTACGTTTTGCAGGTGACATAAAATACTCCGCCGGTATTGGGAACTGACTTTTTCCGGATATACTATCGTATTCCGGGATTTGTTGAAGAATCTTACGATATTTTATTAGTATATCTGGCCCGGTTGTGGAAAAAAAGTCCATAATCGGTTTTTCTGTCCGGGCATAACTCAGCCCCTGTTTGCCGTTTTGGTTCTGTAAAGTGGTAATAACACAAAGGGTTTAAAGGGTGAGCCCTAAAGGAAAGTTTACTGAGTGGTGCATCTAACTACAACCAATTTCTGTTAATAACAATCCGGAAATTTCCGCACCGCTCGTTCCCTACCCTCTGACGGGTAGAGTAACGCCCCCAGAACCGAGGTGACTTACTATGAATCCCAAGTACATTACATCAATTTCCGAGCTAGACAACCTTGTAGGACTCGCCCCCAAGGCGAGGGAGAAGATGGAGACGGTAACCGACCTTTTCCCGTTCCGTACTAACGAGTACTATCTCTCGCTAATTGACTGGAAAGACGGGCACGATCCGCTGAAAAAAATTGCAATTCCCGATTCCCTTGAACTCAAAGCCGGAGGATCAGCCGATCCATCATGCGAAAAAGATTATACCAAAAAACCCGGCCTGCAGCATAAATATAATCAGACCGGCCTTCTCCTGCTCACCGATGTGTGCGGCGGCATATGCCGATTCTGTTTCCGGAAACGCCTCTTCATGTCCTGCGAATGTGAGACCGTGAAGGATGTTTCCGCAAATATCGAGTACATCCGGGAGCACAAGGAAATAACTAACGTCCTGTTAACCGGTGGAGATCCCCTCATGCTCGAGACCCGCCAGATCGAACCGGTACTCCGCGAGCTCCGGGAGATCCCGCATGTCAACATTATCCGGATTGGCAGCAAGATGCTGGCATATAATCCCTACCGGATTCTCAATGACCCGAATCTTCTCTATACCCTCTCGCGGTACAGCACGCCGGAGAAGCGCATCTACCTGATGGCGCATTTCAACCATCCCCGTGAGCTGACCGGGGTATCGATCCAGGCGGCAGAAGCCCTCCGGAACGCCGGTGTTATCGTTGTCAGCCAGACACCGATCCTGAACGGAATCAATGATAACCCGGAAACCATGACAACACTCTTCCGCAAGTTATCGTTTGCCGGCATCTCTCCATACTATGTTTTCCAGTGCAGGCCGACTACCGGCAACCAGTACTTCCAGATCCCGGTCGAGCAGTCTTACGAGATCATCCAGAAATCCTGGAGAGCCTGTTCGGGGCTTGCAAAGCGGGCACGGTTCATCATGTCCCATGCAACCGGGAAGATCGAAGTAGTCGGCACGACTGCCGAGCACGTTTTCATGCGGTACCACCAGGCCGCGGAAAACGCGAATATCGGGAAGTTCATGGTCTTTAAAAGCAACCCGGTAGCCCGGTGGTTCGATGATTACAGCCACGCACTGACGGATTTCGAGCCGAAAAAATTGTGGTTGTTTTAAGGGAGTGCAATAGAATGACCACAGCATCAGACACCCCACAACGAGCCCCGCAGATTTCAGGTACTGGGGATAATCCCCGCCCTTTTTCTGATCTGAGCGGCCAGATGAGGAATACTTTCAAGGATTTTTTGTCGGTACTCAAGGCGCATTACCACGGGGCCGAAAAACCAAAAGATCCGAGCATGCTCCGCCCGCAGAGCAGCCCGGCACAGCAGGGCCCGGATTACTGGAAAGACTGGCGGTGGCAGGTCCGGCACGTGGTCCGGAATATCGACACATTCCAGCAGTTGCTGGGAATAACATTCAGCCAGGATGAGAAGGAACAACTCCGGAAGACCATTGAGAAGTTCCCGCTCAGCATCACCCCGTATTACCTCTCGCTCATCGATGTGAACGATTACAAGAACGATCCGATCTTCAAGCAGGCGTTCCCGTCTCCCAAGGAGCTTATTGTCGAACATTACGAACTTGCCGACCCGCTGGCAGAGGATAAAGACAGTCCCTGCGACTGCATCACCCACCGGTACCCGGACAGGGTTCTCTTCCTTGTCAGCAATACCTGCGCCATGTACTGCCGGCACTGCACGCGGAAACGCAAAGTCGGCGACGTTGATTCGATCCCGGACCGGGAGAAAATCCTTGACGGGATCGACTATATCCGGAAAAACCCGCAGATCCGCGATGTCCTCATGTCCGGGGGAGACCCGTTCATGCTCAGCGACGAATACCTGGACTGGATCCTTACCGAACTCCGTGCCATCCCGCATGTGGAAGTGATACGAATCGGGACACGTGTCCCGGTCGTCCTGCCGTTCCGGGTCACTGATGAACTTGTGGCAGTCTTAAAAAAGCACCACCCGGTCTGGGTCAACACGCAGTTCAACCACCCCAAGGAAATGACAGACTCCGCCCGGGCAGCCGTTGCAAAACTCGCCGATGCCGGCATCCCGCTCGGCAACCAGTCGGTCCTGCTCGCGGGCATCAACGACTGCCCGCGAATCATGAAAGAGCTCGTCCACCAGCTTGTCCGGAACCGTATCCGCCCGTACTATCTCTATCAGTGCGACCTCTCGGAAGGCATCAGTCATTTCCGTACACCGGTATCCAAGGGCATCGAGATCATGGAGAACCTGATCGGGCACACCAGCGGGTTTGCCGTACCCCGGTATGTGGTCGATGCACCGGGCGGCGGGGGTAAGATCCCGGTCTTCCCCAATTACCTGCTGACCTGGTCGGTACACAAGGTGGTGCTCCGGAATTACGAAGGGATGATCTGCACGTACCAGGAGCCGGCAAACTACGATCGCATCTTCTGCAACGGCGACTGTATTGCCTGCAAACTGCAGCTGAACATCAACCGTGCCGATGAATCGAAAGTGGTCGGAGTGGCAAAACTGCTCGCTGACTACGATGAGACAACGACCCTGATCCCGGCGAATAATGACCGGATTGACAGGAGGCAGGATGACCCACTCTGATACCGTCCAGCACCGGGGGAACAGCGTTATCCAGCACGGTCATTTCAACAACCGGGTCTACGTGATGAAACTGGCCCCGTCCGATATCCCGGACATCATCCGTTACGCCGATAGCCTTGCCCATAAGGAAGGCTATACAAAAATTTTCGTCAAGGTGCCGGAATCATCAGTGGAGATTTTTGCGAGTGATGGATACATCACGGAAGCCACGGTCCCGTTCTTTTACCGGGGAGACGAACCTGCGGTTTTCATGGGAAAATACCTGGATCCAAAACGGAAAGAGATTCCTGATGCGACAGTAACAGCAAATGTCCTGTCGGATGCGTTCAGCCACGCGGGGGAGAGACATACACCTACGGTTCCGGACGGTTTCTCGCTCATGCATGGCCATGCGGGAGATGCTGACGATATTGCAGCACTCCTCCGAACAATTTTCACATCCTATCCGTTCCCCATCGGAGATCCCGATTATATCCGCGAGACAATGCAGGGATCAATCCGGTATTTTGTCATGAAAAAATCCCACCTTCTTGCGGCTGTGGCATCCTGTGAGATTGATGTAGAGAACCAGAATGCAGAAGTGACTGATTTTGCCACCGGTCCGCTCTTCAGGGGACGCGGGTTTGCGAGCCTGCTCCTCCATACCATGGAGTCCGAACTCAAAAAAGAGGGGATCCGGCTTACCTACACAATCTGCCGGGCAGGTTTTGGGCCGATCAATACGGTATTCGCCGGTGCAGGATACGAGTTCGGGGGCATGCTCCCCAACAACACCAACATCTGCGGTTCGGTGGAGAGCATGAATATCTGGTACAAAAAACTGTAAGGGAAGAACGCCATGAACCAGATTACCTCTGAAAAACACGTATGCCGGGGGAGAACCTGATGGACCCCGGTTATTTATATGCCGCCATTACGGTTGCAGCCGGGCTGGTCCTGGCCGGTGCTGCATATGTCGTTATCCGGTGGCTGAAGAAGAGGGTAGAAGCAACGGAGTCCCCACTGGATGACATCATCCTTATGGCCGTGGGAACTCCTCTCGTTGTTGCAATCATTGCCCTGTCGGTCTACATCGCCCTGACCCGTTTCGATATTGTTCCGGAGTCGATGGGCTGGCTCATCACCGACCAGATGATCAATGCTGTATTCATCCTGTTTGCGGCATGGATCTCCTCGGTTTTCTCTTACAACCTTATCCGGACATATGGCACGCGGGTGGCAGAAAAAACAGAAACTGATCTCGATGACCGGCTCATACCGCTCCTGGAGATTGCAGCACGGTACCTGATCTGGTTCGTGGCATTCCTCCTGATTCTTTCCAACTTCGAGATCGATATCACACCCCTCCTTGCGGGAGCAGGGATCGGTGCCCTCGCCCTTGCCCTGGCCGCACAGGAAATCCTGAGCAACTTTCTTGGCGGTGCTATCATTGCCGTTGACAAGCCATTCAGGATCGGTGACCGGGTAAAGATCGATACATTTTTTGGCGATGTGATGAGTATCGGACTCCGGAGTACCCGTATTAAAACCCTGGACAACCAGATCGTTACGGTCCCGAACGCGACAGTTACATCGAGCGTGGTTATCAATTACGCGATGCCGGATGTAACCATGAAAGTCCGTATCCCGTTCTCTGTGGCCTATGGTTCAGACATGGAAAAGGTAAAAGAGATCCTTCTTGCCATCGCCCGGGAGGCTATTGAGAAGACATCATGGGTCGTAACCGATCCCGCACCTTCGGTCTATTTCCTCGAATTTGGCGAATCTGCACTCTCCGGGCAGCTCATCCTCTGGACGAACAACTACGATTACTCGTGGGATGTCCAGGACTGGGTGAACAGCCGCATTGCCCGCAGGTTCACTGAGGAGAATATCGAGATTCCGTTCCGGCAGGTGGATGTGAGGATGCGGGGGCCGGGGGCCGGCTGATGCCTGATATGCTGGTTTTCGGGAGCATCCTGTGTTTCCCGATCTTTCTCTTCCTCATTATTATCGGCAACGAGCTCTTCGGGATAATGGTCGAAGAGCAGTTGCGTTATCTTCGTTTGATTGTTTTCCACGCCCCGACGCCCGCGAAGGTTTCCGTTCCGACCCGTCCCGAACCGGTTGCACGATACGTTGAATGGGCACTGGGAGAGAACCGGGACCCGATCGGCTGCGTACATATCCGGCATGCCGGCAGGATCCGGTACGGGAAAACCGGGCGATGGATGAACATGGGGGGTACGGCATTCTTTTCCCTTGCAGTACCGGGATTCGTGTGGCGTTCGACTATCACCTGGGTTCCCGGTGTATGGCTTGAGGCATTCGATTACTATATCGATCGCGACGCGGGAATGTACCTTAACCTTTTCTCGCTCTTTCCGCTCGAAAATGCGCATACGGAGGAGGTGAAGGTTGGTTCACTCTTCCGGTACCTGGCCAGCACATGCCTGTTCCCCGTCATCCACGGTTCAACTGATTTCATCAGATGGGAAAATATCGATGATTCAACGGCTAAAGCAACAATCCGGGATAAGGATCAATCAGTTGAAGCCCTCGTCCGTTTCAACGAGCGGGGCGGGATAGAGAGTATCGAGTCATGCCAGAAGACACATCCGGAGACCGGCCGCCCGGTGCCCGGCCATTTTGCCAGCAGGTTCTCAGGATATCGCGATGAAGGAGGTTACCGGATCCCGATACAGATTGCCTCCGACATTATCCTTCCCGAAGGGGAAGAAGTCCATGCAGAATATGTGATCACTGACATTGAATTCACGACAACAGATACCATGCACCGGAGCGGTTACTGATGCCGGATATCCCGATCCCGTATCGTATCATTGCACTCATCCAGGAACGCAACCGCCTCTTCGAATATCCACTTGAGCGGGTGGCAAGTGATATCTGGTCAGCTAAGTTTCGTTGCACGTCGTGCGGGGCGTGCTGTACACAGGAAATCAACAACCACATTTTCCTGCTTGACCGGGATGTGGAACGTGTGAAATCCATTGATCCCATTGCATATGAACCTGCACCCGACCCTGAATTTTGCGACCAGAACGGTATGCTGTATGTATCAGGGTACGCCCTGCGGATGAAAAATGATGCAGGCAGATCCTGCTGGTTCCTCAAGGACGGGAAGTGCCGGATCTATGAACAACGGTTTTCCGGGTGCCGGATCTACCCGCATATGCTCCGCCGCAGCGCTGGAGTACCGGGCAACATTACCTGGCGCCAGTTCGCTCATAAAGACAATCATGGCCGACATGATCCTGAGTTTTCATATGAAGAATGTCTCACGATTGCGCGGGGGGTTAAGGAATACGAGAATGCATACCTCACCCAGCAGATCGTGTTTCATGAGATCATTCACGAATACTTCACTGTTCACAATTTCCGGCAGGATCCGGAGATGTACAAGAAGAGGTTACAACAGTTCCGGCAGGGCAGGCCGGTTGACATAAAAGTGTTCCATGCCGGAGAACTCGAAGAATGCCGGATTACTCAACCGGATATTTCCTGAAAAGCTATAACCATATCGCGTCTGTCACACGATTACCGGGAAGAAAAACCTGCAAAAAAAAACCCTTTTTTAAGGTTCTTTAAGGGAAAGTCCTCATTAACCCCCGTGCATTGTCATACAAGGAACGAGACGATTACCAGAAATACAATAAGGACCGCAAGGAACCAGAGAAAGCGGGTGATTAAATGCCGTGAAAGGCCATGCCTGAACATATCACGTGGACCAATGTTGAGGAACAGTGCCCCCATGATACTGCCTGCGATGAGCCCGACAATGTTCTGGAGCGTGAGGACAGCTGCCCTGAGAGCTCCCTCGGGAAACAGGACAAAAGACAGGCCTGTCACAACCGCCGGAGGAAGGAGCGCCGCAGCGATAGCCACCCCTGCGATCCCTTCCGGGATACCTTTCGACAAGGCGGTCATGGTGGCAAACCCGAGAAGAACTGCCATCAGGATATATACCGCATTCGGGTCCTCCCGAGCAAGTATCTCCGATGTAAGTGTCAGCGGAATAACGAACGAGAGCGCAAAGGTGGCCAGGGCTGCGATCCCAACCAGCATGAACACCATCAGTCCCAATATCCCGATACAGCGCAGGGTTGTTTTCATATCCCCGATCGCAACATAAACTGCCAGAGCATAAATCGGGCCAAGTAAGGGGGATAAAAGCATTGCACCGATAATGATGCCGACGTTATTGAGGAATAATCCGATAAGTGCCACTAATCCGGCAATGGCAGCAAGGATGAATTTGGTCTGATCAAATTCCGTAAATGGTTCTGTTGCAGCGATGATCTTCTCGATGGGAGTTTTTGATTTCTTTTTCGTGAGACCGTATTGTTCCTTGAGTTTTTCCACGAACGGGGATATGACAAAATCCGGAGTGGAGACTTCGATGAGCGTCATCCGGTCATCATCAGAAACAGTCCCATACTCAGGAATGAGTCCCGTCCAGAGGGGCCGGGATTGTGTTGAAACGGATCCATTGGTCTGGTGGATCAGTTCATCGAGCATGTCATCCGGAACGTAAAGGGTGAACCGGGTAGATTTTTCTCCCTCATTGACCGAGAAAAGGACGTCCCTGAACTTTTCCTGGATTTTTCCAGATTTTTCTTTTGGAACTTCGATAATGACTTTTTTCATCGAATCGATCCTGTCCCGGGATCTTACGAGACTGAACCCAATAAACCTGTTGGCATTATGGCAATAATTTGTGATGGCGGGATTCCTTCACATCACAACCCTTGTCACAACTCCGTGGATCTTTTCCGGGGGGAGTGCATAGAACTGGACGAACGGTGGGGATATCTTCTTGATAATCCCATAGAGTTTCCAGAGCGGGACATCGCTGACGATATTTTCTATACCATAGAATATTGTCTTTGCGTCAATTGAACGTTCTTTTAACAGCCCGACTACGTTGAAAATTTCCATATATCCTGCCGTTATCGTGAATTGATGGAGGCCCGGAGCAAGATCGGAATCGAACGCGGTATCGATGCCAAACGGCTTGTCGGTAATTTTGATTGACACGAGGATATTATTCTCGTACTGGATCTCATTCTGGAAAAAGATCTGGGAGAGATAGGGAGAGAGATTCAGTTCATCCGAAGTAAAGTAAAGGGCAGTCCCATGGAGTTTCGGGAGGTTTATATAACTCTCCCGGAATCGCGGGAGAAACTCCTCAAGGGGGATCGGACGAATAAGGGTGTGGAGTTTTTTCTGTCCCAGGATGAACGTGACAATGATGATGAGAGGGATGGCGGCGATAAAGAACGACCAGAAAGCCCCCCGCGGGATCTTCTGGAGGGTCGAGAGGAAGAACAACCCGTCAATGATAATGAGTACCCCTGCAATGATCATCTCAGCGGGTTTTTTCCGGTGCAGGAAGATGATTGCCATCATGATGGCGGAGATCATCATCGAACCCGAAACGGCAAGACCATAGGCAGATGCAAGGTTCTCCGATGAACGGAACTCAAACATGACGACGAGCACAGCGCAGAGCAGCAGCCAGTTGATTGCATCGATATAGATCTGGGACTGCAGTTCGGGCGAGGTGTACTCGATCTTCATCTTCGGGAGGATGCGGGTCGTCATACCCTGGTAAACAATGGAGAACATGCCGGAGATCATTGCCTGTGATGCGATGACAGTCGCACAGATGCTCAGGATGAGGAAGGGGACGTAAATCACCGGGCTGATGTGATTGATCATCGAGAAGAGGACATTGTGCGTGTTATTGGTCATGATAACATAAGCGCCCTGCCCGAGATAACTGAGTATGAGTGCCGGGAAGACGATGACCCAGCCTTTGACTATCGGTTCCCTGCCAAGATGTCCCATGTCTGCATAGAGTGCCTCTCCCCCGGTGACGCAGAGTATCACCGCGGACAGGACAATGAGCGAGGCCCAGCCGTTTTCGAGAATAAATTCAAATGCGTATACCGGGTTCAGTGCGTATAGAACCTGCGGAGCACCGATAATTGAAATTACACCGGATATTGCGAGGGCCAGAAACCATAAGACCATGACTGGCCCAAATGCCCATGCAACACGATCGGTCCCCCGTTTCTGGAAGAGGAACAGCCCGATGGCGATGAGAGCGGCAACGAAGAGGAGCGTCATTCCGCCCGTTTCTTCAAATCCCGGGATCAACAGGATGCCTTCGACAGCCGAAAGGATACTGATAGCCGGCGTGATGACACCGTCCCCGATAAAGAGAGCGATCCCGATGATCGTGAGGATGGAAACAGCGGATGCGGTGATGCCGGGTTTCAGCAGGGTATCAAGGATGGTTTTAAGAACAATCGTTCCCCCTTCACCCTTATCGGAGAGCGACATGGCGAGCCATATGTACTGGATGGTGATGATGGTAAACAACGTCCACGTAATCAGGGACAGGAGCCCGAACATATTGAAGGTGGTCGGAAGCACGAAGAGCAGGATTGCCCCGACCGTGTAGATCGGGCTTGTACCGATATCCCCGAATACCAGACCGAGCGACTTGACAATCTTAGGAAAAGAGGTTCCATTCTCAGCCATTATAATACACTGCACCGTATAAGAGTAAACCTTTTGGGATTTTTACTGACGGAATGTTCACCAGGTAAGGTTGTCCCGACAAAACCGGTACGAACAATAAAAAAATCAGATAATATGCAGGATATTGTGGAGAATCAACCAGATCAGTACCAGAGCAGCGATCCCCCCGGCGATCATCTGGAGGGCCCTGATCGCATCAATCCCGTTTGGATTGCCCCCGATCATTTCTCTGGTCTGTCTGAATGTCCCGGAATCGTCACCCCCGGTTTTTTTGCTGCCGGCTTCTTCAGGTTCCGGTTTCCTGCTGACGGCGTCATCCTTCTCAATTTTTTTGCTGCCCCGTTTCATGACAACAACAAATAGGAAGAAACCCTTTAAACCTTTTCTGCATGGGAAGAGACGGAGGCCGTGAATTATCAATCAGGTTATTCGCCCAAATATTTCCTTCATCACCTTGTTCTCCGCTTTCTTCAGGTACTTGATGTGCGTGGACTTACTGTAGCCGGGCTTTTCGGCAAGCTCCGTTGCGCTGACTCCGTTGCGCTGCTCTTTCCCGGGCACGCGGAATACCCGGCACTATGAGCGAAATCCTTTTCAGACTTCCTGTTAAAACAGACATTCCGGAAAAAGTGCCTGCATGAGGCCGGTAATTCCGTCACTCGACGGTTCCCGTGTTTTTATCATGATGAATCCG
>JBAZHD010000054.1:0-23188 GCA_041652515.1 Methanoregula sp.
TCCTCTGGCATCTTCTCTGTAACAAGGAACTTTATGTCGAACCGATGAAAAATGCAAAGCAACCCAAACGACCGGTCATTCAGAAAGTTACCAGAGATTCCAAGATGGACATTCAAACGGCTATTGACTTTATTGTCGAACATGGCTTTAAGGTAATTCACCCGGACTCAGTTCTTGAACAGAATCTTCGTGAAGGGAGTCGGTGAGTTACTCATTTTCATATTAAATCTGATATTAATCATGACGCTCCCGGGGGCTCTGCTCCCGATACCGGGGCATTCCCCGATTACTATTGTGCCGCATTAAAAGTACACAATCGCGGAGAAATTTCCCGTACAGATAATACAGAGGCATCGCAATGCGCCGCCACTCCCGAAGGGGCGCCCCCGCGGCGGATCAGGACCGTTGAAAAAATATTTGCCGGTTTGCACGGACTGGGTGTGAACCGGATCGGTTCATGCCCGTTTCACCAAAGAAAAAAAATTACTTTTTTCTCAGCTTTTCAATAAGCCCGGAGACCCGCTCCTTTGCCGCTGCGGTACCGTCAGGATCCGGTTCAAGCGACAGGGTCAGGATATCCCCTTCCCTGCAACCGGGAGGGAGAAGCGGGACCGGGAGATGGATCCGCCCCCGGGGATCTTCGTGCAGGATTAGTACTGCAATTCCTTCCTCGATCCGGTCAATGCTCACTTTCATGATGATCCTGCCTCCGATCTCTGGTCAATGATATTCCCGCTCCCGTCCTTTAATGTTGCGAGGTCGCCACTGTTACCCCAGATCGGCTCTGTCCGGCCCATGAAGAGTGAGGTATCGTTCAGCACACCGCTCCCGGTATAAATGGTGACCGAATTCCCGGGCAGGAGGAGGAAGGCCGGGAACCGGTACGGTTCCGCACTGTTCCTGTCCGCGAGTGTCCAGCTGGTGAGGAGGACTGCATCGTCCCCACGGTTGGCAAGCCGGACCCACTCGCCATTCAGGTTCATTGTGTCGTCGCCCGGTGCATTGAACTGCACGGCGCTGATGTGTACTGAAGATGCATTCCCGACCTGGAGGGAAGGGATGGTGAAGGACGGTACCGGGACCGTGATGTTGGACGGGATTGTTGGAAGGGTAAACGGCACAGGTCCTTTTGTCGTGACGGTCGTTACTGGTGAGACCGGGGTTGCTGTTATGCCGGGAGTAGCCGTTGTTGTGCCGGGCTGCGACCAGATATCCTCGCTGTCTTTTTCCGTGACAACAGAATACGTTGCCCCGTTGCTCGTTACCAGGACCGTGCCGTCGAGGTCTGTGCGGAGCACGAGGGGTCCGGCAGCATTCAGACGTTCAAGGGTTTCCCGGTGCGGGTGGCCATACTCGTTATCTTCACCAAGGGAGATGATCGCGACTTCCGGGTCCACGCGGCGGAGGAAAGCCGCCGAACTGGAACCGGAACTGCCGTGGTGGCCAACCTTGAGGACATCCGCACTGAGCGGGTAGCCGGCCTTTACCATCACATCTTCGGCAGCAGTTGTTGCATCACCGGTATAAAGGAGGTTCACGGTCCCGTACGAGATCCGCAGGACAATGCTGTTCGTGTTGATGTCGTCCCCGATCCGTTCCTTCGGGGGAGAGAGAACGAGAATGCGGAGAGACGGATCGAGATCGATGGTCTGTCCCTGTTCTGCAACAACATAGGGAATATTTTCCTCGTCCACTGTTTCGAGGAAATGCTCGTACAGGGAGGACGTGGAAGGGATGCCGGAATCAAGCACTTTTTTAACCGGGAATGCTGCGAGGACTTTTGGCATCCCTCCGATATGGTCGGAGTGCGGATGGGTTGCAACCAGAAGGTCGATGCGGGTTACCCCGAGTTTTTTGAGATCGCTGACAACCCGGTCACCCCGGTCAATCTCACCGGCATCGATCAGGATGACCTTGTCCTTAAAGAGGATGACCGAGGAGTCTCCCTGCCCGACATCGAGGAAATATGCCCGCAGGTCACCGGTCGTATTAGCGCGGAGGGATGAGCCGTCATCCCATACCGGGAAATCCGTGCACCCGGCAGAGAAAATTCCGACAATAAGGATCAGGATAATCCAGAAAGGCAGAGTTGCCCGTAAGGGAACAGGAAAACGCATCCGGGACACCTTATGCGGACTGTGCCCGCCGGACCAGTTCCTGTGCTGCCTTTGTTGCTTCAGACAGAATCTGCTCCTCACCCGGGACTTCACGGTCGAGCATGAGCACCCTGCCGTCGCAGATGGTGGTCTCGACAGCCCCGCCGCTACAGGAATAGACCAAGTTGGAGGTTGCGTTGTGCAGGGGCGTGTTGCAGGCAGTGCGGGCGCTCACAAGGATGAGATCGGCCGGTGCACCGGCAACAAGCATTCCGGTGGCAAGACCGAGGCCCTTTGCGCCGTTCACGGTGGCCATGGCTAGGGCCTCGTGTGCAGGAAGGAGGGTCGGGTTGTTCCACGAGAACTTCTGGAGCAGGGCTGCGGTCTTTGCCTCTTCGAACATGTCGAGATTGTTATTCGAGGCGCACCCGTCCGTCCCGAGACAGGTATTTACACCAGCCGGGTTCAGCCAGTGGTACGGCATAGCCCGGTTGGTGGCCAGTTTCATGTTGCTCGACGGATTGTGCGATACGGAAGAACCGCGCTTTCCAAGGAGCGTACATTCTGCCTCATCGAGCCAGCAGCAATGGGCGGCAACGGTATGGGGGGTGAGGACCCCGCAATCATCAAGATGCACTGCCGGGCGTTTGCCATTCTGGGCGATACAGTCATTTACCTCTTTTTCTGTCTCCGAGAGATGGATGTGGATACCGATCTTTTCCTGAAGAGCGAATTCCGCACACCAGCGGAGGCCTTCCGGTGAAACCGTGTAGATCGCGTGCGGGCCGGCAGCCGCTTTGATACGGGGATTGTGTAAGGAACGGATATAGCGGACGAGATTCTCCGTGGCTTTGCATTCCGCCTCCCGTTTCTCCGGGTTGAAGAGGTCGATGAACCCATAGGAGAGGGTTGCGCGGATACCAGCCTCTCCGACAGCACGGGCTGCCTCCTCCATCATGAAGTACATGTCGTTGAAGGCAACAGTCCCGGTCCGGATCATCTCGAGGCAGGCAAGTCTCGTCCCCCAGTACACATCGGCCGGGGTCAGGTGGGCTTCGAGCGGCCAGATCTTCTGGCTCAGCCAGTCCTGCAGGATCATATCGTCGGCATACCCCCGCAGGAGACTCATGGCCGCGTGAGTGTGGGTATTTACCATCCCCGGGAGCGCGATGGCCCCGTTCCCGTCGATAATAAGATCCGCTTCACCCTTATGGTCCTTCCGGATTCCCTCACCGATTGCACCGATGGTGCCATCGTCCCTGACAAAAATGTCCGCGATCCTGTCGTTTACCAATACATCCGCAATCAGGATGGACTGCTGCCTGCCAAAAATATCGTCCATAACTCTCCTCCGTTAAGCCATCTGTTGTATGATCGTATCCAGAATCCTGCCGGTCCGCTCCCGGTACTGCCGGGAGATCTCAAGCACCTCGTCCCACGTAAGGACTCCATCTGCAAGCCCGTTTGCGTAATTGTCTACCGTGCAGATAGCGGCAAACGGCATCCCGAGCTCACGGGCGAGCGTTGCCTCGGACGCAAGGGTCATACCCACAATGTCGGCAAACCGGGAAAGAACGGCGATCTCGGCAACCGTCTCGAAACGCGGGCCCCGGGTCTGCACGTACGTGCCGCCCAGCCGGGCTGCCGGTATGATCCGGCGCAATTCCTGCGAAAGTTCCGCCGAAAGATCCGGCATGACGTGCTCAATGGCATGGTCATGGATGGAGGGGATCTCGATCATGCTCAGGTAATCGGTGGGTATGACGAGTGTTCCGGGCGCGATATCATGGTTCAGGGACCCGGTTGAGCCGAACGCGATGACGCGGTCCGCACCGGCAAGAGCAAGTGCAGCCATATTTGCACGGAAATTGATCCGGTGGGGCGGGAGGTCCTGCTGGTGACGCATCAGGAGCGCAACCTCCCCGACGAGGATCTCCGCGTTCCCGAACGGGGTGTCCACCTGCCTTTTTTTTAGGGCCGGAAGCGTGGAGAAGAGGAGGCTCGTTCCCCCGATGATCCCGAGCATTATTGCCACCGCCCGGGTGAATGGTACCTGCCCGTATCCACTTCTTTTATGAAAGGCTGCATGGGATCCCTTTTCTGCCGGAATGATTGGCGGGAGCAGCACTAATAATTAGCGTATTTTTCCGGATTCATTTTTCAGTAAGCGTAAATGGGGGGACAGCCCATATTTCCTGCTATGGGGACCTTTCTCACCGTCAGCGATGAGGCGATTAAGAACGGCGAATGCACGGACATCTATTTTATCCGGACTGAAGAAGCACTGAAAAACGACCGGATCAACCCGCAGGTAGTCATGGAAGTGACTGCCACGTCCCTTCCGGACTCGTGGGCGGTCTTCTGCGGTCTTGCCGACGTCATCACCCTTCTTGAAGGGATCCCGGTGACGGTCGATGCAATGCCGGAAGGTACCATCTTTTACCGGAACGAACCGGTGCTCCGTATTGCCGGCAGGTACCGGGACTTCTGCCGGTACGAGACCGCGATTCTCGGGTTCCTCTGCCACGCATCCGGTGTTGCCACTGCCGCAGCCCATATCCGGCTCGCTGCCGGTGACCGCCCGGTCTTCTCTTTCGGTTCCCGGCGCCAGCACCCCTCGATTTCCGCGATGATCGAGCGGGCAGCATGGATTGGCGGGGTCGACGGGGTATCCAACACCTGTGCACCGGAAGGGATGCCGGTTGTCGGGACAATGCCCCACGCGTTCGTGATGTGCTACAAGAAACCGGAAGATGCATGGCGGGCGTTCGACCGGAGCGCCCCGAAATCCGTCCCTCGGATCATGCTGTGCGACACGTACTGCGACGAGAAGGCCGAGTCCCTGCGGGCTGCGGAGTGCGGGGCAACAGCAGTCCGGCTCGATACGCCCCGGTCCCGGCGCGGGAACATGCGGGCAATCATCGAGGAGGTCCGCTGGGAACTTGACGCACACGGGCATAAGGATGTGAAGATATTCCTCTCCGGCGGAGTGACACGGGAGGACGTGATCCTTTATCGCGACTGCGTGGACGCATTCGGTGTCGGAGGAGCAATTGCCAATGCGCCGGTCATCGACTTTTCCCTGGACATCGTGGAGATTGAGGGGGAGCCAAAAGCAAAGCGGGGGAAGCGAAGCGGGGTAAAACAGGTGTATGCCAGGAAAAACGGGGAACATGCCGTGCTGCCGGTATCGGCAAAAGGGTCGAAGGGAGCAGTCCCCCTCATCGAGACGTATATCAGCAAGGGGAAGGTCGCGCAGGATTCCTGGATGCAGGATGCCCGGAAACGGGTGGCTGAAGCCCGCCGGTCACTGAAATTGCCGGAATGATTTTTTATGGATACAGGCATCTGGCATTCAAGGGACCAGCCGGCCCGGGTCCAAATCCGTATGAGCAGCATTTCCCTTTAAAGGAAAATCGGGGATTACGGTCAGAAATCACAATATTCATATCCGCCCGGGCACAAGGAGACTAATACGAGGAGTCCAATGTTCTGCGGTGAATGTGGCACACAAAATCCCGATACCAACCAGTTTTGTAAAAACTGCGGCAAAGCCCTGCGCAGGCCCCAGCAGGCACCCGTACCCCAGCCGGCAGCAGTCCCGGTCCCACCGGTTGCAGCACCCCCGGTGGCACAGCCGGTGTATTATCCCCCCCCGCAGGCCGGTGCGCAACCACAGGGAATACCTCCCGAGGTCCCTGCCGGGTATGCCCTGATTCAGGTTGCATCCACAACAGACAAACTGCTGACGGTTGCTGCGATCATCGGAGTGATAGTCAGTATCGTTGCCTGGGTCAGGTACCCGTATCTCTGCGGGATCGGTGCCATACTCATCGGGGCAGGAGTGCTCTACAAAGTCAGGAGCAAAAAAAGCAAGACAGCGATCGTCGCCATTCTCGCGATCATTATTGCCCTTGCATGCATTATCTTTGATCTATTCTACCTGATGATCATACCACCGGTCCCCCCGGTGTTATGATTATCCATCAGACATCTTTTTAGAAAAAGGGATTTTTTTAAAATATGAGTTATTCCTGAGCCGCTGCACCCTTCCGGCCAATATACCGCGAGAGCAACAGGGAGAGTGCCCCGGTAGTAAGAATAATGGTCGCGATGACAAAGAGCCCCGATGCAACCGTCGTGAGCAGGTCCAGCGAGAATGCCGAGCCCGCCACGATCAGCAGGAGAAGGGCTCCCCAAACAATCGCTGCCGGCCAGATAACCCGGATATTCCCGCCATCCCAGCCACGAAGACGGGCAATCCACACACCCACCATGGCAGTCGGAAAGAGATAGATAAGACCGAACAGGGTGCTTCCGACAATAATAGAAACAATCGTCGCCAGTTCAGGATTGAAACTCACGGCAGAGTAAAAGATCTGGGCAATGAGGACGATCTGGAGGATGGGGGTTATCAGCACCTGCATGGCCGGTTTCGTAACCGGGTGTTCATTGATATAGGTGGATACCTGCGGGCTGAACGAGTAATACCATGCATTGAATCCCGGCATGAAGCGGGATCCGGTATAACTCTTCACAATCGAATCGTCACGGAAGCTCCTGACCAGCTGCACCTCGCTTGCCATGGGGGATCCGAACGTGGCAGTAACAATAAGACAACCATTGTCAACGTTATGTATTTTTGCCTTTGCTTTGGCCTCCAGCTCGGAGGATTTCTGGTATGCCTTCTGCGCCTCGGCCTGGTGACCATCCCATTTGGCATACGAATCTCCTTTCAACTTTTCCATGTACGAGAGCGCAAAATCGGTTTCGGATTCCCGGTATGAGCCGGGATCGGAGGTAAGCAGCATCGCTTCAGCTTGGTTGAAACTCGCGATCGCATCCTCATAGTTGCCATTTTCTAACGCATTTTCACCATCTTTCTGGAAGTCCTTCCAGTCCCATTGTGTCTTGGGCTTTTCCTGGAGGAGATTAGGGAAGCTCACGGCAATGAGTGGAGCAGAGAGGGACGCATCCGTGGAAGCCGCCTGCAGGGGAGGCATGATAATGAAGAGCAGGCAGACCAGCAGAAGAGTGATTCCTGATTTTCTGTGTGTCATCATTCATACATTTTTCAGAAGGGCATTAAACCTTTTGAATTCCGCATGGAGATTCCATGGATAAATGAAAAACACAAAAAACCCCGGCACGAATTTTTTTTTATTTCCTGCCGCGGGAGCCCTGAAGCGTCCGGGAGGTGAACCTGCAACGGAGTTTGGGAATTCAAAGAAATTAACTGCTGGTAAGAGAAGAGATGTAAAGCATGGCCGATGATACAGAATTTCCGCAGGGGCATAATCCGCGGAATGAATCCACTCCGGGGACAATCAGAGTCTCCTCGGAAACACGGGACGTTATCATCGGGGAAGCAGTTCATCCGGAAAACCAGATGGAATGGTGGTTTGTCCATGGCTCATTCCAGGGAACCGCTATCGGGCACCAGCATTTCATGATGAGCATCTTCCGGTTTGATCTTTCAAAAGCCGGAACGGAACCTGATGACAATTATTACGTTCTTCTCTCGGTGCTGGACCAGGCTACCGGAGAACATACCCTTGTCAGCAGGGCAGAATACCGGATCATCGACCGGCTCTGCGATTATGCCCGTGAACTGAAATCCACAGGTCTTCACCAGGCCCTCGTGGAGACGTATATTGAAGAACTCAGGAATTACGGGCCACCTGCCCCCATAAGGTTAGAAGAAGAAAAGCCGGTGCTGGAACGCGATCCCTTTTCGTTTTCCTGGAAAGACCTGTCATTTCGTACCACCGATACCGGGATTCATCTCTCATTCGGCACGGCCGGCAGCGACGAGGAGTGCCGGTTCCATCTCAAACCACAATCCTCCCGCTACACCATGGAAAACATCGGGTCAATACCGGGCAGGAGCATGACATATGCCACCCGGCCCCGGCTTAGCCTTTCTGGGCACATGGGCGATGACCCCGTGACGGGTACAGCATGGTTCGATCACCAGTGGGGCAACACGGGCTGGTTCCTCACCGGTCCGGACGGGGGTGACCTTGCCGGGTGGGACTGGGCAGGCATTAATGGAGCTGACGGATCTGACTGGATATTTTTAACCTTCCGCAACCCCAAAAGCGGTGACATCCTCAACCGTTTCGCCGCGAGGTTTGGGGAGGACGGTGAGGTCCGGACATTTACCCATTTTGTCGTGCGGCCAGTGCGCTTCTGGACCAGTGAGAGGACCCATATCCGTTATCCGGTGGCACAGGAGATCGAAATTCCGGAAATTTCTGCACGTTTTGTGGTGGAGCCGGTTACAGATAAACAGGAAATTCCGGTCCTGGGCCCCATGCGGGCAATCTGGGAAGGTGCAGCAGTTGTCACGGGGTCAATCGGGAACAGTGCATTCTCCGGCACAGCCCGGCTTGAACTGCAGGGATATGGTTATATATTTGATTTCCAGCACTATATCGGGAACCACGTAAACCGGATACAGAAATGTATTGAATCGTTTCTTCCCGCAGATCCCGGGGATGAGGATTTCATGCGTTTTGTCGGAGCCCCCTTCGGAAGTCATGATATGACGGCATGCAACGAGACGATCATCCGGCCGTCATGGGATCTGCTCTGCCGGGAGAGGAAAAACTGGCGGCCGGTATTCGGCATGCTCCTCCTCGAAACCCTCGGGATCAGTTCAGAAAAATACGAGATGCTGCTCTCTGTCGTACCTGAATTAACCCACACGGGTACCCTCATTATTGACGATATCGAGGATGGCGCAAATATCCGCCGTGGAGATACCTGCATCCACCTCAGGTACGGGACAGATGTGGCCATCAATGCTGCAAATACCCTGTATTTCCTCCCTTCAGTACTGTATAGCACACATCCCGATCTCACGGATACACAGCGCCTCGAGTTTTATCGGATTACCCATAATTCCTTTATCAGGGGGCATTTTGGCCAGGCTCAGGATATTTACTGGACAAAAAACCTGAATGAAAAAAATCTTGCCGCATGGACTGATAACAAAATGGCGGAAAAGATCCTTCAGATGTACGAGTTCAAGACTGCTTCAGCGGCGATTGCAACTGCTGAAGCAGGATGTATTCTCGCAGGAACGACATCTGAAACCAGGCAAGCATGTGTTGCATATGCCCGGGCACTTGGCATCGCATTCCAGATAACCGATGACATCCAGAGCTTTTTACCAGACCCGGGGTCCGGCGATATGCCTGGAGATGACCTGGCTGCCGGGAAACTGACGTACGTGATTATCAGGGCGCTGGAACTGCTGGATAACCCGGACCGCCTTCGGCTCCGGCAGATCCTCTGTTCAGAGCACCTGCGGCAGGATTCGCAGACCATGAATGAGGGAATTGCCCTTGTGCGGAAGTCCGGATCGCTTGCAGAATGCCGGACAGAAGCACTCGGGATGGCAGAGAGGGCATGGCGGGATTTCTCCCGAATTGTCCCTCCTTCCGAGCCGAAGGTGATGCTCCGGTTATTCTCGCAGAACCTTCTGGACCACCCGGGTAACGGATGACCTGCAGGCTCGCGGGAAAGCCCAATTCTTTTAACCTATGCCGTCCTAGTAGATAGGAGCGGGCTGGTAGATCAGTGGTAGATCGCTTCCTTGGCATGGAAGAGGCCGCGGGTTCAATTCCCGCCCAGTCCATCCTTTTCTGAACACATTTCTGTTGCGAGCGTTCCTGTATCCTTTTATTGCATCAACACCAAAGAGGGATTATCTGATGATGCACCACCTGTTGTTCTCGGTCGATCGCGTGCAGTGTGCCCTTCCTCTGGACAATATCCGGATCGTTTTACAGATGGTGCAGCTCGGGCCCGCCCCGGAGTCACGGCCTGACCTGGCGGGGACGGTCAATCTTCACGGGCAGATAATCCCGGCCAGGTCAGTCCGTTCCTTTTTCGGTATACCTGACCGGGAACCCCGGCTCACGGACAAGTTGATCATCGCGCAGGAGGGTCAGGACTGCGTTGCACTCTGGGCGGACGAGACCCATGTCATCCAGCAGAGCCCTGTCCTCCCGGCCCCTGCAGAGAGCATGGAGAAGGGAGACCCGCTGGCCCCGGGTGTAGCACTGACTTCCGGAGGCACATACATTTTCATCGACCTCTTCAGGTTCCTTGAGACGGGCAATATTCCCCTGCCCGGTGCAGGACACGGCAGGATTGAACCGCGCCGGGGAGATTCGCCATGACGGAAATGCGGGAGATCAGCAACCAGACCGATGAATCAGTCCGGAAGATCCTTGAGGAGAGGGCAAAAAAGATCGCTGCCCCGGAAGCGGGGGCCATCGAAACCGGAATCGTTGAGGTGCTCCGTTTCCAGATCACATACCAGGAATATGCGATTGAGATGCGCTCTGTCAGGGAAGTGATCCTCACCGGCGAGATCACACCGGTCCCGGGGGCACCTCCCTTTATTTCCGGCATCTGTGCCGCACGGGGACAGATCATCTCGCTTGTCGACCTCCGTGTCCTCTTATCCCTGCCGGAAAAAGGACTGACCGACCTGAACCGGGTTATCGTCATCACAGACGGGCATATCACCTTCGGCATCCTTGCCGATAACATAACCGGTCTCGGGTCCATCCCGTCTTCCCTCATCGTTATGCCGGATCCCGGCATGGCCCCATCATGGGAAAAATACCTGAAAGGATACGTCAGCAATTCCCTGATCGTGCTCGATGCTGCAGCGATCCTTGCAGACCCGGCACTGATTGCCGAGGATATTTAACTGGCGCGGGCATGCACATTAAAAATAGTCCGTTCTCATGTTCCATAATAAACCGGATGTGTGCTGATACGGATCATTAACTTAATGAAATAAGCCGTCAGTCTATTGTCATAATATACTTTTCAAAAACGGAAGTGATCAGGGAATGCTCGAATTTTTCACCAATCTGAAAGTGGGTACAAAAATCCTCGTGATCTGCCTGTTCCTGGCAATCGTCCCGACACTGCTGCTGGGTGTGGTGGCATATACCAGTTCGAGCAGCGTGATCAACGAGCAGACACAGTCCCTCCTGGAAACCCAGGTCAGCGACATGAAGGGATGGACGAACGATGTCTACAAGCTCACACGCAACAAGGTTAATTCAGATCTTAACGTGGCCAAACAGAACTTTTACGGGAAGGGTACACCGGACATCATCAATGGAAAGATGACCCTCATAGATAGCACCGGAAAGCAATATGTGGTTAACGATAACTACGAAATTGTCGATAAGGTCCAGGCGATGGTCGGAGGTGCTGCGACCGTTTTCCAGGTATACAATGACAGTTATGCCGTCCGCATCTCTACCAATGTCCTTGACACCAACGGGGAGAGAGCCGTCGGAACACACCTGACCAATGATGTGTATGACTTCACCGTCAACAACGACAAAACCTACTATGGCAGGCGGGACCTGTTCGGGAAAAACTATGTCACCGCATACGAACCGATCAAAGACCCCAAGGGTAAGATCATCGGGGTTCTTTTTGTCGGGACTGAGGAAGGGCAGACCCTTGATGTCGTGAAGACCAGTATCCGTCAGACGGTTGTCGGGACCCACGGGTACATGTACGTTATGGACAGTACGGGAACCGTGCTTGTACATCCAAGCCATGAACAACAGAACATAGCTAACGAGAGTTATGTCAAGGAAATGTTCATAACAAAAGAAGGGGCGATTCCTCACGAAGTGGACGGGATGAGTGTCCTTGACGCCTACACCTACTATGAACCCCTTGACTGGTATATCGTGTCCCGTGCGGAACTGGCTGATTTTACCGGCCCCATCGATACGATCCGGAATACCATCTTCGCACTGGCGATTGCATCGATGGCTATTGGTGCAACCATAGCCATCCTCTTTGGCCGCTCGATCTCCGGCCCCCTCCAGCAGGTTGTCGTGATGATCAAGGAACTGAGGAACGGCCACCTTTCAGCCCGCCTTAACATCCGGAGAGAGGACGAGATCGGGGTCATGGCGGCGACCATGGATGAGTTTGCCGACGACCTCCAGACCAACGTTGTCGGGGACATCAAAAAGATCGCGAACGGTGAATATATCGAAGAGTTCTCAAAACCGGTCGATGAGCGCGACGAGATCCGGCCCGCTCTCAGGATGATGGTCGACTCCCTTGACCACCTCCATAAGGAGACCATCAAGCTTACGGATGCAGCCCGCGCAGGTGACCTCTCGGTCCGCGGGAACGAGAAGGCTTTCCGGGGAGGTTACCGTATGATTATCGCCGGTTTCAACAAAACACTTGAAACCATTACCGAACCGGTGAATGAAGCAATGCGTCTTGCCCGGTTCTATGCATCCGGTGACTTTACCGCACGGTTCGATGAGAAGATCCCGGTTGCCGGGGAATTCGTGGCCTACCGCGACGCCCTCAATACGATCGGTATCGAACTCCAGCGGCTGATGAAGCTGATCAACGAGGAGTTATACGACGGTATATCTGTCCTTTCTTCCGCATCGAGCGAGATCCTGACGATCACCACCCAGCTCTCGTCCGCCAGTTCACAGACGGCGGCAACGGTCAACCAGACCTCCGATACCGTCGAAGGTGCACGGAAAAAGACGGATCTCGTGAACCAGAAGACCAAGAACATGTCCGAGAAGGCAATGAAAGCCCTTCAGGTTTCTGGTGAAGGCCAGAAGTCCGTGCAGGAGATCCTTGACGGTATGACCAATATCCAGCGCCAGATGGACATGATAGGCATGAATGTCATCAAGCTCTCGGAACAGAGCCAGGCGATCGGGGAGATCATCGCAACGGTGACCGACATCTCCGAACAGTCCAACCTGCTTGCCGTCAACGCATCAATCGAAGCCGCAAAAGCAGGAGACCTCGGCAAAGGTTTCGCGGTCGTTGCACATGAAATTCACAACCTTGCAGAACAGTCAAAACAGGGTACCGGTAATATCCGTACCATCTTAACGGATATCCAGCGTGGCGTTTCTTCCACGGTGATCTCGACCGAGCGCGGAACGAGCTCGGTTGCAGATGCGGCCCGCCTGACAAGCGATGCACAGAAAGCAATCGAAGTGCTCGCCCGGTCTATTGCTGACTCTTCCCGGGAAGCGATTGAGATCGCTTCATCAATCCAGGAGCAGGCGGCAGGTATGGACCAGATCTCCGCAGCAATGGAAAACATCCGTGACGCCGCCCAGAAAAACCTTGAGATTACCCGGAAAGCCGAGAAGACCGCTGAAGACCTGCATGAACTCGGCGTGCGGTTAAAGAAGATCACGGTCCAGTACCACGTCTAGAGTTATCCAGATATGACCGATCAGGACGAGGAATTCCACAAGCGGCTCCTTGCTACCTTCAGGGAAGAGGCGGAAGAACATCTCTGTGAGATAACCGAGGAACTCATCGCTCTTGAAAAGGCCGGTATAACCCCGGGATCTCCGCTTGTGGAACGGGTTTACCGCAAGACCCACAGTCTCAAGGGGAGTGCACGTGCAGTTAACCTCCGGGAGATTGAATCCGTCTGCCAGAACCTCGAATCGGCATTCTCCTTAATGAAAAAAGGGGAGTTTATACCCGATGAGGCAGCGTTCGATCTCTTTCATAATGCAATAAAAATTACCCGTGAACTGCTGTCCGGAGAGAAAACATCGACAATTTCGCCTGCGGAGGTTGCCCGGTCACTCAGGGCACTCATTTCAGGAACACCCCATTCTCCCGGTGCCATGCAGGATGGAACGGCCCCGGGCATTTCTCCCACTATAAGAAATACCGGCACCGTATTGAGTCCTGATAAAGGAAATGATACGCAGGGTCCTACGGATCGTCCCATGAGCGGGACTGCTGACATGATCCTGCCAGATACCATAACACTGCATCAGGATCCTGACGGGCTGCAGCAGTGGGGCACCAAGGCACACGACACATGGGATGGGAAAACTGTCCGGATCGCCGCCAACAAACTTGACCGGTTAATCGCCGGGTCTGACGACCTCCTCACCACCCGGCTGTTCATCACGCACCGTATGCAGGAACTCGAGGAAATGATGACCCGTTTTGGCATCTGGCGCTGGAATAACACGCTCGTATCCAACGACATGCACCGGATCCGTGAGGTCTCATTCGGTATTAAAAAAACCGGTCTCCCTCCCGATCTTGTCCTCCCGATGCAACGACTCGTCGAGTTCCTTGAGTATAACCGGGAGTTTGTTACCAATCTCCAGCACGACCTGAACGTGCATGTCCATGCTGCTGAGATCGACCGGTCTACGCTGGAGATCAATACGACTACAATCTCTGACCTGATTCACGATGCGGTTCTGCTGCCGGTCGCAAGCGTGCTCCAGCCATTCTCCGGCCTGGTACGGGAATATTCCCGGACCACCGGCAAGCAGGTTGACCTGGTTATTGAGGGAGGTGACCTGGAAATGGACCGGCGGATTCTCGAGGCACTCAAGGATCCCCTGATGCACCTGATCCATAACAGCATTGACCACGGGATCGAATACCCGGATATCCGTGCAGAACGACATAAGAATATCCGGGGAAAAGTCCGGATCAGGATCATTCCCCTTTCGGGAAGCAAGGTCGGTATCGAAGTATCCGACGACGGGACAGGTATTGACCGGAGCTGTATCCGGAAGACCGCCATTGAGAAAGGAATCGTATCTGCACAAGATATAACTGCATTGACTGATGACGAAGCGATCTGGCTTATCTTCCGGTCCGGATTGTCGACAAACCCCATTGTCACGGATCTCTCAGGACGCGGGCTGGGTCTTGCTATCGTTGAAGAAACTGTTACAAGGCTTGGAGGGGCAGTAACTGTTTCCTCAGAGGTCGGCAAGGGAACGACCATCAAGATGCAGGTCCCCGTGCGGCTTGCCACACTCCGCGGCGTGGTAGTCAGGTCTGCGAGCCAGGTCTATGTACTTCCCATGCAGCAGGTCAGGCAGGTGATCCGGGTACAGCGCAATGATATCCTTGCACTCGGCGACCGCAAGGCAATCGAATTCCAGGGAGAGAAAATTGTCGTGATCCGCCTGACTGAAGCACTCGGGATAACCGAATTCCATACTTCGCTTGAAGGGACCGCACAGGTCCCGGTGGTAATCCTTGCCTATGGTGCCGGTCAGATTGCCTGTATCGTCGACGAAGTAATCCGGGTACAGGAGATTGTTGTCCGATCGCTGGGCAGCCAGCTCCGCAGGATAAAACGGATAACGGGTGCCGTTATACTGGGGGATGGCAAGGTGGCGCTCGTCCTGGATGCCCTTGAACTCATCCAGGAGTCGATCAAGGGGCCCCCGGCGATTCCTGCACGGGGAATCAGCGGCGAGGATACCAGACGGATACTGGTTGTTGAGGATTCGGTAACCTCACGGACACTCCTGCAGATGATTCTCGAACGGGCAGGATACCGGGTCCTGACGGCCGTTGATGGCATGGAGGCACTCGCAATGCTTAAGGAGCATGAGTTTGATATGGTCGTGTCGGATGTGGATATGCCCCGTATGAACGGGTTCACCCTGACGGAAAAGATCCGGGCAGATGGAAGAATATCTGCGCTCCCGGTCGTGCTCGTGACGTCCCTCGATTCTGCCGGAGACCAGAAACACGGGATAACGGTCGGGGCAGACGCGTACATCATGAAAACCAGCTTTGAAAAAAGCAGACTTCTCGAAGTCATCCGGAATCTCCTGGAGAGGAAACGATGAGAATACTGGTTGTGGAAGACAGCAGGACCCAGGCAGAATCGCTGCGGTATATTCTTGAAAAGAAAGGACACATAGTCGCACTCGCATCGAACGGCAGGGATGCAATGGAACAGATCGGGGCCGGCCGGCCGGATCTCGTGCTTACGGATATCGTTATGCCGGAGATGGACGGCTATGAACTTTGCCACCGTATTAAAACAGATGGAGACCTGAAGTCCATTCCGGTGATCATCGTCACCCAGCTCTTTGACCCGGTTGACGTGGTCAGGGGGCTCGAAGCCGGGGCGGACAATTTCATCATCAAGCCATATGAACCCAGGGATATCGAGGCACGGATCCACGAAGTCATGACAACGCCGGCAGGCGAGGATGTGACCTGCTACCCGCTTGAGGTCGGTCTGTCTGACGGGACACATACCCTCACCGCGAGCCGCCGGCAGATCCTGAACATCCTGCTCTCCACATATGAGATTACCGTGAGGAAAAATGCCGAACTGCAGGAAGCCCACGAACGACTCAACCTGCAGAGCGACCAGCTGCACCAGGCTGTCGCTGACCAGAAGCAGGCAAATGAGAACCTGCAGGCAGAAAATGCGGAACGCCTGAAAGTGGAAAAAGCTCTGGCAGATGCCAATAAAAAACTCCAGTTGATGGCAAGCATCACCCGCCATGACCTCCTCAACCAGCTGACGGCGATGCGCGAGTACCTCGAACTTTCTGTTGCCCACCGCACAAAGGACCCCGGGACCGCATGGGCCGATGTCGCGAGCGCAACAGCAATTGTCAACCAGACTATCAACACCGTTGAGTTCACCGGAGAATACCAGAAGATTGGGGTCAAGTCACCAGTCTGGCATAATGCGAGGATGCTTGTGGAAATGTCAGTAAAATTCACGAACCCCGGCGCAGTCCGTATTGTCAACACGTTGCCGGACACGATTGAACTCTATGCAGACCCCCTTGTCATGAAAGTTTTTTCCAACCTGATCGATAATGCGGTGAAGTACGGAAAACGCATCACGACGATCACGTTCCGGTACGTGGCGGCGGCGGACGGAGGGAAAATCATCTGCGAAGATGACGGGATCGGCATTCCCGGCGAGGAAAAAGAGAAGATATTTGCGTTTGAGTATGGCCTCAATACCGGCCTCGGGCTGTTTCTGGCACGGGAGATCCTTACCATTACCGGTATCACTATCATAGAAACGGGGGTTGCAGGGAAAGGGGCCTGTTTCGAGATCTGCTGTCCGCAAAAGGTGATCCGCAATACCCCATGAACGGGATATCAGGTACAAGCTATACTGGCCCTGACCCGGAGAGTGTCCTGCACACCGGCACATGCGCAACCCCTTCGCCGGCCCAAGGTGAGGTACCGGTGCGCCGGCAGGAGAATCTTTTTGCCCGTTTGCACCGAATGAAGAATACAGGATAAAAGAGACTCATGAATTTCAGCTATCTCTTTGACCGTACACAGCCATCACGGCGAAACCGTTTCTGGACTTTTACCGGGCTCACGCTCCTTGTCATAACAGTGAATGGTATCACACTGAGCGAAGGCGTGTCTGTTGTTTTTTCCCATCTTTTCTATCTCCCGATCATCCTTGCAGGATACTGGTACCCGCGAAAAGGGATCCTGTTTTCCTGCGGTATTGCAGCAATATACGGAGTAATGGCCATGGTGTTAGGCCCCCTTGAACTGCTCCGTGAGATCACGATCGTTTCGCGGATCGCAATTTTTATTATCGTCGGTACGGCAGTCTCGTACCTGTCAATGAATCTCCGGAAATCCGAACAGCAGCTGCATGATATCATCGAGTTTCTCCCGAATGCTACCTTCGCGATTGACAGGGAGGGGATGGTGATTGCGTGGAACCATGCAATAGAAGAACTGACAGGGATCGGGAAAGCGGAGATGCTTGGCCGGGGGAACTATGCATACGCCATCCCGTTCTACGGGGTGAAACGACCGGTCCTCGTCAACCTCATCTTCGTAGCTGATCCGGAAACTGAAGCACTGTACCCGTATATAAAAAACGAGGCGGGGACCTATATTTCCGAGGTTTTCATCCCGCATTTTCATGACGGGAAAGGTGCCCATCTCCGGATTACTGCAACCGCGCTGAAGGATGCCGACGGTACGCTCACCGGGGGTATTGAATCCATCAGGGACGTAACGGAACAGGTGATGATGAATTCTGCGCTCCAGACCACAAGCAACCGATTAAATATCCTTGCCGGCATCATCCGGAACGATATTGCAAAAAAACTCGCGGTCATCTACGGACGGCTCTCGATCGGGGTGATGAAATTCAATGATCCCGAGGTTCTCTCATTTATTGCAAGTATCCAGGAATCTGCAAACGCCATCCAGCGCCAGGTCGAGATCTCACGGGAGTTCAGGGATATCGGTACAACTCCCCCCGCATGGATTCCGGTTCAGGAAGCCTGCCTTGAAGCGGCGGAACGCGTGGATTTCAAAAATCTCACGTTCCATGCCTGGACCGGGCGGCTTGAGATTTTTGCCGATCCGCATATCCCGACTGTATTTTATCACCTCTTCGAGAATTCGAAAAAAGAGAGGACCGGTGCAGACCGGGTAGTTGTCAGTTATCATATCCGGAATGACGGCTGTGCCATCATCATCGAGGACAATGGAAAAGGCATCCCGGATCCCCAGAAAGACCTGCTTTTTTCCCAGAGGAGCGAGACCTATGGCTGCGGTCTCTTCCTTGCCAGAGAAATACTGACGCTCACCGGTGTAAACGTCCGTGAGACCGGAATCAGCGGAATAGGAACACGGTTTGAGATCCTGATTCCGCCGAAAGGTTACCGTATCGCTGACAGCCCGCAGATACTGCCGGACCTGCAGACAGATGATAGAGCGGTTAACAGGACATGCTCCCTGAGGCATTCTGCTGAAACGGGACCGGAGGTACGGGAGCTGACTGCAGACGAATTCCCCCGGGCTGATACCGTCTGGTTCGAGTATCATGAGACCAAGGGCGATCCTGTGCTGGACCGGATTTTTGCAGTTATTCTGGATGAGGGAATAGTATCCCTTGCCCGGTGCCGCCGCCATCCCGACGGCCTGGACGTCGATGGCATCTTCACGCCGGAAGAACACCGCTCCAAGGGGTATTCCCGCATGGCGGTCAGTGCGCTTGTCGAGGCCTGCCATAACGACGATCTCTATATGCATGCCGTCAGGAGCCTGGTCCCCTTTTACCAGTCATTCGGTTTTAGGATCATCCCCGAACGCGATCTCCCCCAGACGATCCGGGAGCGTTATGTCTGGGCTGCGGGGAACCTTGAAGGTGCGGATGTCCAGCCGATGCACCGTAAAGCGGGCCTGTAGGCTGCACGCTCTTTATCGGTGATTCCCATTTTTCACCGCCGTAATCACAACACAGGACACAGGGATTATCCGGTTCACCCGGGTATGGCCGGCGATTGTCCTCATGAGGTACTTTATTAGCATGCCAGAATGATCACTCACATACCATGCGTATCCGCGACCTGATCCTGCCGGAAGACAAGGTCTTTTTTGTTCTTTTTAAGGAAATGGCAGAGAAAATAACCGAGGCTGCCACCACGCTGAACGAGATTACCCATGAACTTCCCGGGGGAACCGAGAAGGCACACAAGGTACGCCAGATCGAACATCAGGGGGATGAGATAACAAGGAAGATCTATGAGCAGCTGAACGAGTCGCTCATCACCCCGCTCGAACCCGATGAGATCGCCCGCCTTGCTCCGGTACTGGACGATGTGCTGGACAAGATGGACTGGGTGACACACCAGCTCTGCAATTACGGGATTCCCGAGACCAACGAGGTATTGAAGGAGTACTCCTACCTTATCCTCCTTTCCAGTACAGAGATCACACGGGCGATAGCAAGCCTCTCCAGCCTGAAAAGTCCCGATGACGTGAAAACCCATGCAATAGAGATCAGCCGGCTCTACAACCTTTCAACAGAGCTCCTCTCGAAAGCCATTCTCGAACTTTTCAAGAAACAAGACCTCCTGATGATCATCAAGCTCAAGGATATCTATGAGGGATTCGCAAAAGTCATGGAAAAATGCAATGATGTCGGACATGCCCTCAGTGATATCGCGATGGCACATGCATGACCGGCATGGAACCACTCATCCTGTTTGGTATCATCCTCGCGCTTGCGCTGAACTTTGTCAACGGCCTCAATGATGCATCGCATTCGATCGCAACCGTTGTCGCGACAAAAGCGCTCTCACCAATAAAAGCGGTTTTTTTTACCGCGATCGGTAATATGGTCGGCCCGTTCCTGTTCACGACCGCAGTTGCTGCAACGATCGGTACTGCCATTGTTGCAAAGAGCGGGCTCACTCCCCACTCCATTATCGTTGCAATGGGAACTGCCATCCTGCTGGTATTCGTGGCAACGCGGGCGGGGATCCCGATATCCAGCAGCCATGCCATGGTCGGGGGATTGTTGGGGGCCGGTATTGCGGTTGCAGGCCTTTCCGCCATCATCCTGCCATCGTGGGAGAGCGTGGCGGAGGTTGTTTTCTTCGGTATGCTTGGCGCAGTTACCGGCGCCGTCTGCCTTGGCCTGTTCACTGCATCGTTCAAAGAGGATATCCGGTCCGGCGCGATACTCGGGGCGGTATGCGGTGCATCGCTCGTCATCCCGGTCCTCATACTCCTTGGCTATATCCGGATCACCGGGCTCCTTGCTATCGTACTGTTCATCTTCATCTCCCCGATCATCAGCATGGTCTGCGCATTTGTCTTCGATATAATCATCTCCCATCTCTTCCGCTATTCCCGGCAGAACCGTATGAAAAGGATCTTCCAGCCGCTGCATGTGCTGGCCAGTCTTATCCAGGCAACTGCCCACGGGGCAAACGACGGCCAGCACGCAGTCGGGGTAATCACTGCCCTCCTCGTTTCTTCAGGAATCCTGATGACATTTGATATTCCGCTCTGGGTCGTCCTCGCCTCTGCACTGGCGATTGGCCTGGGTACCTGCTTTGGCGGGTGGCAGGTTGTGGACAAGATGGCAAAGGAGATAACAAAGATCCGCCCGTACCAGGGGTTCTGTGCTGCCACGATGAGCAGTGCAATCCTTGTTATGGTGACGGAGCGGGGCATCCCGGTCTCATCGACCCATGCCATCAATGGCTCGATCATCGGGGTCGGGGCGACACGGGGCAGGAATGCGGTACAGTGGAGGGTTGTCCGGGAGATGATGACGGCATGGATCATCACCATCCCGCTTGCCATGGCAGTCGCCTGGATCGGGTATTTCCTTATCGCATTTGCCCTGACGGTGGTTTAGATCTGACAATATTTCGCTATATTTTTAAGATCTACCGCCGATTACCACTGGGTTTGTTATGGGTTTGCGAGAACTACTGATACCGCAGGATAAAGTTTTTTTTGACCTGTTCGAGAAACAGGCAGGAGTTGTCAAGGAGGCCGCGTGGCAACTCGTGGCGCTGACCGAAGACTTCACCAATGTGAAAGAGAAGCGCCACGAGATAGAGAAACTCGAACACAAGGGCGACCAAATCACTCATGACCTCTATGACCAGCTGAACCGCACGTTCATCACCCCGCTCGATCCTGAAGAGATCTCGCGCCTCGGTTCGGCTCTTGATGAAGTGTTGGATTACATCGACGGGGCAACCGAGAAGATGTATTATTACGGTATCGATGGCACCGATTCGCACATGATCGAGCTCGCAAAACTGATCCATTTATCCACCGTCGAGATAGAGAGTGCGGTCAAGGGTATCCGCTCGATCAAGGACCCGCGGTATGTCGAAGAACGCTGCATCGAGGTGAACCGGCTGGAGAACCTTGCCGATGACGTGCTTGCCCACGCTGTGACGGACCTGTTCAAGACCACGGATGCGATTACGATCATCAAGCTCAAGGATATCTACGAGCATCTCGAAACGGCAACGGATTATTGCGAGGATGTTGCAAACGTGCTGTCCGATATTGCAATCCGCCACTCATGAATACACCACGAGAATCCAGTGAGGGGATTGCATGATCGAAGCAACATGGGAACTTGTCATCGTCATTATCGGGATAGCACTGGTTTTTGATTTCACGAACGGGTTCCACGACTCGGCAAATTCCATATCGACCGTGGTATCGACCAAGGTTCTTTCCCCGAGGAATGCGGTTATTTTTGCTGCATTTTTCAACTTTATTGCTGCATTCGGTTTTGGCGTAGCGGTCGCCAGTACCGTCAGCAAGATCATCCAGCTGGATGTCGTCCCGACCGGTCTCATCCCCTATATCATCCTTGGCGCCCTGATCGGGGCGATCTCCTGGAACCTGATCACGTGGTTCTTCGGCCTTCCCACCTCATCGTCCCATGCCCTCATAGGGGGCCTTGCCGGTGCCGGGATTTCCGCTGCAGGGTTTGCCGCGATCAAATGGTCAACGGTTGAGATTGTGGTTGCCTTCATGATCCTCTCCCCCCTCATCGGCCTCGTGTGCGGGTTCCTGTTCATGGCGGCAGTCCTCTGGCTGACACGAAAAGCAAACAAGAAGACTGCAGAAAACCATTTTAAAAACCTCCAGCTGGTATCCGCGGCAGCGAACTGTTTCAGCCACGGGACGAACGATGCGCAGAAGACCATCGGCATTATCATCCCGCTCCTCTTCGCTGTCGGGTACTATGGGGCATCTGCAGACCCGAATAACCTGCCGATTCCGTTCGAGGTCATTATACTGGCCTACACGGCCATTGCACTCGGGACACTTTCCGGCGGATGGCGGATTGTCAAAACGATGGGGTACAATATCATCAAGATGCGTCCCGTTCACGGTTTTGCTGCAAATGCCGCAAGTGCGTCGACCATCCTGGGAGCTTCTATTATGGGGATCCCGGTGAGTACGACCCATATCATCTGTTCATCGATCATGGGTGTCGGGACGACGAGGGGGGCCAGTGCGGTGAAATGGGGCGTTGCCCGGACGATCATGTGGGCATGGATCCTGACAATTCCCATCAGTGCCCTGATCGGGTTTGCTGCGTTTGCGGTTATCCGTGTGGTAATCGGGTACTGAAGATTACAGGAGCCTTTTGAAGGGGGATGTCGTCCCCCGTGCCCGAAGGGTTACCCCCACCCCGCTACGGTTTCCAACAGAGCGGGAGCTCCCTGCCGCTCAGTCGGCGGGTGGATTGACTCCATCCCGGCCTGCATGAACATACGTGCTGCTTCCCGGGAGATTCACGACAGCCAGACATATCCGGAGCCATACACCGTACTGGGGGGAACCGGGTATCCTTTTTATGGCTCTTCGCTATTTCAAGTGGGTAAGATAAACGATGAATTCATCTGCCATTGCATTGCGTGAGCCGCCGCGGGGGCGTCCCTTCGGGGGCGGCGGAGTTCATCGTAATGGGG
>JBAZHD010000055.1:0-23071 GCA_041652515.1 Methanoregula sp.
GCTCCGTTTTCATCCTGGGTGCTTGCGGCCCTTAGGCATCATGTCTGTTTCCCATGAAAACGGGCACGATGCCTGCGGCCACAGGCACACAGAATGGAAATTGTGAGGCCATTTCCATATTAAATCGAATCCATTTAGACAGAACGATGGGGGTTGAGACCCCCATACCCCCAATTACGATATATGCCGCCGCCCCCGGCGGGGCGCCCCCGCGGCGGATCTGTAACTGGATATATATTTGAAGACGCCTTACTGCCCCGCCATATCCCGAAGGGGCCGTGAAGCAGGGAACCCCCTTTAACACTTGCGATTTTCATGATTCGGGTGTGAACCGGATCGGTTCATGTGCGTTTCTACAGAGCAGGTATTTATAAAATTTTCATCACCCGGGTGTGAACCGGATCGGTTCATGCTTGTTTCTACAAAGCACGGTTATCAACAAAACGTACCGGCCGGTGGTCCGGCATTCAGAATTTCAGCTGTACCCGGCGTAAAAGAATCCCGCAGCTTCCGGTAAATCGACCGGAGAATCCGGGCTCATCAGATAATCATAAATTTTATAGAAATATTTATCAGCCGATTTCTCCAAATCTCTCTCATGGCTATTTATTCCGATGAAAGACGACCAACACTGGCAAATCTCATAAAATTTTCCCTCCTTGTCAACGTCGTGCTTTTCATCATCCTGGTCATTTTCTGGATACTGCGGGCCGGCATTGAGGGTGGCCTGACCTACACGGGAACCTATGCCACCATCCTGATCGGGCTGAATGCAGCAGCGTTTCTGTTTTACGAACAACTCTTCCGGCCCGATGACGACGGCATGCGAAGGATTGCCGAGATCCTCGGGACTCTCCAGTTACTCTGTTCCTGCTTAACGATCCTCCTCCTCCTCGGGACCATTCTCCTCGCCGTTGTTCCCGGACTAGAAGGGATCTTACCGGTATCCTCCGGATCGCAGCCGGTTGTAACCGCAACGGTACCGGGCGTCACGGTATCCGCTGCTGCCACGCAGGCAGCAGGTGTCAAAACCACGGGATGTTACCAGACCTCCACAGGATGTATACCCTACCCGCCCGCCGCGACGATACCGCCCTATGGAAGCCCGGCAATGAAAGACGATCCCATCATCGGTTCCTATATCTTTGACAAGACCCAGTTCGACCCGAAAACGAATTACAACTCACGGGCCGGCAATTATGAATACGGTTACGAAGTGGCCCCGCTCGACTATTCCCCTGACATAAAATGGACCTTCCGGGACGACGGCGTTCTCCTGTTCTATGATACCACGGACGGAAAACTCCTGCGGACCGGTACCTGGAGCAAGACGACCGAAGGAAAGCTTGTACCCGAGTACAGGATCATGCGCGGGAACCGTGATTACCGGGGATCGTTCAATGAGTCCGGCGAGTTCGGGATAACGATGCCGAATGTCTGGAATATGGTAAAAGTATAATCCGATATCCTCTTTTTTCCCTGCCCTTTTTCGTCCCCTGCCTGCACAGCCGCTCACCGGGACCGCGTGATGCGATAACGCCCGTGGTACCGTGCAACCGGTAAAACCGGCGGCCTCACAATCATCACCGTTATCGCTGGAAAAAATCCGCGTAATTTATCACTCCCGCCGTTTTATATCCGGCGCATGAAGAGTGCATTTACCATCCTTGTTCTCATCCTTGCCGTGATCGCCTGCGGGTGCACGGCATCCGCCCCGGCGACCGCTCCGGCAGTAACCCCGGCACCCACAACCTCTCCGGTCATCCCGGACCTCAAAGGCACCTGGACCGGCCCCATGCAGGGATATGACCAGGGTACAGGCTTCTCGGACTATCCCACGCTCGGGGTGAAGATGACGATCACCGAACAGAAAGGCCGTGTCTTTGCCGGCGATGTCGTGTTCACGGCAAACGGCACTGATTCAAAATCCGGATTTGCCGGCACCATCGGGCGTGACGGCAGGACTCTTTCCATTGCCGAGGAGGCAGGGGGGTACTGTACCGGAGAGATCGTGGGAGAGAACGAGATGGAACTGATCTACATGGAAGACGGCTCACCGTACAGCATCGCGATCGATTCGTTTAAGCGGGTCTGAGCTGTCGTTCACTTTTTTTTACGGTACCGGAATCATTCCGGCCGGATATTCACTCCGGCAGGATGTTTTTGAGTAATTATAAGGAACAGTATCACACCAATAATTATGATCAGGATGACCCCGGAAAACCCGGGAAATAACCAGTTTGTCTTCGGCAGGGCGGGTACTGTGCGGCACTTCCCCCGAATAACCGAAAGGAGAAGCACATGATCGAGAACAGTCCCAAAAAAAAGCAGCAAATGAAAAAACCCTCGTTAAAAACCGGGAAAGCGGGTTACCGGCGCGATCGTGAAGCGGATATCCCCGTGATAAACCGGGTAGTACGTAATATCATGGGCATGCTGCCTTCAGGGATGACAACCCGTGGTAAAAGGATCGTAGTGTTCTCCGGTATCCTGGTATTCGCAATTATTGCCCTGTTTATTTTGGGTGGTTTTATTGCCGGTATGACGGGTCTCTATGACCAGGTACTGACCATCGTTGCCGATGAGTTCATTATTGTCGGGACTGTGACGATTGCAGTATTAATTTTTACGATGGTAAAGCGGGAAAAATGATCTTCTCCTGTGATATATCCCTGCACCGGTTTACCATGTTCTTCATCAATCGGGCTCCTTTTTATTTCTCAACCAGTTCCATCCTGTGAACCGGTATTTTCCCGCCCCTCCCCAAAAATTCATAACTCAAATATCCAAACGAACTATATGCAGCAAACTATCAAAGACACCGCAGGGCTCGGCATATTTTTCTGGCTGGTCGGGTACCTTGCGGGAATGGTTTTGTTTTTCACACCGTTCAAAGACAACATGGGCTGGATCATCATGGCCATCTTTACCCCGTTCACTATCCTCGTTACCTGGTGGTGGTTCCGGCAGCGGGGGTACCTGTCATGGGAGTACTACGCGGGGGTGGGGATTGCGTGGGCGCTGATCGCGGTCGTGCTCGATTACCTGTTCATCGTGACACTGCTCAGTTCACCAGCGTATTACTCGCTGCACATCTACCTGTATTATGTCCTGATGTTCCTGATCCCGGTCGGTGTCGGGATGTACCTGAACCGGGACGTCGTGGTGATACACGTCGGATAATCACGGGAAAAGATCCCCGTTTTTTGCCGATGCCTGTGGGTCTTCTCCTCTCCCTGCCATCTGGTGATGTTCCTGATCCGGGTGATCGCCAGCGGGGATCCAGGACAGGTTTTTTTTTAAGGGAGAAACGGATCCCTCAGGACCTGCAGGGGCTACATACGGTATTCCCGGCCTATAATAATCAGATCCTGTAAAAAGAATCCATAACCTCTGATGCTACTATGGATATCCCGTTTATATTGAATGCTCATTTTTTTTAATACAGTATAATAAAAATCGCAAAAACACGAGAATCGGGGATTTTAGCACCTATCCTGCCTCAAACAGTATAGCGAAGGATTTTATCGCAAGCAATTATTCGTGCCCGAAGCACAGTCACCTGTTTGAATACGAAGACCAAACTCCCGGACGGGCTCAAAGCCCGGCGTCAGAACGGTCTACCGCTATACCAATTCAAACGATATGCAGGGCAGAAGAAATAGTTGATGCTGATGAGCCCACCCAATATCCATAGCCACCTGTGGCCCGAAGGGCCATGAAAAACTCCCGGGGGCGTTGCCCCCTCAGCAAGGGCATCCCCTGTTGCGATGGTTCCGTATTACCTGTACACATCCGTGCTGGTATTTCCAGTAAATGTAATACAGAGGTATCGCAACGCGCCCCCGTCCCCGTTGGTGGCAGGGCCGGTGCAAGGGGGGTGATCATTACTATGTAAAGAGGATTTAATATGAAAATGGAGCTCCGTTTTCATCCTGTGTGCTTGCGGCCCTTAGGCATCATGTCTGTTTAATATGAAAACGGACACGATACCGGAGGACCACAAGCACACAGGATGAAAATTGCCATGGGGATTTTCATATTAAATTGGCCTCCTCAGGAATTGCTGATGGGGGTTGAGACTCCCCTCCCCCAAAAAAAGATTAACACCGCAGCCCCCGCGGCGGATCAAGACGGTTGAAATAATTATTTGCCCATTTTCATGGCTTGGGGTTGAACCGGATCGATCGGTTCATGTGCGTTTCTCCAGAGCAGATTTTATCTACATTCAGTCAGAATAAAGAATAAATATATTCATATAAGCGGGAAGATTAAGATTCACTTACGTATTGCAGGTATGTGATGGAGAGATGGTGTGCATATGATTCAGAAACCGAGCAGAAGTTACCGGGCAGTTGTATTCTGGTTTATCGCAGGGTTATTGCTTCTCTGCGTTATACCGGTTATCTCTTCCGGGGCCCCGTTAACGTTAGATTTGGATAAAACCGCGTTAGATAAGAATGTGTACGTAAACGGGGCGGTATTTCCTGTCCGTTGTTTGGATTTGCCGACGGTCGACCCGCAGGTAACAAGCGCCCTTATCAAGCCGGGCGGGTCAACGACGATCACGTTCATCGTTACCAATAAGAGCGGTGTTGCGGTACCTTCTGCAAATGTCACCGTTACCACCACGGGAGGCACGCTCGACAAGACCACCGGCAAGACAAACACGGCCGGAAGGTTCCCGGTTACATTCACCTCACAGCAGGTCGGGACGTTTACGGTGAGTGCGAGTGCATCTACCTCAGGAACCGGTTCCTGTCATGGGATCACCTCTACCGTGATTACGGTCGACAGCGGAGCCCCCACGGCACACATCTCTGCAACTCCGCTCTCCCCCAGCGGGCCGGTGCCCTTAAAAGTCACGTTTGACGCATCCGGCTCCTCCGGCGCGGACAGCACAACAACCATAACGGGCTGGGCCTGGACATTCAGTGACGGGGGGAACGTGAGCACGAAGACCGTATCCCATACCTTCCAGACGGAGGGAACCTTCACCGTCACCCTTGTAGTTACGGATAAATTCGGTAAAAAGTCCCCGCCGTCAATAACAACCTATATCGTCAGCCCCAAGGTGCCCCTCTCCGTTGAGATTACCGCACCCCCTGCCTCGGTGAATACGAACGAGACGGTCGTCCTGACATTCAAGGTGACCTCGAAAGACGACAAACCGGTACCCGGCGTCAATGTGACCATCAATTCCACCGCGGAAGGGACGGTCAGTCCCCTGACTAACAAGACCGACGACAAGGGAACGGTCCTCTTCATGTTCCGTGGCGTAAGTGAAGGCAATGCAACGGTGACCGCACAGGCAGAAAACCCGGTATATCTCGCAGGGATCTTCCAGCAGACGATCCATGTTACTCCCGTGGCGGGGACAGGGGCGGGAAAACTTCGGGTCCCCCTGGAACTCATTGTCGGTGTTCTCCTGTTCATCCTGTTCATCGCCATTATTCTGATCTATCTCTGGACGCGGAGCAACTTCCATCTGAAACCAAAACTGAAGGAGATCCCCGCCGACGGCAGTTCGGCCACGCAGATCCGCGTACAGTTTGCAAACGGCTTTGGCATGATCAAAAAGCAGCGCTCCGACCGGGAAGTCCATATGGAGACAACCGCGGGAAGGATCCAGGATGTCATCATCCCTGCCGGAAAGCAGTACGTTGACGCGACCCTGACTGCATCGAAGGAATGCGGCCTTGTCCTCGTGACCGCAACAACGGAGGACAAGTCCAAGGCCACCACCGAGGTACGCTTTACCTGCGACGAAGCCAGCATCGAGGTCCAGATCACGCCAGCCGAGATCCCGGCGGACGGGAATTCAACCGCAACGATTATCCTCAAGGTCAGGGACCGGAACGGGATGTACCTGACCTACATCGATGAGAATGTCATCGGCCTGACAACCACGCTCGGCACCGTCCCCTCAATCGTGAAGATCGAGCCGAGAGCCCCGTACGGGTCTGCCTCGATCACCTCCGGCACCCAGAAAGGAATTGCCCTGGTCCGGGCCCGCACCAGGTCCATTGCCGGGGAAGGAAGGGTCCAGTTCAAGGAACTCGGGAAGCGGTACTGCATGCACTGCGGCATGCAGATGGAGATGGAATCCCCCTCCTGTCCCAACTGCGGCAAGATACCGCCCTCGGGGGTTGACACAAAACAGTGCAGCACCTGCAATGCCGTCCTGCCCCAGTCAGCAACGTTCTGCGACAAGTGCGGGGCCCGGCAGCCGCAGTAATCTTTAAATTTTTTAATTTTTTTTACGGAATTCCGTGAAATTCAGAGAACGTTGTATCCGCCGGTTTTTTAAGGCAAATACTTTCAGGACTGTACATGTGCAAATACCCTGACATTTACGTATAACGTCAAGCGTTTCCTCAAATCAAACTCAAATACTGCAGTAAACCTGGATGTCGAGGTGTTAGACAGTGCAGGTGATGGTGCAGCTTCAAAAAAAACATCACGATAAGCGGAACAACCCGCTCATGGAACTCCGATTCAATAAATGTTGCAAACCTTAACGGGGTATATACGATCAAAATCCACCCCACAATGACCCTCTGGCTAACATATCGACGAATTAACGGATATGATTAGCCATTTTGGATTACGCAGCGATTTCTTGGTTCATTATCTCGCATTCCTCAAATTGATAACTACCCGCGCCATGCGTTTCTGTTGGTATTTCTCGAAAGGGACAGGATTCAAAGAGTTACAATCAAAGAATAGGAATTGCGGGGGATGGTGCCCGCCACCCCCGCTCACCGGTTCTCAATCGTGATCCGCCCAATGGGCGGCATCGGGATCTCGATCTGGACCGTGGTCTCGGCCTGGTATTCCAGCACATTCACGATCTTTCCCTTGTTTTCCAGGAACGATTCAACAAAACCCCGGACCAGCTTCACCTCGCTGATACCGCGTTTTTCGAGCCGGGAACGTTCGCGGTACAGCACTTTGATCGTTTCAAGGAGGATGGCATCGGTCTCCTCGCGGGAATCTGCCCCGATGGTCAGGTGGTAGGTCATAAGGATACGGATCGTCCGGGTCTCGGCAACCGGGCGGTCAACGTTATAGGTCACCTTCAGCTTTGCCTTCTTCTCCGGGACAACCCGCAGGGTGAGCACGCCCCGGTTATAATCGATGGTATAGTCGTCCGGAGTATTTCTGGCAGTCCCTTGTGGCGTTTCCACGCTGAGTAACGGGCGCACCGGTTTCTGCGAGAGGGTGAATTCCGTTGTTTTTCCGTCCGTGGCAAAATCGTCGCTCACGGCCTCCCGCTTCACACCGCCAGAGCCACCGATCCCCTCCTCTTCGACCGAGAACGAGCTGCACACCACCGAGATCGACTTGGATTTTTTGGGATCAAATTCCCCGAGGTATACGGCATCAGCAGATACGTGTTCAGACAGGCTTTTCTGCAGGAACTCTAACAATATATTGTCCGCTTCACCGATCATGGTGCCCCGTTACTTCTTCTCCTGGTAATCTGAGAGTGGCCGCACCCGGGCAATATACTGGATGACATTGCCGATCCGGATCGTGCTGGCACTGGTCATGTCCTCAAACGTGATATGACGGATGATCTTCTCGGGCTCGGGGTTGATAAGACCATACTTATACCAGATATGCTGGTTGGGGGAGGTGAAATATTCCGTGTAGGGATTTTTCTTGCCCTTGGGCTTGAGCTGGCTCAGCTGGTGGATGAACTGGTTCTCCGTCACAAAGGTGGTCCCGTCATTATATTCAAGGGTCATCCTGAGCGCCTCGGCCCCGTTCGGAGATGCCCCGGCCCAGTAATAGAGGATATCCGCGTAGTCGTGGATACCGAACCGGCAGATCCCCGAGCCCTTGTCGGCACGGAAATACTGCCGGGTGATGAGGCCGAGCACATCCATGCCGTAATTGAATTCCTCCGGCATCTCGGACTTGAGCTTTGCACTCAGGCCAAACGGGCTCTCCAGCGAGGTTAAGGTGACACTGTGTGTTGTCGTGGCGATCGTTTTTCGCAAGTCAACGAGTTCATCCAGAATCTTGTTCCATTCTTCCGATCTGATGAGATCCGCCGGTTTCTTGTAGACTGGCTCAAAACCCATGAAAAATCCCTCCATAATGAACGACAGTGACCGGGCGGGAACCCGTTGCCCCAGCATCAGTTAGTACTGTCATAGAATAAAGTATTTTCATATAATTCATGCTAAATTACCTTCACTACGCCTTTCACGCCGCAGGCCTTCACGGAGTCCACCAGGTCCTGCATGGTATCAATCCGGATGCCCGCCTTTATCATGAGGTCCCCGGGAAGATGGAGTTCGAACTGGGCCGGTGCATGAGCCTGCCAGCCGAAGGTGACCTCTGTTATCACGTCGATGACAAAGACCGACTGGTCAAAACGGCCGGAATCAAACGTCCCGGCATTTGCCCCGATACTCTCCATGTACTGCCAGCGGGTTTTTTTCCGGGGCAGCCAGGGAACGGATGCTGCCGAGAGTTTGTCGGTACATTTTTTACCGTTCAGGGTCGCATTCCCGTCGCGGATGTCCAGCACATCACCGGTGGCGAGGTCCCCGTTAAACGAGATCGATTCGCCGGTGGTCAGGTTGGTCAGCGTCGGGTTTGTTACCCGTGCCTTTTCTGTTTCAACGGACAGGGTGATGGACGGAATGGATGCACGGACGCTCCGCGGGTTGACATCCCATTCCCTTCCTGCACTGGTCTTCCATGACCGTTTCATCATAACCTGCGGGTTCTCCACGATCTTTACCGGCTCGTCCTGCGGGAGTTTTAAGGCAATCGCAACAAGCATCTGGATCGCACGGATCGTCCCGCCGCCTTTGTAGCTGATAATCGCCGTTTTCAGCCGGTTCCGGTATTCCTTGTCAGGTTCGTTCTCCCGCCGTTTTACACTGAAAATAGCCCCGATCCGGTCAAGGTCCTCCCTGTGGGCGGTATCCACCCAGTGCGCCCGCATGATCGCCCGGAGCTCTTTTTCGCACTCGTCAGACCGCTTGCCCTCTGCAGCAATGAATTCCGCAACCGATGAACCGGGATCCCAGCTGGTGTAGAAATGCGGCAGTCTCCCCGAAATCCGGTCGAATCCTCCCATGGTCTCTTACTCCCCCATAAAGATCTCGAGTATCCGCAGCTCGGCTTTCTCATCTGTTTTTATCACCAGGTTCTCCTTTTTGTCATTGATGGAGACCTCCCGCACGTCACGGATGCCCCTGATGAGCAGGGCGGCTTTGATGACCTGGCTTAAGATGACGTCATCGTCAATGTTTAACGTGGCCAGATACTTCCTTATAGCCGCATCAGCCTCCTTTTTTACCTCGTTCTGGTCCATTTCCTCAATAATAACAATGGTCAGCCGGACATCAAGGGGTACAACCTGGGGACGCTTGAACTCCACTTTTATCCCGGCAGAACGGGTCTCTTCAATGACCCGCCGGATCTCATCGTCATCGCCCCCGCTCGCGATCACCTGCACGATCCCCGGGATGCCGTCGGGCTGGTCCACGACCTTGACCTCGCCCGACACTCCCTCAATGCCCCACACGGCAGACCGGATCGAAGCGAGCGTGCCTTTCCCGGCCATCTCGAGGGCATGTTTTGCCCGCTCCCGGAGCTCGGCATCGGTCTCGGGGTCGGTCCCGTTTAAGATATCCTTTAAGTTTATGACATATTCAACGCCGATAGCCGGTTTGGGCATCACCGTCAGCATCCCGGCAAAGACGTTCCCCTCCTTTCCCGGGAGCATCGCGGTGACCGGTGCCACGGCTTCCCATTTGCCGCCAGTATTTTTGGTAAAGGACACCTCGCGGGTTGTCCGGAACACTTTTAAGGTCTCCGGTCTCCGGGAATAATTGGAGACCCGGGTATCCACCGGGATCGCGATCTGCTGGTACGCAGCGTAATCGGCATAGAAGACCGACCCCTCGTCCGGCTGCCTGCCGCCGGGAAGCCAGGTGAGCGATCCATCAGTAATCGAGTAGTCCGCTGCCGGCCTGAAGACGACCGTTGCACCTTTTTCTGTGCCCTCTACCTTTTTGATACTCTTGATGTGGGGGTTCTTCAACGGGTACCTTATGTTTCCCCGGAAGAGGTGGGTCTCCCGGAGCACCTCGGTCTCGCCGGGATCGTTGTCCCTGCCAAAGGTCACCTCGCCGGATGCAAAGCCTGCCGTCTTGCGGTTGATGCCGAGGAGCGAGGCGACAAGGTCGAGGGATTTTCCCGTGGCCGTATCGATGAAGGCGGAATTATAGACCTGGTTCATCTGGGCATTGATGAAGTCCATCTCCCGCGCAACAGACTCCACGATCGTCCGTACCACGCTGCCCGGGTTGATATCGGTGATTCCCTGGCCTGCATCGAGCCGGTAATTGACAAAAAAGGGAGTATTCTCATCCGGCTTTGCGCCGTCACGGAGCCATTCAACGCTGGTGCCGCTCAGCTTGTAATCGATTTCCCTGGTAAAGACCCCCGGCCCGTTATTGGTGGTACCGTCAATCCGGACAATATCCCGGACATCCGGGTTTCCTAAGGGATATTTCACCTTGCTGCTCAGGTACTCATGCCTCTCATTCACGATACCTTTGGTAATCTGGGAAATGACAGATTCCGTTATCTCCTCGTATGATTTCCGCACGAATGTCATTATGCCAACTCCAGGTAGAAGGGAAAGGTAATATTCATCGGGACATTGCTTTTAATCGGTTGGACCGTGATGTCCAGGAGGACAATATGGGGATTGTCCGCGGCCGTACTGACCGTGAGTTTCACAATCTCGTGGATCCGGGGGTCTTGCGAGATGCATTCCTTTGCATAGAGCCGCACCAGGTCCCGCGTACGGTCGTTGTTTGGCTCGCCTATCAGTTCATGTAACCGCGATCCATAGTCCGGGTGCCCGAGCTCGGTAAGTTCGCCCCGCCGGGTCAGGAGCCTGTGGAGGATTGCCTGGCCAAGGTTCTGACGGCCGTGTGCCATCATGAGGTCCCCGCTTTTAGTGACCTTGAGGTCCATACCGATACCCACAAAATCCGGCCGGGTCTCGATTCGCAGTTTCAGGTCGGTCCCCAGCAGGTCATCGTTCATCTTCATTCCCTTACCCCGTTCTGCCGTCAGTTGATATTCACCATCGCCCCGCTGATATCCAGGGTTGCGGACGCTTTCAGTGTACCGGTCGTGCCCGCCTTCAGTTCCAGTGCCTGCTGGCTCTCGATCTTGATGTTCGCGCCGGACAATGCCATGTCCCCCTTTGCCTTGATGGTAACGCCGGCATTGGAATCGATCGTGACCTCACCACCGGTCTTGATGGTCACGGTGGTACTTCCCATCTCCGCCTTGAATTCATCATCGGTGATGGTCAGGGTGATGCCGTTTGGCAGTTCCAGGTTGAGCCGGCGCACGCCGTTCTTTTTTGAGTCCGGGCTTTTATACACGATCTCCCCGGCATCGTTGACCGGCGGCCGGTCCTCGTCATTGTACAACCGGCCCAGGACAAGGGGAGCATTGATGTTCCCGCCAACAAACCCGAGGACAACCAGGTCCCCGACGTTAGGGACCTGCACAAGCCCGATATGGGACGTGGCAATGGGGATCTTCCGGAGTTCCAGGTCGCGGTTCTTCAGCCGGACATTGCACTCGTAATTGTCCTTGTCACTGCTGCCGGCATGGGGGAAGATCGAGGTCACGACACCAAGTTCCAGGAGATGGAGTTTCTTCGTCTCGTCCTCGGCGATCTTCTTGATCACTTCTACCGCGTTCATCATTTCACCCCCGGTGTTTTGCCGGCATCCCCGGCGGCACTCTTTGCCTGCGCCTCGATCTTTGCGAGTAAGTCTTTTACCACAGTCCCGGCATTCTGGTACTCCTTCTCCCGGTCCTCCATTCCCTGCTGTGCCTTGTTCAGGGTCGACTGGGTATCGTTCATTGTCTTGTCCGAGACATCGTTTGCGGAACCAAACAGCAGTTCTTTTCCCTCCAGCACCTTCTTTGCTGCGTCAGCCTGCTTCTTTGCCGCATCCATCGACGCCGTTGCCTGCTGCTGCTGTGCTTTCATCGCATCGAACGGCGCCTTTGCCCTCTGCAGGGCTGCGTCCATCTCCTGTTTCTTCTGGTTGAACGGGGAGAGCGCTGTATCGACACCGCCGGTGACCGATTGTCTGAGCGCTCCCGGAGCATTCCTGATTTCCGCTCCTTTTTTCTGGATATCGGATACTGTGTCCTTTGCTGCCATGTCCTGCCCCGGTCGTCCGTCCCGTATACTATAAGGAATGGATGAATCTGGCGCTAGATAAATATTGGGGTATTAATCTCAAAGAAAAAATGTAATTTATGCGTGATAACAGGCGGGCGGGCGGCCGTTGCCGGGGAGGGTCATGCGAGGGGGCCGGTCTTTTTTTTTAAGATACAAAAATTTTTGGGCACTGTACCATTCTAAAGCCTCAATTTTCCCAAAAGACACGGGACTCATTCAGACCCCCGGGGGTATTCGATACAGATCCGCCCCCTCCGTTGTGGCGACCCCCTGTTACGACAGGCCGATTAACCTTGTCCGGACCCTTGTTCAAATCCGTCTTGAGTTCTCGTACGTTTTTCCAAATATTTCAGTTCATTTTTTGTCAGGTTTTAACGTTTGAATCCGGATTTTATTCTGGTGGTTTAATACGTGCTGTACTCTGAAAAAAATAACCGCCGGCATCTGGCCATCAAATCAGTCGGTCATCCCCCGATCTGCACGGTCGTGCATCCCATTGCAATGGGATCACCGCCGCCGGCTGCTTCAAATACCTGGTCGCCCTGGCGGGCGGCGGGAAGGCCGTTGATCATCACGGTTGAGGAGCCCTTCGTGACCATACCCGGGCCGTGGGGCGGGATGCCGCAGGGGACCGGGCAGATGTGGATATCGGTTGTTCCGCCGATCGCAGAAAAGACAGAGGATGCCGCGGCAGCCAGTGCGCCTTTTATCCCTTCGCCATACGCGACATTGGCTGCAGGCAGCCCCCCGGGGACGGCTGATGCGGCTGTCCAGGCCGCCGTCAGGGAAATATTGGTTGCCGTAATGGTCGCAAGGGCTGCCGATGCCGCAGCAACCCCTGCGGGATTTCCCTTGCCGGCAGCTGCACTCGCGGACTGCATGAGCCCCTGCTGGATCTGGGCCAGCTGTGACTGGGCACTGGCCGGGGTTATTACCGGCAGGATCATGAACGACTGCATCGCATTCGACGCTGCCTCAACAGCCCCGCCGATACCGGCTGGCATGGCACGCCAGGCGGGCATCTTGCCGATCATTACCGTCGGGCTGCCCGGGCCGGGGCTGAGCGGTATCCCATGGCCGGTGGTGTCGCTTACCCGTGCTGCGAATGGCATACGATGGTCAGGCTCCTGCAAAATATGTGTTTTATAGTTGTTAGTGCATCTGTGATTTTAAAGGTATATGCGGTGCCGGGCAATGTGCCGGTGAATGGTTCCTGTACTGGTTTTAGGAAGATATTCCGGTTGTCGGGAAAATGGGGGCTGGTTTCTGGCATTGACCTTTTTTCAGGTTACCGTTAGGGGTATTTCCCCAGATTGGTACTGGAAAAATATTCCGAAGTTTATTTATCGGGTAAACCCAACAACATCACTTGATGGAAAAGGGTACAAAATTACCCGCCCCGGATTTTTGCAACCGGGAGAGTGGGGCGGGGAATGCTAACCCGATTTTCGGGATGGGTGCGTTGGGCAACCAGTCCTCGGGCCGGATGTTCTATACCGGAAGCAACAAGGAAGACTATGTCACCCTTGTGCAGATGATGCTTATTGATCTCGGGTATGATGTGGGGTCAGTAGGCGCCGATGGGATATTTGGGAACAATACCGAAAAAGCCGTAAAGGAATTCCAGGAAGCACACGAGGACTGGGGGGGGGAGAAGCTGAACGTGGACGGTCTCGTGGGCCCGGAAACAGCGGATGCCCTGAACCATGCAATGGTCGGGATTGAGGGGTGGTATGACAAGCACCAGACGGAGAAGGATCTGACGGTGGATTTTGCCCTGCTGAGTGTAAAAGCTGAAGCGTTACAGCAACCTGTTTCTCTGGATGTGGACGGATTAAAAGAAGGAAAAATTATCCTGAAAGGTAATATTCCAAGACCCGAACAACAATCGTGGTTTAATACAGAACCCCCGATGCAACCCGTGCGCAGCAATAATCGTGTAACAGAACTGATCGACGGGGACGCAACATTCCACTCCATGGTGGCAGCAATAAACAGTACGACAAGCAACGAGCACTACATCTACCTTTTGAACTGGATTATAAATCTGGACTTCAATCTTCCGGGGTCCAGTCCTGCATCAGGTCTTTTTACCCTGCTGAACAACGCTGTAACACGGGGTGTACAGGTCCGGGCTATGTTCTGGGACCAGGCGGGTACCGTGAACTCGCCGGAGTTTGCCCGGATCAACCTCATCCCGAATACTACCGCTGCCGGCAGCAGCACGATAACAGGCAGTGCTGCAGCCATCCTTGATAATAACACGTTGAACCTCGGCTCCCATCACCAGAAGATACTTGCAGTAAAGGGCAGTGAAGGCCTGATAACATTCTGTGGGGGTGTAGATTTCAACCCGGATCGGATAGATCCTCCTGTTGCCAGCCAGCAGGGCAGCCCGATGCACGATGTCCACTGCCGGATCACCGGTCCGGCAGCATGGGACCTGCTCCAGATATTTATCCAGCGATGGACCGATCACCCGCAGAGCAGAGCGACCGACCATGCAAAAGGTGCACTGCGGGGCGTAAACGAACCATTGCCTTCCGGCACCGGTTCATCCCGTGTGCAGATCGGGCGTACCTATGGAAACGGTAGCGCACACGGTGGTATTACGAATGCCCGGGGACAACGTTACTACTCCTTTGCACAAAATGGCGAACAGACTGCATGGCAGCTCACCCTGCGTGCGATACAACAAGCGCAACAGTACATCTACATGGAGAACCAGTACATCGTTTCGATGGCTGCGAGTAACGCCCTTCGCGACAAGTTGGCTGAAAATGATCGGCTGCTCCTTATCATCCTGATCCCTTATTCCGGGATAAGTGACCTCCCTCAGGTCTGGAGACGGACCCGGGACTTTATCAATAACCTGGGACATGCCAGCCAGGTATCAGTCTGTTACCGTCTCAGGCCCGGCCAGGGATTCAATGCAAATCACAACTATATCCATGCGAAGATGTTTATCATTGATGACGAATTTTCTATCATTGGCTCCGCCAATTGTAATCGCCGGGGCTATACTCATGACAGTGAGGTCGTTGCCGGTATCCACGACACCACATTTGCACGAGATCTGCGGGTGCATCTCTGGCAGGAACACCTGGGAATGCCGGGGCCCTCGCTTTCAAATGCGATAGCCAGTGCGGCGCACTGGTTTTCGCCGCCACGAGGCTCGTTCATCGCCCGGTACGACCCGAATGCAGCACAGGATACCGGTGCACGCGGGTTTCTCAGCTGGGACGGGCAGATCGACCCGGACGGTTCATGAAATGATAAACTCTTGGATCTCGTCAACCCCGTTTTCTCGTTTTGCGCCGGAAAAGTCGAACACCCTCTCGCCATGACACCCTAATGGGGATCTAAACCGGGCAGCTCGCGAGTCCCTTATCCGGTAAGAGAGAGCGCAATGTCCCGTGGCGGCGGAATTTTCACTTTTATCTTCATAAGGCCGTTCTCATCAGTCTGACCCGTCAGGGTCTTTCCCTTGTCAACAGTGTACGTAAACTCTGTATCTGCAACCGGCTTTCTCTCGCTGTCAAAAAACTCTACCGGGAACTCGGCAGTGGCGTAGGGGCCGATATCAGGGACCTGGATCTCGGTATTTTCAACCATGGCAAGCGGTCTCCGTTGCTGGATCTTCTGATTGAACCATGGTTTTCCAAGATAAAAAAAGTACCGATGCCTGGCGGGAATCTGGAAGAGCAGGACGGTTTTTTAAAAAATTACTGCTGCCGTATATAGGTGAAAATATCCGGGAAATGTATTAATAAAACAAATCCAACCATATCACTGATGGGAGAAGACCGGAAATTACCTGCACCGGATTTCTGCAACCGGAAGGGCGGGGGCAAAGCCAACCCGGTGTACGGCAAAGGGGCGCTCGGCAACCAGTACAACGGGCATATGTACTATTCCGGGTCAGAGAGCGAGAAGAAACAATGGATCACGCTCGCCCAGCAGATGCTTCTCGATCTCGGCATTGGCGTGGGAGAAACGGGAGCCGACGGGAAATTCGGGAATGATACGGAAAAAGGGGTCCGCGAATTCCAGGAAGGTCACGAGGACTGGGGCGGGGAAAAACTGAACGTTGACGGCCTCATCGGCCCCGAGACCGGCGATGCCCTGAACCGGGCCATGGTCGGGGTTGCGGGCTGGTATGACCGGCACCAGACGGAAAAGAGCCTGACCAAAACCTTCTCGCTCCTGACGGTAACATCTGAAGCCCTGAAAACAACGGTACCCTTTGATGTCGGGGATACGGAAAACGGAAAAGTGGTGGTTGTCGGTGAGATCCCGAAACAGTCCCATGCAGCATCGGAATTTTTCATGCTCTACCCGGCGCTGGGTCTCCCGGATGTCGTGACTGACGGGGCGATCACGGCACTGCTCCTCTTCAAAAAAGACTCCTGGGTGCTCACCCGGGGAACCTCTGACGTGGAATCACGAGAGATACGGCGCGCTATTGCGGAAAAACTGGGGTATTCTGCATGGGACAAGAAGGACTCCGGATCCGATGTAATCCCGGTAAATATTGATCAGATCAGCGAGCTTGCGTGGCTGGGAATCCAGTATTCGGGAAACGATGGGACGATCACGGATAACGCGGGAGACCGGAGACGGGACCTGGTCGTTGCCAGACATGTCATGGACCATCTCGCAAAAGGGGCAGGCCTTGAGATACAGAAAATCCTGCGTATCCGCATTACACCTGAGGATCTTGGCGAAGGACTCTACACGTTCAGCAACAAGACCAACGAGACCGAGTATGTAAAAAAAGCCCTCCAGGATGTGACGGTACCCGGCGGGACCCCCCGGGACCTGGAGAGCGAGCTCAGGACCCTGATCTCTCCCGCCCCGATCCGGAGATACCACCCATTTTTCCGTTCTGACAAGGAATCCCTGGACATTGGCCACCTGACCGATGTGCATGTATCGACCCGTTATGACCTCTACGAACGGATACTGAATAACAGCGTCCCGGCCTGGAATAACTTCAACCGGAGCTTCGAAGAACTGATGCAGGGGGCGAGCGGGAAGGCGGACCTCGTCCTCATCACCGGGGACTTGATCGATTATAACCGGGGGCACCGGATCGACCTCTCAAAAAATGACGGCAATACCTATGACCAGAACCGGGATTTCGTGAATGATTACTTTTTCAACCGGAACTGGGTCCTCTTCTATGAACTCCTGGTGAAAAATTATACAAAACCAGTGCTGACCGTCCTTGGGAACCACGAGTATTTACTCAACCCGTACAGCACGAATGCGAGAATCCGGATTACCCTGGCCGGTTCCGGGATACCGATCGTTGATATACCCATAATGACGGAATCAAACTCTTTTGCAGCGGACATGAACCTTACTGCGCGTGAGACTGCATTTGAGACTGTTGAGGATCACAACCTGAGTATTTTTTCAGGCATATTGGCAGTGGCAACAAACAGACATAATCACAACGAGGATGCAATGAGAGATCAGGTGATGGATCTCGCCCGGGACCAGATCACGAATGAACGGACCGGATGCTGGTATACCACCAGGGAATCCGTGACCTGGTACCTTCTTGTCATCAACCCGTTCAAGGACTATTGGTTCACGAAAAACAACCTCTCGATCCTGATGCTTGACTGGAACGAGAAGCAGCATGTAGGATCCCTTCTCCTTCTTCCACGGCCAACCGAATGTATCTCAAGAAACCAGGGCAAACTGATGAACTACTGGCTCGCCCAGGATGTCAGGACATTCTTATTCTGCAGCCACGCCCCGGTGTGCGATCCCTGGGATGACCTGGGTAATTTCTATCTTGAAAACGCTGTGGTAAAACGAGACCTGGATGACGAGGATGATTATAAGGACAAGAGGGTCATCCTGACCAGCAGGGAGCTCAATTTCGGAGCGATTGAGGAACAGAGCAGGCTTACCCTGCTCAGGGACTATATCTGCTGTTCCCCGCCGCGCATCCAGATCGTCCTCTGCGGGCATAGTCATACCAACAGGATGTTCCAGCTGGTTCAGGAGCAGAATGCCGGGAGGATGAAACTCAGAAGAGAGGAAAAGCCGGATACCTGGGACAGGGAATCTCCCCTTATCATTGTCACAAACTCCGGTGGACCAACCGGGCGATTGAATGAAGTGTCGGAATGGATGGATATCATTCCCCCGGGATACCGTGTCCTGAAATTCGATGAGTCCGGAACGCTGAAACCCGAGACCCAGGTCTTTTTTTCGAACCGTATCAAAATCCGTGACGAGGTCCAGAGAGATTCCATCAAAAATGATCCGAGTTTTATCAGCGGCGTTCCCGCGGGCACGCTGAATATGTGGCAAAGACACGATATATGGAGGTTCCCGCCGCCGTCGGGCTCGCCCGCCTTCTCCGGTTCCGTGCGGCTGAACCCTGATGTGAGTGTCATTATCGACCGGGTTACCGATGCTGCCACGATTGCGGATCTCAATGACGGGAGAGCGATAGCAATTAAAAAAATCGAACAACCGGGCAGCATCTCTATTACTAACAATGACGGGACGATCGTGATTGAGGAAAACCATGGTACCTTTGATATCAACGATAATGATGACCTGATCATCGTTGACTGTAACAACGGTCTGATACGGGTGAACCAGAACGACGATACCCTGCTGGTACACGTGAACCACAGCACCATTGAGGTCATGAATAACGGATCGGCATCCCCGGGAACAGACCTCATCAAGATCTTCGATAACCACGGGACCCTGACGATCAATCCACCGCACGGGAACGAGGACCGGATCGTGATAAAGAGAAACCATGAAGGCGGGACCGTCACGATCAACTACAACAATGATACCATCAATATCGGGGAGAACCGCGGGATCCTGAACATCAACAGCAATGAAGGCGGACCCGGTGAAGTGGATTCCACCATCAATATCCTCGATAACAAAGGGGGCACGATCAATATCCGGGATAACAGGGGCGAGGTGAATATCTGTCAGGATGAACCGGGCACCATCAACCGGCTGACTGACAGCGGGGAGATCAACATGCGGTCCCGCGAGTGGATGACCGGTAAATTCCAGTTCAGCTGAATGGGGAATTCCGCACTTTTAGCATCGTAATTGTGCAGAGTTCAGACAGGGTAGTCTGGATATAATCCAAATTTTGCTCTGTAGAAACGGACATGGACCGATCCGGTTCACCCCCACGCCATGAAAACCGGCAAATTATTATTTCAACCGTCTTGATCCGCCGCGGGGGCGCCCCGTCGGGGGCGGCGGCGGTAATCATTTTTGGGGGTATGAGGGTCTCAACCCCCATCAGCAATTCCTGAAGAAGCCAATTTTCATAAAAAACCTTTTTTGAGATGATTGCCCCCCTTGCGCAAGCCCTATCCCGGTTGGGGGCGGGGGCGCTTGTGATTCCTCGGTATTACCAGAAAAATAACCCAATACTCTTGTGTACAGATTATACGGTGCAATCCTTATTTGGGGCGCCGCAGCGGCGGGGCCGAATCCCCCGGGAGCGTCAGATGGAATAATCAATGGATTTCTTCAGAGTAAAATAATCAATTTAAAAAAAATAAACCCAAAACCGGAGAGAACCAGCACCCTCAGCAAAAACAAAGGCTCTCTTTGTAGTGCCTACATCCCGACCTGGTCCCGGAGCTGTATGACCTTCTCCCGGGTCTTGGCATAGGTCTTCTTGACCTTCTCGAACTTCTCGATGGCCTGCTTCTTGGTCTCCGAGACCTTCTTCTTTGCCATGACCAGTTTTTCCGCTGCCTCTTTCTCTATTTTGTCAGCACTATTGAATGCCTCATCGATCTTTTCCTCGCCTTCCTTGATCGCACCGTCAAGTTTCTTCTTGACCTCCGCGGCACCCTCCTTTATCTTTTTCTCTGCCTCCTCAACCTCCTTCCTGAGTTCTTCGGCCTTCTCCTGAACCTCTTTTACCTTTGCTTCGGCCTCTGCCTTTTTCTCCTCGAATTCCTTCCTGACCTTCTCGGCCCCTTCCTCGACCTCCTTTTTGACCTTCTCGGCTTCCTTGACCCTGTCCTCGATCTCCTTCTCTACCTTCTCTGCTTTCACCTTGATTTCATCGACTTTAGCCGTCAGGTCATTGATCTCGTTTTCGAGTTCCTTCTTTGCCTCCTCTACTTTACCGGTAATTTCCTCCTTTTTGGCCTTGATATCGTTCTCGATCTCCTCTCCTTTCTTTTTGAGGTCGTCGACATTTGCCGTCAGGTCATTGATCTCGTTTTCAAGGTTCTTCTTTGCCTCATCCACTTTACCGGTAATTTCCTCCTTTTTAGCCTTGATATCGCTCTCGATCTCCTCTGACCTCTTCTTGTATTCCTCGGCCTCGGAGATCAGGACCTGGATCTCCCTCTCCAGCCGCTTCTTTGCCTCTTTGGTTAAATCCGAGACTCCCTCTGTCCTGTCCCCAACCTGCATCTGCCCTGTTGCCGGTCCTGCCCTGCTCAGCAGTTCCTCTTTCTTTGCCTTGATCCTGTCTTCCAGCTCTTTCTCTTTTTCCTTGAGGTCATCGAATTTCGAGGTCAGCTCATTGATCTTGTCTTCGAGCTGCTTTTGCATCTCGTCCGCTTTTTTGAGCATTTCGTCTTTCATTTCTTTGATCTGCTGCTCTTTCTCATCAATGGTCTTTTTGAGGTCATCGAACTTTGAGGTCAGCATATTGATCTTGTCTTCGAGCTGCTTCTGCACCTCGTCGGCTTTTTTAAGCAGTTCGTCTTTCTTTTCTTTGATCTGCTGCTCTTTCTCGTCGATGACCTTCTTATACTCGTCCGCTTTCGCCTTGATCTTATCCAGTTCGTCGGTTACCTTGGAGAGTTTCTCTTCTACAGCCTTTTTGGCATCGGCAATCTTCTTCTCGGCCTCGGCCTGGACCTTCTCTGCCTTCTCCTTGAGCTCCGAGAGCTTGTCCGTCTGCTTCTTTATCTCAGTTTCCGCGGTTTTCTTGTACTCCTCGACCTTTTTCATTGCCTCCGCTGCTTTGGCCTCAATCTCCTTCTTCTTCTCTTCGAGTTGTTTTTTGAGTTCCCCGGCCTTCTCCCGCAGGGTGTTCGCAGCCTCTTTTGCTTTTTTCAGCAGCTCTTCTGCTGCGGCAATCATCTCGTTTGCGACCTTGTCGAGCTCCGCGATCACGCCGTTGATCTCTACCGATGACTGTTCCACCTTCATCTCGGCATTTTCCACGGCATCCACGAGCTGCAGCCTTTTTTCCTCAAGCGCACCCTGGGCCGATTCGAGCTGCTCCTCAAGCGGCGACGGGGGCTTTGCCATTGGCGGTGCCGGTGGCGGTGCAGCGAGCGGTGGCTCGCCCGGTGATATCGTGACCTTCTTCTTCCAGCCGGTAACGGACACGAACCCTTCCTCCTTGTTGAAGGTGTGGCTGACGCTCGTCACCTCGAATTCACCGTTCATGTTCATATCCGGCAGTTCCTGTATCGCGATGGTATCGCCAATGCAAATCCGGGCATTCCCGAGCGAGCTCACCGTTCCGGAGAGCGGGACCATCATGTTTTCAAGGGTGGCTGTCGCGACTTTCTCGGCTGTGTCCTTGTCTTTCACCGAGGGATCGTCGAGATACACAAAGGTATCAGCATCTCCTTTTGCACCGTCGACAACCTTTTTTGTCAGCCAGTGGGCAGTGTCGGAGCCCTTGAAACTCGATGAACTCTCCCCGCATACCTTGATACCGAAGGTGGCCGGTGTCGGGTTGTCCACGGATGCATGGATGATGTCCCTGCCATACCTGAGGGGTTTTGGGGTCTGGCGCGAATATTTCCGGAACATGACCCAGCCTTCGGGGTTTAAGAACAGGTCAAACCCGCATTTCCGGGCCAGATCTTTCATGTGCAGGTACACGTCTTTGGTATCGTCGATTGCATACATCGGAAACGTCAGACCGTCTTCCGCTTTCCTCATGGAAAGCCCGGCCTGTTTTGCAAGGTCTTTGACAATCGCGCCCGCAGTCTGCTGCTCAAACACCTGGTTCACCCGGGTCCTGGTAAGCAGGGTAACAACGGATAACCCCCGGATCAGCACCTCGGGGATCTTTCGCTCAACTGAATCCACGGTGCCGGTCAGCACCTTTGAGAGCGTCTCCTCGTACCCGAGTTCGATGGTTACTGCGTCCCCGTTTTTTATGGAATTCGCTTTTGTCCCCGGCTTAATGCTGATCGAAAAACTATCTGCAGGAATGTTCAGGTCAAGATCAACCGTTATACTGATGACCTCCGGATTCTGCGATGAGTCGAAGGTCGCTGATCCGATTTTGATCTTGTACGCGGGTTTCTGCATGGTTTTTAGCTCAGTGTGTGTCTGTCCTGAATGATCTCGGGAAATCCCTTATTATTTACGCCGTGACTGTTTCGACTTGCTTTTGGACTTTTCGGAATCCTTATCTTTGGACTCAGTGTCCTTTGTTTCGACACTGTCGGTGTCCTTGCTCTTTCCGGCATCCCCGCTCTTTCCGGAGTCCTCGTCTTTTGCCTCAGTGTCCTTGCTCTTTCCGGCATCCCCGCTCTTTCCGGAGTCCTTGTCTTTTGCCTCAGTGTCCTTTGTTTCGACACTGTCGGTATCCCTGCTCTTTCCGGAGTCCTTGTCTTTTGCCTCGGTGTCCTTTGTTTCGACGCTGTCGGTATCCCTGCTCTTTCCGGTATCCCCGGTCTGTTCAACATCGCTCCTGGAACTGTCGGTATCCCCGCTCTTGCCGGAGACCTTGTCTTTTGCCTCAGTGTCCTTTGTTTCGACACTGTCGGTATCCCTGCTCTTTCCGGAATCCTTGTCTTTTTCCTCGGCGTCGTT
>JBAZHD010000056.1:0-23004 GCA_041652515.1 Methanoregula sp.
TTTTTCATTTTCAGCCGGATCAAGGGCGAGCACTGGATCGGGTGGTCGCCCGTTGACTGCCCGTATTATCCCTGCCATTTCAAAGGGCAGTCCTGCGATTTCTGCTACTGCCCGTTCTATCCGTGCAGGGATGAGAAGTTCGGCCAGTGGGCTTCAGGCTCGAATGGCGGCCGGGTCTGGAACTGTGCGAAGTGTAAGATCCTGCACAAGCCGGAGGTGGCGGACTATCTGAAGAGATATCCCGGGGCGTCCCTTGGCGAGCTGGCGAAGGTCGGGAAGACCGGGAAAAAAAGAAAAACACCCGGGGGCAGGTAGAGGGACTCCGTTGCCTCGTGCATCGGGTATAAAATACCGGATCGGGAACGTTCCATCCCAAAAAGAAACCAAAAAAGATTTTTTCCTTTCTTGATTCTCGTGCGATTCTTATTGCACAACGAAAAGAATGATCGCGCTCACTCTTTTATGCCAAGCGCCTTGAGGAGCTCGGGCAGCGGGATGCCGTGTGCCTCGGCAGCCTGGCGGATGGTCTCGCCGCGGGCGATGGCGCAGCCGACACAGCCCATGCCGAACTTGAAGAGGGCCTCGGTTGCCTCGGGCTTGGCCTTAAGGAGATCATAGATGGTGCTGTCTGCGGTTATCTCAGTCATAGTATCCTCAGGTTGGCTCCTTTATCTCATAAACTTCTCCATCGCGGCGATGAAACCATCGTTCCGACACTTTCACTACACATGCTTACACTATATAGACAGGATAAAACGCGATTTGTAAATGGAGATGTATGAAGATGGATTATTCCGAAGCAGCAGAAAGAATCTCCCGAAAATTCTCAAAGAGCGGACAGGCAGTCGATATACAAAAGATCGAGGGCAAGCTCCGCAGGCTTGTGGATGAATTCGGTGTCCAGCCGCAGGAAGCGGAACGCAGCGTGACCAACGAACTCAACAAGGAGTTTAATATTCCCACGGCGGGTTCCGGTGGCGGCGGCAGGACCGGCAGCGGAAACGAGCAGAAGAAGATCGCCGAGGGAATGCCGGGCGACTGGGTGACCATTGAAGGAAAAGTGGTCGCTCTCTCGGCTCCGGCCTCGCCGTCCATTGCCCAGAGCGGGATCATTGCCGACGAGTCGGGCGCGATCCGGTTCGTGGCATGGGCAAAATCCAATGCCCACGCAATGGCCGAAGGGTCGTGGTACCGCATTGAGTCCGCGGTCGTGGACGAGTTCAAGGGTATCCCCAACCTGAAGATCCACTCCGGAACAACAGTAAAGGAGATAACCGAGGATCGCTCGCTTATCCCTACTCCCGTGCAGATCAAGGACCTTCATCCCGGTATCGCGGGTGTCCGTGCCAAGGTGATCCAGGAATGGGATGCAAGCCACGAGCGGATGCTCCAGTCCGGGCTTCTGGGCGACGAGACCGGCACAATCAAGTTCGTGATCTGGAAAGAACCGGGCAAGGAAAAACTCGTTGTCGGTGCGGTCTACACGATCTTCTATGCACCGGTTGACGAGTTCAACGGCCGGCTCTCGCTGAACCTGAACACGGCAACGGTCATGCAGGAGGAAGGGGATATCGCGGTCAGCGGCGGGGAAGCCGAAGTAAGGGGTTCCATCGTCCATGTTGCACCCGGCTCCGGCATCATCAAGCGCTGCCCGGTGGAGGGCTGCAACCGTGCCCTCTCGCGCCAGAACTACTGCCCGATCCACGAGATCCAGCCGAAGTTCGTGTACGACCTGCGAATCAAGGGCTGGATTGACGACGGGGAGAAGACGCACAGTATCCTGCTCCAGCGCGACGTCGTGGAGTCCCTCACCGGAATCAGCCTCGCCCAGGCGCAGGATATCGCGGAGAACAACCCGCTCGGGATGGACGAGGTCTTTCTCCAGATGCGCGATAAAGTGCTCGGGCGGTATATCCTCTGCCACGGCCGCGATATCGACGGCCGCCTGCTCGTGAACAAATGCGAGCCGGTGAAGTTCGAGACGAGCGAACATGCTGCACTGCTGAACCGGGCCGGGGGTGCATCATGAGCACGAACCCCCAGGACATGCCGAGAAGAGAAGGGGCATTCGAACGCGAGCCGGCACGCCGGGTGTTTGCGTCCGAGCTGCGGGAATGCCGCTACCAGTTCAAGGACGGCGAAGATGAAAAGAGCCCGACCTTTGTCCTCCTCCCCACGGGAGAACGTTCCAACCGGATCTTCATTGTCGGCACCCTGACCGAGAAGACCCGGCAGGGCGAGCAGAACATGTTCTACCGGGGCCGCGTCGTCGACCCGACCGGTACCTTCTTTGTGATGGCCGGCAGTTACCAGCCCGAGGCGATGCAGCAGCTGGCCAAGATCGAACCTCCCCAGTTCGTTGCGGTTATCGGAAAAGCCTCCATCTACCAGAAAGATCCTGCAAGTGCACCCCTTGTTTCCATCCGTGTCGAATCCATTAATGTCGTGGACAAGGACACCCGCGACATCTGGGTGCTGGATGCGGCAAAACAGACGCTGGACCGGATCGATGCGTTCAATGCAGGCACGGCACCGGATGTCATCAAGGCAAAGGAGCAGTATCCGAACATTGATCCGGCAGTGTTCCGGAGAGCCGCGTACGATGCGCTGGCGCAGATCAAGATGTAATTCTTTTTTTTCTGACACCCGTCAGCAGATGTGACGTAAAAAAGGGCCCGGGAAATTTTACCAGCGTGAGCCCCAAAAGAGATGATCCCCTTCCCCGCGAAAAGATGTGCTGTACTGGCATTTTTTTTCATGAGTTTTCCTATGCATCATCTGCTCTGGTGAAAGGAACACTCCACCGTAAATACCTGCAAACGCATCAGTCCCGAAAAGAATACAACCGGGCAACCCCGGGAGATAACTTTTATATTGTCAACATTCATATGTTGACATATGTTTCAGCAAGTCAAAAACAACCGGTTCGGATTTGCGAAGATTATCCTGCTGCTTATCATGTCAGCAGCAATTGCATTGTCGATAGCTCCCGTATCAGCAGACACGGGAGTTACTATTGCCGCAGGAGGCGATCAGTCTTATTATCTGGGAGAGGAAGTGTATTTCAGCGGTTCAAATTCCGACTCTGATTTCACCTACCTCTTCATTGTTAATGCAGACATTCCCGGCAATGGCAGAAAACTGACTTCACCTCAGCAGAATGTCAGCAGCGGAAATGCTGATTCTTTCGACAGGATTCAGACAAAACCGGATAAGACCTGGGAATACACGTTTTACACAGCGAACCTTAGGCTTAACCCGGGCCGGTATATCATTTATGCAGTCAGCCAGCCAAAAACAAAAGACCAGTTGAACGGTATAAAATCTGACAACGTCAGTATAATTCTCAAAAAAGAGTTTATTTCTGCAAAGATCTCTCCATCACCGGTTTCCAAAGGACAGCCGTTCACGGTCACCGGGCTTGCGGAAGGAGATCCCAGTGTTGTCCACATCTGGATTTTCGGAGACAATTTCCTGTATGATACAACGGTATTACCGGGTCCCAATTCAACGTCCACGTTTACTGCCGGTAAGGAAATCTCAGAAATGCTTCCCAAGGGACAATCTTATCTCATCGTCCAGCACCCGATGCAGAATAACCAGTTGGATATCGTTCGTGACGGGGACTATGTGAAGAATAACCGGGTCAATGAAGGGAGTTCAACGGGAGGAACGACCCTCTTCAGGATCAAAGGTGCCGGAAGCCTGCAGGGGATCGACGCCGCACGAGCGCTCGTTGCTGCTTTCAACGACCCTGATGTTGATGACACGTATACAGAGATCCCTTTCGTTGTCGATGATACAGGTTTTAGAGCGCCCCAGGCACAACCGGTCGCGATCACTCCATCTCAACCAAAAACACAACCTGCCCCGCTTCAGTATGCCCCATTCGGAGCAATTGTTCTGATCCTGGGAATTCTTGCGTGGTGCCGGAGGTAAGGTTCTATCTTTTTTAAGGTTTTGATGATGATTACTATATTCATCCAGGGTTGAACCCCCAATACCAGTGAGAGATCGCAGCGCCGTATTCCGATATACAGCACTTCCCGTATTGAGTCATTTGCACTCGTAGTCCAGGAAGCGATGGCCTTCTGCCTGCCCATCATTACGACGGCCCTTCCTGGGATCCTGGAACAGATCGAACACGGCGTTACCGGCCTGACCTATCTCCCCGGCAATACCCGTATACTGGGAAATCATGTGGAAAGACTGCGTTCCGACCAGGATTATGCCGGATTCCTGGGGGAGAATGCCGGCCTGTTCGTACGACTGCATTCAGGGAGAACGATATGACAGAATACTATTACAATGTGATCAAAACGGTTGCAATGGAAGATGTCAATTGCGAAATCCGGTAACCATTTATTGAAAATATGCCCTGTTCGTAGTGTCGGGAGAATAATGATTTTCCTCACGGTTACGGATGAATGCTGCCGGGACACCACCTGCCAGGGTCCATGCAGGGACATCCCGGGTAACCACCGCTCCGGAAGCGACGGCCGCTCCCTGGTTGATGGTTACTCCCGGAAGAATGATTACGCGGGAGCCAATTGAAACCCAGTCCCGGATGATGACTGGGGCATCCCTGCCGGCAAATTTTGGATCGTCAATATCATGGTCCATGGTATAGATTCTCACTTCTCCGGCGATGTTGACATTGTTGCCGATATACAACCCGGCCCTTCCGTCAAGGAATGCATGATCGCCGATAATGGTATGACTGCCGATCCTGATTCTCCAGGGGTGGAAGAACCGGGCGCCACAGTAAATGATACTGTCTTTTGGAACCGAGATCCGGAACACCTGCCGGTAGAGGGAATGACGGATCCGGTGTATACAGAGATGCCCTGTCAGATTAGCGAAAAATATTGCCAGCCATGGCCCATATTTCCAGAAGTATATCATATCAACGAAGGATTTCAGGAAGGATCGGATCTTTTTTCCCGTATACGATACAGGTGCCTGAACAGCAGCCCGAACGTGATCAATTAACCGGGGCGGGGCCATGGTTGGTTGCGGGGATTCATATCCCTCCAGTTCTTCAGGAACCGGATCGTTGAACGGTGCGGCAATTGTCCATGTTTCGGGTGTGACCGGGTGCAGGTTCCTCATGAGCGGGTTCCACCCCAGCCATTTGTTTCTGAACCATTCACCGGTATTGAAATCATTGGTATGGGCCCAGGTGCTGATCTTCGACCGGAGCTCCTTGTCTGAGAGAACATAGCTGAGGTGATAACACACCCCGGGAAGGAGACGTTCTGATACCGCGCTCGTGGTCCGGGAACAGGCAAAATGAACGTCTTTTTTCAGGTTAACAGCGAACTGGGGGTAGCCGGTGATGCGTGACCCGGTTTTATCGAGGAGCACGTAATCGAGTGTTTTCCAGAAACAGATCCATGGCGTGACGTACTGTTCAAAGTTGGGATGGTCGATGATCTCCCGGATATTTCTGGCATAATCAGTATGGAAATAAAATTCATCCGTATCCTGGATGATCAGGAAATCAAACCCGTCTGCTTTAGCCCGCTCGAGGCATGCATTCCGGGTCTCTTCATCGGTGCTCCATTCCCCCCGGATCACCTCGATTTTATGGAAAAAATCTGACTTTTCCAGAATGGACAGGGATGTCGAATTCGGATATTGTTCCCGGGCTTCCGGGTTATATGTCCAGGCAACCGGGGAATATGCAACGTATATTTTTTCAACGAAAGGCCCGCAGTTTTTTATCATCCTCAAAATTGTCCGGTCACTGTTGAATAAAATCACGTGAGCAGCAAACCGGATATGAGGTCTCTCGTCGTTCTTCATTTTTCGTATCAGGTACAGCTTGGAAAAGGAATGGAGATATATTTATGTGAGGGGTGAATCCATAAGCGCCACGGGTTTTGAATACACCAAGAGTTCATCAATCCTGGAAAACGGGTTTTTTGGTGAACAGACCCTAGTTAAATCGTCCACCGGATCACAGGGAATATTCAGGGGAATGTTCGTGATCCGGTATCTTCTGGTCTCCCCGCCATCATTAAGTCATTTCGAGAGAATAGGATTTATCTGAAAGCATGCAATTCCGAATAAACTCATTATTCAATCGTTTTTTCCGGCAATTGCAATTTTACGGTGTTAAAAAAATCCTGAAAAAAATCGGGATTTTAGGAATCATCAGGATCTCCCCCGGTTTTTTGTATCGCCGCTGGATAGCAGAGAATGAAAGGGAATCCAATCCGGCATGTGATACCAGGGATAGATCTTCATCGTTTCCCTTCCAGCCGAAGATCAGTCTGCTGGTCCCGGTCTGGAATACCGAAAGAGTGTGGCTGGAAAAGGCAATTACCTCGGTTTCCATTCAGAGTTACCGGAACTGGGAATTATGCATTGTATACGCCGGACCGCATGATCCTTCGGTAACCTCCCTTCTTTCCCGGATGGCGGACAATGATAAACGTATCAGAGTGCAGAATATTGATACAAACCGGGGGATTGCCGGAAACACCAATGCTGCCCTCGGGATGGCAACCGGTGAATTTTGCGGCTTTCTTGACCAGGACGACGAACTGTCTCCCGATGCCCTGTATGAGGTCGTGGATCTCCTGAACCGGAATCCCGGACGGGATCTGATTTATACCGACCATGACACCATCGACACAGCCGGGCTGAGAAGGAATCCCTACCTTAAACCGGACTTCTCCCTCCCGTTTTTGTTGTCAGGCAATTATTTCCTCCATTTTGTGGTATGCAGGACATCATTACTGCAAGAGGCCGGGGGATTGCGGGCGGGTTTTGAAGGGGCCCAGGACTACGACCTGATGTTACGGCTGACGGAAAAAACCGGGGAAGATTCCATTGGCCATATCAGGAAGGTCCTGTATCACTGGAGAACGCTTGATACGTCCTGCGCACAGGATGTATCGCGAAAACCCCTGTCATCTCTTGCAGGAAAAAACGCTCTTGACGAATACCTGCAGCGCAATGACATCCGGGGGGAGGTATTTGCCCTCCCCCATAATACGTACCGGGTGTGCTTCACTCCAAGGGATCCTTCACGGACAGCCCTCTTTTTGTGGCAACATCCGGATGAGGGGCAAATTGATACACCGGCACTCCGGACCCTGATGCAACGGATTTGCTCCCGGGAGATACCCTGTGCCAAACCAGAATCATATGCTGCATACTGCCCGGAAAAACATCCCGGATACATGTACGATGAAGACGTACAGGATGCCCTGCGTGTCCTGGCAAAGGATGAGAGCCATGATTTTGTGGTTGTGATTCAGCCGCCGCTCAAAAATTCCCCTGCAATGTCTTTTCACACCCGGTGGCTCGAAGAACTGGTCAGCCTGCATACGGTATTCCCTGCCGGGGTTGTCGGGTGTGGCGGACCGGTATATTATGACGTCCTCTGCAGCGTGCCGTACCCCTGCGGCCCGGTATTCTGTGTAAGACGGCCCCTGCTGGAAAAATTCCTTGAATCCTGGGGTGTAATATCCGGTTTTTCTGCATTCCAGATGGATGTTTCACGGTTTGCCGAAGGTGCCGGACGGGAGAACATCTCCACCCCGTATTGCCTGCAGGTAATGAGAGACCCGATACTTCTGTACGAGTATTATCACCAGGTGCCGGACCATCGGTTTTTTACCCGGAACATGCGATATTATCTGAAACCGGTTTTCATCGACGGATAGGCTATGACATCTGGCATTACAGGGGAAAAAAAAGATATCGTCGGACAACTGGCAGAAAAATTCATCCGCGGGAAGGGAATTGAGATCGGAGCGGTTCCACGCGGATTCCCCGTTCCGTCAGGTGTTTGTCTCCGGCGGGTTGATGAATACTCCCTTGCGATGGATGATGGGGGGACGGGTACCGGCGATAAAACCCTGGCAAACCTGGATTTTTGTATTGCCAGCCATATCATTCAGAATGCCGGAGACCCTCTGACATTCCTTCACCGGTACTTGCAGACGCTCAGGCCGGGTGGAATTTTATTCGTTCTTGTCCCGTGCACCTCAGACTCCGTTGTTCATCTCCCTGCATTGAAACGGGCTCTCTTATCCAGTATCTGCGACTCCTCCGCGAATGTACCGGAGGCCTGTATCAGTAAGAGCCGGAAGGGGGAGAAGATCCTGACGCTGCCGGTGAGGATCCAATGGCAGGGGGATTGCATTATTGCAGGATCCCAAAGGTACGTGTTCGTCATCGAGAGGTTCGATTATTTCGAACAGATAGAGGGACTCCTGCAAAAAACGGTTGCTTCTCCAAAAAACCAGACCCGTCCGGTAGACGTCATTATCCCGGCATACAATGCATATGACGATCTCCTCCGGTGCCTGTACAGTGTGATGATCCATCATGAAAACGAACGGATTATCCTTATCGATGATAACTCCACGGACCCCAGGATAGGATCCTTATTCTCGTTGCTTGACCCGTACCAGTCTTCATCGCTTATCCTTACACGGCAGGAAAAAAACCGGGGTTTTGCAGCAACGGTAAACGGGGGAATGCAGTATTCCCGGAATGATGTCATCCTCTTAAACAGCGATACTATTGTAACGAAGGGATGGATAAGAAAACTGCAGGATGGAGTCAGATCCCGGGAAAACTGCGGTACCATGACACCCCTGTCCAATAACGGGACACTCTGTTCAGTCCCGGTCATGATGGAAAACAACCTTCTCCTTCCGGGTGCCAGCATCGATGACTATGCGGACATGGTTGAAAAGATCTCGTTTAGGCAGTTCCCCGCTATCCCGGCCGGTATCGGTTTCTGCCTGTATATTACCCGGGCATGTCTTGATACGACCGGATATTTCGATGAAGTGACATACCAGGCCGGATATGGTGAAGAGACCGATTTCTGCCTGAAGGCCAAAAAAGCAGGGTTTACCCATCAGGTCTCCGATACGACATTCATCTACCACCGGGGTATGGCATCATTTTCCGGCCAGGCCATGAGAAGGTTACAGGAAGGAATTGCGGCCCTGAATACCCGGCATCCCTCCTATCAGGACGAAGTGTCGCGGTTTATTCAGGATAATCCTTTAAGGGGAATTCAGGAAAATATTGCCTGCCGGGCAGTCACCTGGGACTTTTCAGGAAGATCTCCCCGCGTTTTATTCATCCCGGACTATGAAAACCGGATCGATTGTAACCAACAGGCAGAGGAATACGGGGATAATGAAGTGTATTACACACTCAGATGTACCCAGTCGGAGTTTTTTTTGTCGGAATACAACCATGGAAACCACCTCAACTACACCTTCCCTGCTGATGCCCGGTCACCGGAAACTGCTTCGGACAACATCGAGAAAATTCTCTGCTCGTTCCGGATATCCTGTATCTGCATGGATCATCCCGACCCCCGGATCAATTTAATTGCCGAAAAAATTCACATCCCCTGCCTCATTTCTTCATTTTCTTCCGGGGATGCTCCCAATAAAGCAAAAGGAACAGCCCGGGCACAATTCAGGACGCCCGGCGATTCCTGTGTTTCAGAATTTCCGGATGAACAGGCGACCCGCTCACCCCTTCGTGAGCGGCAGGAGCCTGACTGGAGCTCCGGGATGCGGTTCACGTCCGCGGAGATCTTCCACGGGATCAGGGCATTTCCGGAAGCCCGGTTCAAGGGAGTGATTCCATTCCGGCCGGAATCTCCTGGATCGCTGCCTGCCCGGTTCCTCCGTTGTCTCTCTGAGAACGGAATCCTCTACACGCTGCAAAGAATCTGGTTCTTTATCATACAGAAGAACGAGGACGACAGATGACGATAATCCGGATTATTATTCAGCAGGTATGAAACAATAGTTACCAAGGAACGGAAGACCGGGACCGGTATTTAATACCAGGCAGGATTTGAATGTTTTTGAATGGAAAACGATTTGGGGAACTGATACACAACAAGGCCTTCCTCCCCTGTATCGTCGTTGTCGGGATTCCTGCACTGGTCCAGCTGCTCTTCATCCTCCGGTTCGGTGTGAATGTCGTGTACTGTGACCAGTGGAATTTTGTTCCCATTATCGATAAATGGTATTCCGGATCCCTTACGGTTTCTGACCTGATCAGTCAGGACGCAGAACACCGGTATTTTTTCCCGAGAATCGTGATGCTCATCCTTGCACTAGGTACTCATTACAACACGGTTGCGGAGATGATTGTATCCTGGATAATCCTGATACTGACGACCCTGATCATCCTCTGGATATATGTGCGATCTTCAGGAATATCGGTAACTTCTGCACTCGGATTTCTCCCGGTAATGCTCCTCCTGTTCAATTTCCGGCAGCATGAGAATATCCTCTGGGGTTGGCAGATCTCCTATTACCTCGCGATATTTTTCTTTATCCTTGCTCTTTTTCTTCTTGAAAGATCAGAAGAGTTCGGTCCTTCCTTCTGTATCGCCCTGGTATGTGCTGTCCTCTCCTCGTTTTCAGCCTTTTTTGGATTATTCACCTGGGTTGTCTGCTTCATCTTTCTTTTGATCATTCAGAGAAAGAGAGAACTGATACTTGCATGGGGACTTGCGGGGATTTTTACATTCATGCTCTACTTCTGGCAATGGCAGAAACCGGTAGGAAACCCGGTATTTTTCCCGGTAGAATCGCATCCTTTTCAGGGGGCCCTGTTCTTTTTCTTAAACGTAGGTGCCCCTCTATCTTACCTGTACAGATATGCACTCCTTTCCGGGCTCGCTATCCTCTGTTTATGCGGGATTGTGATATGGATCAGCAGGAAAGAAGGATTGATCCGGAGGCATACACCATGGATAAGTTTCCTGCTCTTTTCACTGCTGACCTCTGGGGCAATCCTGATAGGGCGCGGGGGGCTTGGAGATGGTACCGCACTATGGTCACGATACACAACGGTGACCGTCCTTGGCGTAATCGGCATGTACCTGATGTATCTCGATATTTTCAGATCGTACCGGGCGGAAAAACCGGTCTATTCCTGTATCTTCATCCTCGTTGCCGTTCTGGTCATAGCGGGAGCATTATCCGGATATGTCGGCGGTGTGCAGGAAGGTGAAAACCTCAGGATTCAACGGGTAAACGCATCAGATGCCATTCTCCATTACCAGAACCGGCCTCTGGTTCTCCCGGAGATGAACCAGTTTGCCGATCCAGAATTCATTCCTGATCAGGTACAAAAGCTCGACCAGTACCATCTCAATGTCTTCTATCGGCCGGGTTTGTGACCGCCTCATCAATGACACGGGATAATTCATCCTTCCAGGAACTGCACGAAAAATGCTTTTGGATAGTTGTTTGTGAATTTGCCGAGATCTTCTGCCACAGATCCTTGTTTTGATAAAGAAGCACTACATTTTTGGCAAATCCTTCTGCATCGTCTGCAATCAGAGCGTTCTCTCCATCATGCAGAAACGCTCCTTCAGCTCCGATGGCAGTTGATACCAGAGGAAGACCGGCCGACATACTCTGGAGAATTTTTCCTTTCAGCCCCGAGCCGTATCGCAGGGGGGCAATAAATATCCTGCAGCGCCGGAGATAGTCCCTGAGATCTTTGACATGTCCAAGGAAGATCACATCTTTTGCGGCACACATCTGGATTTCCGGGGGGGGGTTCTCACCGATTATCAGCACCCGTATCCCGGGAAGACTCACGCGGATAAGCGGGAATATATCATGCAAAAACCAGGACATTGCATCAGTATTCGGGTGATGGTTGAACCCTCCCACAAACAGGAGATCTTCGCAGTCTTTATAGAGAGATTCCCGGGGATGGGAGGGGTAAATATCAGGGATCACCTGAATGGAGAGATGGGGGTTGTCTTCAAGGAGTATCTGCCGGTCCACATCACTAACGGTAATGACACTGTGGACCTTAGAAGTCAGGCTCAGTTCGGTCTTTTTCATCCGGTCTGCATAGTTCCGGAGGTTATTATCATGAGCGATGGCTGCAAACCGTGAAGCCCGGATATGCTCCAGATCAACAGTATCGTATATGATCGCCGCCATGGGGCAGTATCTCTTCACCTGCCCGATATATTTCAGTGCAACGTGGAGCCGGCTGATAATGACAAGGTCATAGAATTTTCCGTATCTTCTCAGGAATCTGCGGGAGAAAAGTGCATGACGACCCGAGAGAACTTCAATTCCTGCCTGCTGGAGGATGTCAGCATAATGGGGATCAGCTGTCGGGGAGCCTTCGATAAACGTAACGTTGTGACCCATCTCAATGAGCGACCGGAGAATAAGGCTCATACGATGGGAACCGGAATCACGATCCGGGGTAGGGACATGATGATCAAAAACAAGGATGTTTTTCCCGGGCCTGTGGTTTCGGGCCAAAAATTCATTAATTTCTGAAGGGGTGATGTGATCTCTCTTGAGAGTCACCTGCCATTTCCGGAGGAATTTTTCCTTGTTTGCCTGTTGATACTTTTTACTTCCCGTTTCAGGGCTTTTCCGGCCGGTGCTTCCTTCATAGTGAATGACGAGGGACGCGGGCTGATACATTACCCGGTACCCGGCATTCCAGAGGGAGAGGCAGAGATCCGTATCCTCATAATAGGCCGGCTCAAACTGGCGGTCAAAACCCCCCAGAGCATGGAAAAGATCGCTCCGGACCATCAGAGCCGCGCCGGAGCAATAGTCTACCGGGCGGACAAAATTATACCGGGGCAGAATTGAGCGTGCACCCCTGCCATAATTCCTTGCTGATCCTTCGGTCCAGACGATCCCCCCCGCTTCCTGCAACGTCCCGTCCGGATAAACCAGGCGTGCGCCTGCGGCTCCGACTCTTTCATCGTCCATCAAGGCCCGCAGCGGTTCAAGCCAGTTTTCCGTCACAAGTGTATCATTATTCAGGAATACGATGAAACGTCCCCTCACCTGGTTGAGACAACGATTACACGATAAAAGGAATCCGGACTGCCGTTCATTTTTGATGATCGTGATGTTCTCGTGGGATGCCAGCACGTTCGCAGTATCATCGGACGAACAGTCATCGATAATGATGAGTTCATAAGTGGCAGGGGTGTTCTTATGAAGGGAGATGAGACATTTCCGGGTGAATTCTGCCTGATTATGTACAGGGATAACAATGGAAATATCCGGGGCCGATACATCAGGGAAGACAAGTCTCTCAGATTCCGGGCTCTTTTCAACCAGGTGCAGTACGCTTGCAATGCGTTCCGTATCCTGCACAACAAAGGGATCCGGGGATCTGATGATCTCCCAGAGCTCATACACCCTTTTAAATTTCCGGAAGAGGGAGATCATCTTTTCATACAAGGATAGGTGAGACCTCTTTAAATTCAAAGTGCCGCGTTCTGGTATACGACGCTCTCGGCCCCGTTGGCAAATGTTGCAGTAACGATCACGTTATTGGAGCCGGAGGTACCGGTGAACGTTTCACTTGAACCGGGGCTTGTACTGATCGTACCTTTCTGTTCGCCGTTAATCATGACACGAAGTTCGGTGATATCGCCGGCATAACAGGTGCTGGTCATAACCTGGAGCAGGATCGTGGAGGGGGGATTTTTCCTGCCGGTGACAGCAATAGTACAGGTTGGACTGGCAGCTTCTGCGGGTGGGGGTGTCGGGGGCAACGTCAGCTGGGGCAGAGGTTGTGACGCAGGTTGCAGGGCGGGAAGAAGCAGAAGGATCGCAACGATGAGAATGACGACACCGATTATCCCTGCAACGATAAGGTAGGGAGTCATCGAGCGCTTTACCTTCATGACGGCACGACAGTTCGGGCAGACGGTACGGCTGGAATCAACTAATGCACCGCAGTGCGGGCAGGTTTTCCTGGACATGTTCTTCAGCGTTATATTTGATGATTAATATGTGTTTTTAAATCCACCTTACATCACAGGGTTGGGTAAAAACCGGGAGACATGAAAGAACCGTTCTCCAGTCAGGAATGAAAGAACCGGAAAATTCCCGGCAAAACCTTATTATCACCGGCTCCAATCATTCATCAATCCCTATGGAGCAAAAGGAACTGAATGCCCTGATAAAAGACATTGACATCAAAACGCTCAAAGAAGAGGCAAAGAAACTAGGGCTCAAACCCGGCCGCTGTCCTACAAAATCGGGCACCGCAAAGATGCTGCCCGAGATAACCCTGAAAAAACTGGCAAAACAGTGAATCGCCAGATTCAGAAGGTTTGGCCGGAATAACCAGTCCCAACCTGATGAATACTCCGTGAACCGTCAGTATACCTCAATAAGCCCCCTGCTCGTCCCGGTAAGCGGCCGGCCACCCTGCGGAGTTACGACAAACGTATTCTCGATACCAACAAGGCCGACATCCTTAATCCCTTTCTTGGGTTCAAGGGCAAAGACCATCCCCTCTTCAAGCGGCTCATTGAAACCTTCCGCGATGACCGGTGTCTCATCAATCCAGAGACCGATCCCGTGGCCAAGGAACTTCACCCGGCGATCACCAAAGCCCATAAAGTTGGTCAGAAAAGACGGTTCAAGGCCGGCCATAATGGTCCGGTAGATCTCTGACGGTATTGCACCCGGTTTCAGCATGGACGCCATCGTATCCTGGATCTCTACGCAGCGCTCGTGCTCCCGGATTGCGGCATCCGGTATGGACCTGCCGAACATGTACGACAGGGTCTTGTCGGTCTGGTACCCGTTATACCCGCACCCGATATCGATCACGACAAGGTCTCCTTTACTGAGCTTCCGTTCACGGCAGCCCATCTGGGGGACCGAGGGGTGCATACCGGAGACACCCCCGGGGGTGTCAACACAGATCGGGCTGATGGAGCTTGTACCAAACCCGATCTGGCCGAGCAGCATCTCGTTGAACATCCCGAAGCGGATGATCCCCTGGTGACCTTCCCTTACCATAACCGAGTAGAGGTCGCAGGTCAGGGTTGCCTCATCAATTCCTTCAGTCAGCATCCCGGGGACAAGATCTTCGAGGACATGGCGGTGGATCTTCCCGGCCCGTTCCATCAGGGATAGTTCGTACGGGCTCTTCGTTGCCCTGACCGCTGATATCTCCGCATCCACCGGTTTCATCCCCGTGAATGGCAGGTGCTTCTGCATCCGCTGGAGCTGGGCGATTGGCATAAGATCGGTCTCGAGATACATCTCCGGGGGGATCTTCCCCATACCTGCTGCTACGTCCCGGTAACTCCGCATCTTCCGGAGGTCCGGGAAGAACGATTCGTCAATAGCCCGCTCGTAACTCTGCCGCACCCAGAAGACTGCATCGCCGTTCTGCGGGACCAGGAGGAGCCCGTCCGGCATCGTGCCCGTGAAGTAGTAGAGGGGAATCTTGCCGGTAATAGCTGCCATCTCCCAGCCGGGCTGTGTTTTATCCATCCGCGCCCGGAAGCGATTCAGACGGTCAGTGAGTTCGGTAAGCGGGACTTTCATGCTGATAAAAACTTGGGTTAACGGAGATATTAATGATGAGGAAAAGTTCCGGAAAATAAAATCGGGTACCGGAGATTCGAAAGGACTGTGATCAGCGGGTTTTCTTCTCCGCTTCCCACCGCTTCATCACTTCGGAGCCTTCGATGAATACGAGCCCGTGCTTCTTTGCATAGAGTCTCGCGTCCGCCTTCGTCAGCGCATACCCGCTCTCGTCATCCAGCATCTCGCATATCGTAACCGAGGGGGTGATCTTTGCCATCTCAGCCATTGCAATCGAGAGCTCGGTCTGGCCTTTCCTGACATCGAGAAGCCCGTCCGCTGCCCGGAGGAGCGCCATGTGGCCGGGGGTTCGGAAGGCCTCGTGAAAGTTGACGTTGCCGCCATTGAGCGCCTGCTTTACCTGCTCGGCAATAGCGTTCACGGTCAGGGCCCGGTCGCGATCGGTAACACCCGTGAAGGTATTGCGGTGGTTTACCCAGAGCGAGAAGGAGGAGTGGTTCTTCCGGTCATAGGGAATATCTCCCTCACGCTCGGCAACGGCGATCGCCCGCAGGGCGTCGCTCGCAAACGGGAGACCAAGGCGCTGCGCGGCAACCGGGTGGACGGCCGTGCAGATCAGCCCGCCGCCATCCTTGCGCATCCGGAGGATATCTTTTGGTGTAACCACATCGGAACGGATTGCAAAATCCGTCTCGCCCTCACGGTCATCAAAATCATAGAGAAGGATGAATTTCCCGTCCCGCAGCGCTGCAAGCGCCTTGTCAATCACTGCCCCACCTCGACGTTGATGCTGTCATTGTCCTCAACACCGAGTTTCCTCCGGAGGGCGATGGGGGCGATCACCTCAAGGAGATCGTCAGGGTAATGCGTCCTGCCGGGCACTACGATACCGCACTTGATCGTGCCGATCCGGCACGGGATGCACCGGGCGTCGCCAAACGTCCGGCCATCCGTGGAAAAACCCTTGATCCGGGTCCAGTCGAGTGCATCGATCTTCTTCCTGACCGTGACGCTGGAGGGGGCCAGCTTGATATTGAGCGTGCCCGGGTATGGCTCGAAGCCAAGGCAGGCCGCGAACTGTTCTTTGTAGGGCCCGAGACTCATGTAATATTTGCCCTCGCCAATGCCACTGACCACCGCACCGCTCAGCTGGTAGCTCTTGCCACCTTCCGAGAAGATCCGGCTGTATTCCTGGTACTCTTTACGCAGTACCTCTTCACCGGACTTTGTCACGGTCACGTGCTGACCGTCCGCCGAAAGCGTCCGGGTTATGTACCCTGCTGTTTCGAGACTTTTGAGCCGGCGCGATGCGGTCTGCTGGCTGATCGCGAGCATCTCACCGATACTCTGGGTTGAGACAAAGACCGGGCCTTTGCACCCCCCACGGAGTGCGATGGCCTTGAGGCACTGGAGATCTTCTGCGGGAATCATGCTTATCAAAATTGAGTTGCTAATTATTTATGAGTTGCCTTTCGCGGATGGTTCCGTCGTGTTTCGTTTCCTGTCGAACCCGGATTCGTTAGGTATTTAACGCCCGGGCTCCTTGGTTATGAGCATGAAATCCGGGTTGCGGAACCAGCTTGCCGAGAAGATGGCGGGCGAAATTACGCTGTCGGACTCACCGGGACATGCGCTCAAGAAGTGGCGCATGAACTTCGAGATCGCTCCGGGCCTCCTTTCGGAACGCCTTGGCGTCTCGCCGTCTGTTGTCAGCGATTACGAGGGTGGCAGAAGGAAAAGTCCCGGCACCGCTGTGGTCGGCAAGATTGTCGACACACTCCTTGCAATTGACGAGGAGAACGGCGCAAAACACATTCAGAAATTTTCCACCATGCTCTTTGCCAATGTCGAAGATGACGTGATCTACGACCTTCACGAGTATGGTTCAGCCATCCCGCTCCAGAAATTTGCGGACGTGATTGGCTGTACCCTGCTCTGGGGGTCCATGGACCAGATCATTTTCGGATACACGGTGGTGAACAGTCTCAACGCGATCATGCAGCTCTCTTCCGATGAGTTCAACCGTATTTATGGCTGGAGCACGGAACGGGCGCTGGTCTTTACCAACGTCTCGACCGGCAAATCGCCGATGGTTGCCATCCGCGTCACGCCCTTCAAGCCACGCTGTGTGGTGCTGCAGGGCATCGATGCCGCGGACGTCCACCCGATTGTCGAGAAGATGGCAGAGAAGGATCGCATCACCGTGTTGTGCACGGGCATGGAGATCGAGAAAATCGTGAGCACTTTGAGGGAACAAGAATGGTAGGCATCATTACTTACGGTGTACACATACCGAGATACCGCATCAAAGTCGATGAGATCGCACGCGTCTGGGGCGCAAACGGAAAGGAAATTTCCGGCGGCCTGGGCGTTTTTGAAAAATCCGTTCCTGATATGGACGAAGATGCTGCGACCATCGCCGTTGAAGCGGCACGCAATGCACTGCTCCGCAGAAAAATCGACCCCGCAGAGATCGGGGCTGTATACGTGGGAAGCGAGTCGCACCCGTACGCGGTGAAACCGACCGCATGTACCGTGGGCGAGGCAATTGGTGCCACACCGAATATGACCGCAGCGGACCTTGAGTTTGCCTGCAAAGCGGGCACGGCCGGGATCCAGATGTGCATGGGTATGGTGAAAAGCGGCATGATCAAGTATGGTCTTGCCATCGGCTCCGATGTCTCGCAGGGTGCACCGGGCGATGCGCTCGAGTACACGGCAGCAGCAGGAGGAGCGGCGTACATAATCGGGAATGACGACCCGATCGCGACGCTCAACCACACCTGCTCGTTCACGACCGACACCCCCGACTTCTGGCGCCGCGAGGGGCAGAACTATCCCCGCCATGGCGGCCGGTTTACGGGTGATCCCGGGTACTTCAAGCACGTGAAAGGTGCAAGCACCCTCATGCTTACACAGATGAACAAGACCCCGAAGGATTACACCTGGGCGGTCTTCCACCAGCCCAACGCGAAGTTCCCGCAGAAGGTCGCAAAGGACCTCGGGTTCACCACGGAGCAGATCAAGCCGGGCCTTGTTGTCCCCCGTCTCGGGAACACCTATTCCGGTGCATCTCCCGTAGGGCTTGCTGCAACGCTCGATATCGCAAAACCCGGCGACACGATCTTCGTCTGCTCGTTCGGGTCCGGCGCAGGAAGCGATGCGTTCGATATTACGGTGACGGACGCGATCAAGGATAAGATCAATCGCGACGCGGCACCGAGTGTCGAGAAGCTCTTACAGAATCCGATCTACCTGGACTATGCACAATATGCGAAACACAAGGGGAAACTGGTGATGCAGGTATGAGAGACGTAGCAGTTATTGGTGTCGGGTGTACCAAATTCGGAGAGCACTGGAACCGGTCGTTCCGCGATCTCTTTGTGGAAGCCGGGGCGCTTGCCCTTGAGGACGCCCAGCTCTCCGGGGAAAAGATTGACGCAATGTATGTCGGCAACATGAGTGCCGGCCGGTTCATCGAGCAGGAGCACATCGGTGCCCTGATCGCGGACTACTCGGGTATGGCAACCCGCCATATCCCCTCGACCCGTGTCGAGGCTGCCTGCGCATCCGGCGGTCTTGCCTTCCGGCAGGCCGTGATTGCAGTTGCAAGCGGAATGGAAGACATCGTAGTCGCAGCGGGTGTCGAGAAGATGACCGATGTCGAGCCCGGCGCAACCACCGACGCCCTTACCGGCGCAGCTGACCGCGAGTGGGAAGGTTTTGTCGGGGCAACATTCCCCGGGCTCTATGCAATGATCGCAACCGATTATATGCACAAGTACCACATGACCCGCGAGCAGCTGGCGCAGGTCGCGGTCAAGAACCATTTCAACGGTGCACGGAACCCGATTGCACAATTCCAGCAGGAGATAACGCTCGACACCGTGCTGAAATCCACGATGGTCGCCGAGCCCCTCCGGCTCTTCGACTGTTCTCCCATCACGGATGGCGCAGCAGCGGTCATCGTCGCCCCGTTCGACCGGGTAAAAGAGTTCACAGACACGCCGATCAAGGTGATGGCAACGGCACAGGCAAGCGCTTCCATCGCCCTCCACGACCGGCGCGATATCTCAACGCTGGACGCATCTGTTGCCGCAGGGCAGCGGGCTTTTGCGATGGCAAAACTCACCCATAAGGACATCGACATGGTCGAAGTCCATGACTGTTTCTCGATCGCTGAGATCTGTGCGATCGAGGACCTCGGGTTCTGCAGGAAAGGTACGGCTGGCAAGTTCACCGCAGACGGAGAAACCGCCCTTGGCGGGAAGATCCCGGTCAACACGAGCGGCGGTCTCAAGGCCTGCGGTCACCCGGTCGGCGCAACCGGCATCAAGCAGGTGTACGAGATCGTCCAGCAGCTCCGCGGCGAGGCCGGAAAACGGCAGGTTGACGGCGCAAAGATCGGTATGACGCACAACGTCGGCGGCACCGGCGCAACGGTTGCCGTGCACATCCTCGGGAGGGTGTAACATGACCGTTGCACGATTCTGGAGAAAGATCCCCCAGCGGTACAACCTTATCGGTACGAAATGCACGACCTGCGGCCGGCACTTCTTCCCCCCGCGGACATTCTGCCCCGACTGCCGCAGGACCGGGAAGATCGTGGACCACAAGTTCGCAGGCTTTGGAACGGTTGTAACGTACACCGTTATCCAGACCGAGCCGGACCAGTTCGCCTCCCCGGGGCCGTACGTGCTCGCCATTATCAAGCTTGACGAGGGCCCCCAGATGACCACCCAGATCATCTGCGACCCGAAAGAAGCAAAGATCGGCATGCGGGTAAAAAGCACATTCCGCCGGATCGCCACCGATGGCGAGAGCGGCATCATCCACTATGGCACCAAGTTCGTGCCGGTGGAGTGATACTTTTTTTTTACTTTTTTCCTGACCTGCCTGTGAGTGCTTCTGGTTTTGCGGGCAGCCCGGTGCTGTCTTCCGGAAGTTTTGTCTCGAAAGCAAGGGTTGCCAGACTCCTGTATGCCATAAGGAGTGCCTCATCTTTAATCGGGCCGGGCAGTCTCCTGAACATCGCAACGACACAAAGGAATTTTTCTTTTCTTGTCAGGCTGAAACCGTAGATGCTGACTACCGGCAGTTCTTTTTCAATTTTTGCGCTGGGAACCACCGGAATCTTTCCCAGGCTCGCGATGTGAACACCACCAAGGACCTTATTCAGTGGACCATCCCTCAGGATGGCCAGTACTTCCGGGTCACGGATGGGGATATTCGCTCCAATGGTCTTGGGATAATGTTTCAGGATGACCCCTTCATCACCCACAAGCGCCCTGACCGTGAGGGAGGTTGTTTCCGGATCAAATGAGGAAACGGTTACAGCGGCGTCCGGAACAATCTGCCTTACCCCTTCTGCGATTGTATGATAAATATCAGTCCCTTTCTGGAGATTCCGGAATTCCTCTGCCTTCTGGGAGAGAAACGCAAAACGGCGAAGGTGTTCCTGTGCTTTTTCATCCGCTTCCTTCTCCCGGGAGATATCACAGCCACAGACATAGATACCGGTAATGGTATCCGGTGACTCCCGCAGCGGAACAAAATGCCACCGGAACCACGTCGGCTGATCCCGGACGCGGGTGCACTGTTCAATAACCAGAGGCCGGGGACTGTTTTTTCCGGCCGCCAGATCCCGGATCACTTCCGGATCGAGCCCGCCCACAAGATCAGGGAAGGATGCCCCAATGACGGGTTCCGGGGGATCGGAAAATATCTGGCTGAACGACCGGTTTGCACGGGTGACGGCCAGATCACAGGAGAGTTGGCACACAGGCAGCGGTATCAGGTCAAGGGTCTCCTGATTCCGTATCTCGGTATCTCCCAGATATTCTTTGTACTCTTCTTCACGGGTGATATCAGCGCAGATGATCGTTGTCCCGCTCCTGCCTCCTTCAAGAACGGTGGGGACCACGCGGATCCGGTAATGGCGGATCCGGTCATCTCCCGGGATCTCAAAGGACCGGACGAGCCCGTTGACCTCTTCATCGGCTTTCACAGAAGAGAGCACTTCAGGATCCGATAGCAACGGGAGGTCTGTCCGGTGAATGGAAGCCCCGATAATCTCATCGGCAGGTATCCGGCTGAGGGCATGGTACGGCTCGTTTGCCTGCAGGATTTTTCCCTTGTCATCGATGATCACGATGATATCTTCAGATAACCCGAGCATGGCAGAGACCGGCACCCGCCGGGAGAGCGTGTAGATCTTGGTCATGCCCGCCCTGCGCATATCCACTTCCCCGGATACCTGGAGGATGCCAAGGTATTTTGCAACCACGTTCCGGTGCATCCGGGCTTTTTGCGAGATCCCGGTGATCCCGAGACCCCGGGGATTTGCCCGGAGGATGGCTTTTATCCGGTCTTTTGGATCAGAGCCCGGCGTCATACCTCAGTACCTTTGTCATAGAATTCACCTGACATCCGTCTTTTCAGATTCTCCAGAGACCTTTACTACGGTATCATTCTGAAAAAACATCTGAAATTCAGTCCCTTTTCAGTCCGTCCACGATAATCTATTGCTGTACAATATCGGTCAGCAAATAATCATTAATTCACTCTCTATTATATCCCTGTTGTTTTATCATGGTGCCAAAGGTGGGTGTGATTCAGAGAGGTGATTGCTTGATTCATTGCAGCTTTTCCGCTCGTATGCATATGCTGAACATGAAGGGAAGATCGGCAGGTAATCCCGCAGGGACGGTAAACCTGTGCGCGGCCGGGAATAGTGGCCGGTATGCAGTGATCCCATGAACACGCGGGCATTCATTGTACTGGTTCTCTTCAGCCTGCTGGTGATACCGCTTCCCGTTCCGGGTAGCATGGCAGAAGGTCTGTCTGCAGGTGATTCCGGTACGGATCTCCGGGCCTTCAATCCCAATCCCCGTATCACGACTGTCCCGACAACGTCTTCCCTGTCGAGAGGTGTTATTACGACCGTTACTCCGGCAACCGGGACGCTCATACTCGACAGTGTGCCATCGGGCGCGTCGGTGTACATTGACGGTTCGTACAGGGGCATGACCCCCTTCGCCCTCCGCACGCTCTCTTCCGGAAACTATCAGGTGGTGCTGAAACTGAACGGGTACCAGGATTATTCCCGGACGGTCACGATCCCTGCCGGGGGGTTGCTGGATGAGAAGTGGACGCTGGTGGCCATCACGACAACTGCAGCCCGCCGGGAACCGGCAACGACAACTCCGGTGACGACCATTCCTGAGAGATATTCTTCCGGCCTCTACGATCTGTCCGCGACAATGGTTCCGGAACGCTCCGGGAGTTCACATTCGCAGGGGAATGCTTCGATTCTGTCAGGGAATGTCAGCGGTTATGACGCTGTCCTTTCCGGCAAGAACAGCACGACGGAAGGATCAGCTGTAAGGGTCAGGAAGGGGGTATCGTCGGTGGAGGCGCTGGTCGCACTCCAGATGGCGGTGGGTAAAATTCCCTTTGGGGCCAGCTATGACATGAACCATGACGGGGTCGTGAACTCGGCCGATGCCCGGGAGATCCTCAGGCTCTCTGTGCAGGGCAGCCAGGGAGGGTGAGATGGAGCCCCGGTGATGTGCCTGATGCCCGGCTGCTTTTCAGCAGCAGGTTGTACCGAGAGAAGAATGCATAAAAAAGAGATGGAGATGGG
>JBAZHD010000057.1:0-23003 GCA_041652515.1 Methanoregula sp.
CCTCGGCCCTTCAAATTCAAAGATGGACGTATGGAATTTCCCGGTATGGAGATTACAGCCCACAGAGTTAATCCGGATCCACTTCAGGAACAAGCGAGACGTATGATGGGGGGAAAGCTCCCCTTTAAATAATCCCCTTAATACTACTCTCCAACATGTATTGGGTTAATACAAATTCCTATTTTATTGATTTCCGATTAGCACATTCGATAACAGCTAAAAATTTCTCGAAATTATCACATAGTACACATCCTAATCCTTCAAACCCTCCATTTATTCATCAAGCGGTTGACAAGGCAGATGATACTCGGTCATGTTCGTCTCCGCAAGCTTGCGCCTTCTCCTCAACCTAGATGGAGTAACCCTGAACCGCAAAAGAAACCAGCCGAAGCATGAGCACTACTCCCCTACGACAGGAGGGCATCTCCGATGCCGGTAAAAATCATAATTGTCCCTTGTATAGGACGGGGGGGTGGACATACCGGTACAGCCCTTTCCCGATGATGATCTGGTTTCCTGGACACTTATGAGCGCAGAAAAGAATCCTCCGAGGATTTCATTGCCCGGGACGCGGCCATCACGGCCGAGCTCTGGCTCCGGTCCAAGCACGGGACGTGGCGGTTCTTTCTCGTTACCCCGTCCACGCTGGTCGAGATCGACCGCGACGGAAAACGGCTTGAGTCGGGACAGACAGTTGCGTATGTGACCGGGACTCCTGTCAGTGAGGGGAGAGTATCTCCCTCCTGAAAACCCCTGCATTTCCACGACTTTACCGGACCTTGAATCGTGCCCGGTTGTACCTCTTTTCCCTCTCCCTCCCGTTTCCCTGAGGTCATAATTCGCAAAAATGCGGAACCTGGGCCGGAATACGTGGCTGTTCTCCGGTGGGAATCGGTGAGGTCATGTTTAGCGATGTTACTCTGGCCTGGAAAAGAGGGGCCTGTGTTTCTGGACGCGGGAGGTTACGGGAAGAGGGTTTTCCGACTCCGTCCCATGGATTGCACAACCCCTTTTAAGACAAAAAATCCTGTACTGAAGGTGGATGTGACACCGCCGGGGATCTTCCCGATACGGCAATTCCTTTTTTTTAATCTGTGCTTAAGGGTATTCCCGGCCACGCCTTTCTGGCTGGGACATCATGACGCAGTGGGGATATTCCGTACGGTATCGCCCACAACGGCAGATTTCATTTTGGGAAAGACCATTTTGTTGGCGTTAACAAAATGGTGAGAACAATAAAATGTTATGTCCTTAGTAAAAAAATGAGAGAAAAGATATACGAATTCAAGGAGCAGGAACTTTTTTCCTTTTCTCCATGATACTTTTGATAATTTTATCCGGGTCTTTCTCCAGGATTTTTTTCCGGTCCTTTGTCCAGTCACCACTCCCGGTCTCGTAGATCTGGAGGAACCGGATAGCATCATCCGGCCCAAGTTTCTCCACCAGTACATCGAGGCCTTCCTGCTGAACCTGATGCAATGTTTTAGCGCTCATCGTTTTCCCTCCTTTAACCAGATAACCGGATTTTCTATGTGTACTTGTATGTCCCGGTGCGACTTAAAAAATGTTATCAGGCCATCATCTGTGGTGAGGAACACAGCGCCTGCCCGTTCGGCACAGGCAATGTGCAGCGAGTCCACCCGCGTCCCCGCCAAGAATAATCAGCTCGTGCATCCGCGAGATTATTCCCGCATCAATGAGTATGGATTCATTTGCCACAGAAATGATCTTCCCGACACGCAGCCGTTTCCTGATGTCTGGAATTTTTGAGAGTTCTTCCTCGATCACTTCACTGGTAACCAGCGAGAATTCCTGCGCAGCGCAACGACGAATTATTTCCTGCACTGCGGTTACTTCCCGGCGGATACGGCCAATCATCTGGTCATCAAACGGTCTGCACAGGCAACAGACATCCATATAGATTTTCATCGGGCACTACCAGATACAGTTTATTAATTCTAATCCGGATGTTTCGGTTTTTATAGCATGGTTGGACGGTGTGAAAATGAGTGCGTCTCAGTACGGAAAAAAACATCACATCCCCTGCTTTCCTCACGATCTCTCTAGAGCATCGTCGGGCCCTCAATCACAGGCTCCGGCCCCTCTTCCTCACACATCCCATCGCCACCGCTCTTGATGAAATCCCGCTGGCGTGTACAGGATAAACCCGGCTCCTGCCTGAGCTGTCACTGGTGGATGTGATGCGGGCCGGAGAAGGTGCAGCAACAGAGCAAAAACACCTGCCCGGACTGGCGGCAGCTGGACTGCTGCCAGGGGCGGACGGAAAAACCATTGTATCCCGCTGATCATATATCAGCTGTTCTGCGATCAGCTGATGTGGTGGGAGTTACAGTATGGAGATGATGGCAGGGTAACTCCTGCTCAAGCGAGATTGGGACAAGGGATTTTTATTTGGGAGGTGTCACCGCATTTTGAACCTGCTGTGAGAGCGGGGTTCCGCCAACACCGATAGCGTCAGTTGGATACTCCCGGACATACACAAAAAATGCGGCTTGCGGAAGTTTGGTGATATCTGACGCGGTTTTTGTCAGTTTTTCGATCAATTCTGCTTTTACCTCTGGGCTTACCGGCCAAAGTTCAATCGTAATTACTGGCATTGTAGTACCTCATCTTTTTTACTTTCCGAAAAATTCCTCAACGTCCTTCAGGTATTCCCGTATGGGAAAATGCTGCGGACATTTATCCTCGCACTCCCCGCACTGGACACAACAGGAGGCAAACCCCGGTATTCCCCCGGAGAACGAACCGTTGAGGGCCCAGAGGTACACGCCTGCCGCTTTCTCCTTTGCATCGTAGGTGTACGCCTGGTTGTAGTACATGAAGCACGAGGGGATATCGACGCCGTTTTCGCATGGCATGCAGTAGCGGCAGCCGGTGCACGGGATCTTCATACGGGAGGCAAACGTATCCCGCATTGTTTCGACAACGGCAAGCTCTTCAGGAGAGAGAGAATCCGCCACGCCCTGCTCTGCACAGGCAAGGTTCTCTCTGACCTGCTCCATCGCAGACATACCGGAGAGCACGACCGTGACTTCCGGGTGGTTCCAGACCCAGCGGAGTCCCCATTCCGATGGCGTGCGCCTGACCGGGGCATTGCGGATATGGTCGTGGATTGCGGGGACGTCCCCCGAGAGGAGACCGCCCCGTAGCGGTTCCATGACGACGATGCCAAGGCCCCGTTCCGCTGCGTACCGGAGCCCCTGGGTGCCTGCCTGGAACTGTTCGTCCATGTAGTTGTACTGGATCTGGGCAAAGGTCCACGCATAGGCATCGACAATCTCCTTAAAGACCGGGAACTGGTCGTGGAAGGAAAACGCAGGGTACCGGATCCGGCCGTCCGCTCTGGCGCTGTCAAGGAATTCAAGTACTCCCAGCCGGGAAAGGTTCTCCCATGTCTCGCCGCCTAGGCCGTGGAGGAGATAGAAATCGATATGATCCGTGGCGAGCTTTGCAAGCTGTTCGTCCAGGTACTGGTCCATCTCCTCCCGTTTGGTGATCAGCCAGCTTGGGAGCTTGGTGGCCAGGAAAACCCTGTCGCGGTACCCGTCACCAAGCGCCCTCCCGACGACCACCTCACTCTCACCGTTGTGGTACGGGTAGGCCGTATCGATATAATTGACCCCGCCGTCAATGGCGGTGCGGATCATACCGGTTGCCTTCTCCTCATCGATCTTTCCCCCTGCCTGCTGACCCTCTTCGGTCGGTAACCGCATGCACCCGAAACCGAGGATCGAGATATCGTGCCTGCACCGCGGGAACTTCCTGTACAGCATCCTCTCACCATTCTCCAGCTAAAAAAAGACCCCGCGGGGATAAATAGGGATCAGGGACAAAAATGTCAGCAAGAGATGGACAGAAATGTCAGAGAGCAGTGACAAAAATGTCAGAAAGCATGCTCTGGAGAAATCATTCGTATTCCGCACTCAGTGGAATTTATGAGGGTGACCCCCTCTCTTCCCCATAGGGGGAGGCAGCGAAGATGCAACGCATCTTCTCGATTTCGCAGTCTGATGACTGCTCAATCAGCCCAAGGGGGCAAGCCCCCTTGACCCCCGTTTTAAAAAAAGGGGCTGTACTAGATTAGAGTTTTATATATCCCCCCACAGCCTCAATGTTTCGAGTTGTTGCACGGGTGTTCCGTAATTAAACCTGAACTCACACTTCGACAAGCCACCGAGTGTAGCTCAGCCGCCCCATCCGTTGACAATCCACCGAATATCCCGCTGCCTCACATCACCGCGCCATCAGCGCGAACACACCCCATCCAAGGTATTCACGCGTGTACGCGGCGTAGCGTTTTGGTTCCAAAGTCAGTTGGGCTCTGACATCCTTCACGAAGTCGTCGTCGGGATTCGCTTCGAGCCATCGGCGCATGGTGAGCCACTTGGAGGCTTCGTACCTGTCCCAGCCACCTTGGTCAGCCAGAACCATTTCCACAACGTCGTAGTTGAGGTCGCTAAAAGATGCGAGAAGGTCTGGAAGCATGAGAAAGTCGGAGATAGAATTGGCACCGCATCCCTTGGCAACGTCTTCCGTCGGTGGTAACTGCCGCCAGTAGGGCTCGCCGATGAGGATGATTCCTCCGGAGCGGAGACTCTTCGCCAGAAGCTCGATGGTGCCGGCGACTCCCCCACCGATCCACGTGGCACCGAGACAGGCTGCCACACAGACCTTTTCGTCGGCGATGTAGCCGGCAGCGTCGCCGTGGACGAACTCGACACGATCGGTGACTCCGAGTTCTTCAGCCCGGAGTTTCGCTTGCCCGGTGAACAACGGGCTCATGTCGATGCCGACGCCGGTGATTCCGTAATCGCATGCCCAGGTGCACAGCATCTCGCCCGAACCGCTGCCGAGGTCGAGTACACGAGCCCCCGGTTCCAGGCGCAACGCTGCGCCGAGAGTAGCGAGATTTTCTGGTGTGAACGGGTCATGGATGCGGTGAGCACTTTCGGTAATGTTGAAGAGACGTGGGATGTCCAATACACACCCTCCTTTTACTAAGTTGTGTAATAACTGGAATATATCCTTACTGACTGTAGTAGATAACGGTTTTAAATATCACACTACAGGCTCAACGTTCCCGAGTTGTTGCTTTGGTGCTCCGTAATTAAACCTGAACTCACACTCTTTTTTAAAACAGTGGGAAAGAATCCGTGTGGATTCCATGATATTTCCTCAGCACTCTTTTGGACCGCGTAAACAACCGGTATCCCATGAGCACAGATCCCCCTTGGGACAAATCACGGATGGAGTGGAAACCGGTCGACATGACCGTCATGTACCATGGCGACAGGGGCTTCACTGCCAGCACGAAATCCGGCGAAATCGAGTTCCTGATGGAAGCCCCGATCGGCATTTCCTCAGCACTCTTTTGGCCTGATTCCAAAATTTTTCAATACCATTGATATAATTCTTACCCTTGCCAAAGTGTGTTGAATGATTAATCCGCTGATGGTGAAAACTACCGACATCCAACACATTGTAACTCTTATAGGTATCTGTATAGACAATGCTGTCGGGCGCTATTTTGCGAGTAATCACCGGTATTAGCGTTGATCTTTTAGTGTCTTCAACAACGACAGTATAAACTTTGCCATCTCGCTTTAAGATACCCAATACAGCTACTTTCCCAGCCGCACCTCTTCCTCTTTTACCTTTACGCACACCGCCAAAATAGCTCTCATCAAGTTCAATACAACCATCAAAAACTTCACTGGCCCAAAGCGCCAGATGAAAGGAGATAATTTGCCTGATCTTTTTGTAGAAAAGATCTGCCGTATTGGGGTGAATATCAAGCAAATTAGCTGCTGATCTGGCGGTAACTTCCAGCACGAAATATTCAAGCAGCCTAAGTTGAGTATTTTTCTTTAATTTACAATTGTTTATCTTCATTTTCATAAATTAGCACATTGGCTAATTTAGTACAGCCCCTAAAAAAATCATATGGATTCTCGTAAGGTCGTGCTCCACGGGGCGAGTCCCGACGAGGCGGCGAGCGCCCGTGGCCCTGTCCCAATTCTAATTCCTCCTTTTAGCAGATTTTCTCCAGAGCAAGAAAAAAGGGAACAAAAATGTCTGTAAACCCGGCGGGCAAAACAGCCGGTCCCGGCGCAGGGAAAGGCCCGGTTACCCGCTCTCGCTGATCTGGTCTGCCAGCTCTTCGCTCGCCCAGTCTTTCAGTGACATGAGGAGCGGGATGACGGTCTGCCCCCGGGCCGTCAGGGCATACTCGACGCGGGGGGGCATGCCGGGATACTCCGTGCGGGAAACGAGGCGATCTTCTTCAAGGGCCCTGAGCTGCCGGGTGAGCATTTTCTGAGAGATCATTGGCAGTTTTTCCTGGATTGCCCCGAAACGGAGCGGAGCGTCTTTAATCTTCCAGAGGATGAGCGGTTTCCATTTCCCGCCGATCACGTCCATTGCCGCCTCGACCGAACAGACGTACATCCGTTTTTTTGTCATATACCGGTATTCCGGGCGCCGATACGTTAACGGTTACGTTTTGTTTTTCCCTGTCGGGTTTTTTACGGAAGGGTAACGGTGTATCGGGAGCGATTCCGGGAAACTGGCTGCAGGGCCGGTAGACCCGGGAAAAATACTGCCCGGAAAATCGCCGGGACCGCTTCATTCGGAAGCTATCCCGATAGCGAAGGCGCGTGGCATCGTCCGGATGGCACTAAGCGGGCCGGAGCGGGTCTTCGACATCGCAATAATATCGAAGGTCCCGGTCACGTTCGCCCGGGTCATGTTCGCGCCGGAGATCCTCGCTACCATCCAACAGTTAGCCGATGCTTTCAAAGAAGAGATCGCCCAGCTCCGGATTATTGCCCGGGACGCAGCCATCGCGGCTGAGCTCTGGCTACGGTCGAAGCACGGGACCTGGCGGTTCTTTCTGGTCATGCCGGACTCGCTGGTCGAAATCGATCGCGGGGGGAACCGGCTCGTGTCGGGACAGACGGTTGCGTACGTGACCGGGACTCCTGTCAGTGAGGGGAGAGTATCCCCCTATTGAAAAAACCCTGCATTTCCCCGGCTGCACCGGAGCCCGAATCGGGCCCGGTTGTACTTCTTTTCCCTCACCCTCCCGTTTCCCTGAGGTCATAATTCATAAAAATGCGGAATCCGGGCCGGAATATGAGCGGATCTCCGGTGGGAATCGGGGAGATCGGGTTTAGCGGTGTTACAACAAACGAAGGCAGGAGGGATTGTGGTTCGGGACACGGGCCGGGCAAACGCAATTTCTTCTTTACGGGGATCACCGTTCTGGGCGATGAGATAACAGGCATAACGGGTAAGGAGGAGATCTTCGATTGACGAAACTGCCGAGATGTGAGCGGTCCTTTCACTAGTGGGTCGAAAAGTAGTGAGGTGATGTGAAGCGAGCCGGAGCGTCAGCGAGGACGAGTGAACATGACCGAGCGTCTGCGTATCCCATAATCCGGCAAGTGCGAATTGCTTGAATATGTTTTATATATAAGTTGTTGGAAGGAACATTCTTACCATAGATTATAAATATTTGTAATAACAACCAGAACATTGTAACAAAAGGTGGTTACATGCAGTATAATGGACGGTATGGCAAAAATGACTACAATTCATCCGTCACATTAGTGACGGAACCTACCAGCACGGACAGCCTCACGGGTCCACACGCGTGTTGTGCCGGCTTATGTGTGAAGGTTAATTTCACCAGCTTACATTCGGGCGGAGTGACTCTGCACATGGATCCGGGTACTTCCCGGTTTTCGCACGCCAGTAGTCCCGAACCGGTCAGTGAGTATGGGGAAGAGAATACGAACATACTCTCCGGCAGTAGTGGATTTTGGAGCAGTTCCTGAAACCTGACAATGGCGGTAGTAGCAGTAATTGAATTTGAAAACCGGTTGGTTTTTAAAAGGCAAACGGGACGGGCCGGTACGAGACTAAAATAACAGAGATATGATAAAAATGAAACGACAAGTGGCAATTTACGGAAAAGGCGGTATCGGCAAATCAACCACAACCCAGAACACGGTTGCAGCGCTGGCAGAGGCCGGCAAACATGTGTTGGTGGTTGGATGCGACCCGAAGGCAGACTCTACAAGGCTCCTGCTCCACGGTATGCACCAGAAGACGGTCCTGGACACGCTCCGGGACGAGGGCGACGATGTCGAACTCGATGCTGTGCTTAAGACCGGATTCAAAGGCACACGATGCGTCGAGTCCGGAGGACCGGAACCCGGAGTCGGTTGTGCCGGCCGCGGCATCATCACATCGATCAACCTGCTCGAATCGCTCGGGGCATACACACCCGATCTCGACTACGTCTTCTACGATGTACTTGGCGACGTCGTTTGCGGGGGATTCGCCATGCCGATCCGGGAAGGGAAGGCAGAAGAGATCTACATTGTTGCATCCGGTGAAATGATGGCGCTCTACGCGGCCAACAATATTGCAAAAGGTATCAAGAAGTACGCCGACAACGGAAAAGTGAGGTTCGGCGGCATCATCTGCAACAGCAGGAAAGTCGACAACGAACTTCCCCTCCTCAAAGCATTTGCTGAAGAGCTCGGATCGCAGCTCATCTACTTTATCCCGCGTGACAACCTCGTGCAGCGGGCCGAAATCCACAAGAAGACGGTCATCGACTTCGACCCGGATTCAGGTCAGGCAAATGAATACCGGAACCTGGCAAAAGCCATTGATGAAAACAAGATGTTCGTCATCCCGAAACCGATGACGCAGGAACGTCTTGAAGAACTCATGATGCTGCATGGATTCCTTGACTTATAGAAAAGTACTGTATAGCGATAAAGACGACAAAAAAGGCGGATGTGAAATACGTGTTACTGATACGAGCAATTGTACGACCGGAAAAGAAAGATGAAGTGCTTGCTGAACTGTCGTCAGCAGGGTTCAATGCAGCGACCATGGTCGATGTTGTGGGACGGGGCAAACAGAAGGGTATAAAAATCGGGGGTATAGTCTACGATGAGATCCCAAAGATCCTTATCCTTATGGTCATACCGGATGCGGAGAAGGAAAAAGTCGTTCAGATCATCCTACGGATTGCCCGGTCCGGTACCGAAGGCACCTTTGGCGACGGCAAGATCTTCGTCAGCCCCGTTGAGGAAGCCTACACTATCTCAAGGAACTCCAAGGGCCTGTGAGACAATGAAAGAGATTATGGCGATCGTCCGGATGAAAAAGACCGGTGTAACCAAAAAAGCCCTTGTTGCAGCTGGTGTTGCCGGGTTCACCGCGGTCAAAGTCCTCGGGCGGGGAAAACTGGTCACCAACCCTCAGGAACTCGAGAAATGCCGGGAAAAACTACTGGCAATGGGTATCGACGAGTTCAGTGATTCACGGGATACAGAAAAAGTGGTCACCGGTTTCCTTGACGGCTCGCGGTTCTTCCCGCGGCGCCTGTTCATGATCCTGGCACACGATGATGACGTGCCCCGGATCATCGATGCGATTTCAAACGCCAACCGGACGGAATATGGAATCGGAGACGGGACTATCTTCGTCATGCCGCTATCCGATGCAGTCCGCGTGCGTACCGGAGAAGCAGGAGAAGCAGCTATCTGGTAACAAAGGAGGCATAAAAAATGGCAGAAACAGATGGAACGATAGAGGAGTTGCTCGCGCCCTATCCGGACCTGGTAAAGAAAAACCGGAAAAAGCATCTCATTATTAAAAACGAGGCGGCTGAATGTTGTCCGCAGATCGAGGCGAACACGCGGACGATTCCCGGCATCATCTCGCAGCGTGGCTGCGCGTACGCCGGGTGCAAAGGTGTGGTTATCGCACCGATCAAGGATATGATTACGATCACCCACGGCCCGGTCGGTTGCGGGTACTACAGCTGGGGCACGCGGCGCAACAAGGCACGGGCTGACGATACGACACCCCCGGACAAGATCTACTCCCAGCTCTGTTTCATCACTGATATGCAGGAGCCCGACATCGTCTTTGGCGGGGAGAAGAAACTTGCAAAAATGATCGATGAGGTTGTGGCTGCATTTCACCCGCGGGCGATCAATATCTGCGCCACCTGCCCGGTCGGTCTTATCGGAGACGACATCCATGCGGTAGCAAAAGCTGCTGAAGAGCGGCACGGGATCCAGATCATCGCGCACAGCTGCGAGGGCTATAAAGGCGTCAGCCAGTCGGCTGGCCATCATATCGCCAATAACAACCTCATGGAGAAGGTTATCGGCACCGGGAATGAGAGAAAAGCGGGAAACCATGTCATCAATATCCTCGGTGAATACAACATCGGTGGCGATGGCTGGGAAATGGAACGGGTTCTCAGGGAAATCGGGTATACGGTGAACGGTGTCCTGACCGGTGACGGATGTTACCTGGATATAAAAAACCTGCACCTCGCCGATCTCAACCTGGTGATGTGCCACCGCTCGATCAATTACATCGCTGAGATGATGGAGACCAGGTACGGTATACCCTGGCTGAAAGTGAACTATATCGGTATCGAGGCCACCAGCGAATCGCTGCGCCAGCTTGCGAAATGTTTCAACGATCCGGAACTCGAAAAGCAGACCGAAGTCGTCATCGCACGGGAGACTGCCCGGGTGATGCCGAGTATCGAACACTACCGGAAGATCTGTGCAGGAAAGACTGCCTTTGCATTCGTTGGCGGTTCGCGCAGCCACCATTACCAGTACCTGCTCCGGGACCTCGGGATGGAGGTAATCGTTGCCGGGTACGAGTTCGCCCACCGGGACGATTACGAAGGACGCCAGGTCATCCCTACGATTAAGAGTGATTCGGATTTGAAAAACATCCCTGAGCTCCATCTCAAACCAGACGAGAAAATGTACCGGGAAGCCCACGAATACTTAAAGATGTCAAAAGAAGAGTTCGCGGCCCTCAAATGCGAGGTACCGATCAGTTACTACGAAGGAATGTACCCCAATATGAAAGGTGGCGAGGTCATGATCGATGACGCCAACCACCACGAAGTCGAAGAACTCCTTTCAAAATACAAACCCGACCTGATCTTCACGGGAGTCAGGGACAAATACATCGTTCATAAGATGGGCACCCCGGCTAAGCAGCTTCACTCCTACGACTACGCCGGTCCCTACGCCGGCTACAACGGTGCTGTCAACTTTGCACGTGATGTGACAAATGCGCTGATGACACCGGCATGGAACCTGATCATCCCCCCGTGGGAGAAAAACGGGAATGAGGGAAGTGAGACCCATGCTTGAATGTATACCGGAGACTCCGGTCCAGCACACAACCGGAAAGATCAACCCGGCAAAAACCTGCCAGCCCCTTGGTGCCATGTATGCCGCACTCGGTATCCATGGGTGTCTCCCTCACAGCCACGGCTCGCAGGGATGCTGTGCCTACCACCGCATGCACCTGACCCGGCACTTCCGGGATCCGGTGCTTGCCTCGTCGAGCTCCTTTACCGAAGGAGCCTCGGTCTTTGGCGGGGCGGCAAACTTAAAAACCTCGATCAAGAACGTCTTTGCAATCTACAACCCCGATATCATGGCAGTTCACACCACATGCCTCTCCGAAACGATCGGTGACGATATCCCCAACATCCTCAAACAGGCAGAGATCCCGGAAGGAAAGATAGTCATCCACATCAACACGCCCAGTTACCAGGGATCGCATATCACCGGTTTTTCCGGCATGTGCAAGGCCATGGTCTCGTACCTCAGCCAGTCTGACGGGACACCCCAGAAAGACCAGGTGAACGTGCTCCCGGGATTCGTGAACCCGGGCGACATGCGGGAGATCCGCCGGATCGTCACTGAGCTTTGTGTAAAACTGATTATGTTCCCCGACACATCAGGAGTCCTTGATGCCCCGCTGACAAAAAAATACCAGATGTATCCCGAGGGGGGTGCAACAGTCGCAGAGATCCGCGATGCCGGCAACTCCTCGCTCACACTTGCGCTGGGGGCTTTTGCCTCAAACGATGCCGCCGGGCTCCTGCAGGAGAAATGCGGGGTCACCGGTATCCCGTTAAAACTCCCCATCGGCCTGAATGCAACGGATGCGTTTATCATGGCGATTAAAGACTGGTTCGGCGTCGAAGTTCCTGCCTCCCTCGCACTTGAGCGCGGGCAGGTAGTTGACACCCTCATTGATACCAACATCCACTACCAGGGAAAGACCGTGGCAATCTTTGGCGACCCCGACCACGTCATTGCCATGACCGAATTTGTCCTGACCATGGGGATGATCCCAAAATACATCCTTACCGGAACACCGGGCAAAGCGTTCGACATCGAGATCAGGAAGATGCTTGACGAGGCCGGGATTACGGGAAGCAGGGTGAAAGCAGAAGGCGACCTCTTTGAGCTCCACCAATGGATACGGGAAGAGAAAGTCGACCTGCTGATCGGCACGACCTATGGCAAGTATATCGCAAGAAAAGAAGACATCCCGTTCATCCGCTTCGGGTTCCCGATCCTGGACCGGGCCGTCCACCCGCTCATGCCGGTCGTCGGCTATCGGGGATGCCTGCGCCTGATCGAACAGATCAGCAACGCGCTCCTTGAACGCCGGGACCGTGACTGCCTTGATGAAGACTTTGAACTGGTATTATAACGGGGAATGCCCGGAACGGTGATGGAACATGGATACCAGCTCAATTACCGCTAAAGGAGCGGCATGTATCAGCGAACGCCAGAACTCCATCATGACCACGGGGAAGAGCAAAAGCAGCATCCACTGTACTGACGACAGCCTTGCCGGCTCCGTCAGCCAGCGGGCCTGCGTCTTCTGCGGGGCCCGGGTGGTCTTAAATCCGGTCACCGACGCAGCCCATCTCGTTCACGGCCCGATCGGGTGTGCCACGTACACATGGGATATCCGGGGGAGCCTCTCAAGCGGCTCCGAGATGTACCGGAACAGTTTTTCCTCAGACATGAAAGAGCGGGACGTGGTCTTTGGCGGGGAGAAAAAAGTTGCAACCTGTATTGACGAGATCGTAAGCAAGTACCATCCTCCGGCGGTCTTTGTGTACTCGACCTGTGTCTCCGGCATGATCGGGGATGACATCATCGCGGTCTGTAAAGCGGCATCAGAACGGCATGCCACCGATATTATCCCGGTCGAGTCCAGCGGTTTTCTCTCCGGCAACAAGGTAGTCGGGTACCGGGCGGCAGCCATCGCACTCATGCAGCTGATCAAACCCAGAGAGGGAGAGACGGTAGAAAAAACAAAGAAACTCAATTTCCTTGGCGAGTACAACCTCGGTGGAGAAAAATGGGTGGTCGAGCGGTACCTGCGGGAGATCGGCATTGAGATCAATGTCGCATTTACCGGGGATTCGACCGTTACCGCTCTCAAACAGGCGCCGGGTGCCTGCCTGAATCTCGTGCAGTGCACCGGATCCATGCACTGGGTGGCGATAAGCCTTGAACAGGAGTTTGGCACCCCGTACCTGGATGTGAACTTTTTCGGTTCGGAGAATACGGCAGAAAGCCTGCGGAAGATCGCACAGTTCTACGGGGATGCAGGGATGATCCGCCGTACCGAAGTACTCATCGACCGCGAGATGACGAGGATCCGGCCGATCTTAGAGACCTACCGGAAAAAACTGGCCGGCAAACGGGCTGCAATCTACGTGGGCGGGGCTTTTAAAGCAGTAGCCATCATCCGCCAGCTCAGGGAACTCGGGATGGAGATCGTGCTCACGGGCACCCAGACCGGGAAAAAAGAGGAATACGACAATCTCAGCAGCCTGCTCGATCCGGGAACGATTATCATCGATGACGCAAACCCGGCCGAACTGGAAAAATTCCTGCTCGAAAAGCAGGTCGATGTGATGGCAGGGGGCGTCAAAGAACGCGTTCTTGCCTACAAACTGGGTATCGGGTTTGTCGACCACAACCATGACCGGAAAGACGGGCTGGCGGGCTTTGACGGCGCAGTCAGGTTTGCCCGCGAGGTGTATGTCACCACGTGTTCGCCGGTCTGGAGCCAGCTGAAATCAACCGGCAGGAGGGCATGAGAATGGAAACTGTTGCCGCACCTGACGTAAAACAGGTCAACGAGAACCAGTGCCAGCAGTGTATGCCGCTTGGCGGGGTCGTTGTCTTCAAAGGCATCGAGAACGCGATGGTGCTCGTGCATGGCTCGCAGGGCTGTAGTACCTACATGCGCCTGACCAGTGTCGAGCATTACAATGAACCGGTGGATATCGCATCCTCCGCTCTTAATGAAAAACAGGCAATCTACGGCGGGGAAGCAAACCTGCACAAGGCACTTGACAATGTCATACGCGTCTACGGGCCAAAGGTCATCGGCATCATGACCACCTGCCTTGCCGAAACGATGGGCGAAGATCTCGAACGGTTCGTTGCGACCTACCGGCAGAACCGTGGTCTCACCACAGTCGATATCATCCCGGTGGCCACCCCGAGTTACAGCGGGAGCCAGACGGAAGGGTTCTGGGCAGCGACCCGGCATCTGGTCGCATACTATGCAAAGCCAACAAAACGGCATGAGGGGATCAACGTGATCATCCCCCATATCAGCCCGGCTGATATCCGGGAGATCAAACGCATCATCGACCTCTTCGGGCTCACCTGTACGCTGCTCCCGGATTATTCGATGACGCTTGACCGCCCCTATGGGGGACGGTACCAGAAGATCCCACCGGGCGGTACTCCGACACAGGAGATCGTCCGCATGTCCGGCGCGAGAGCCACCATCCAGTTCGGGCTTACCTGTCCTGACAACCTGTCCCCCGGCCTGCTCCTCGAGCAGGAGTACGGCGTGCCATTGCACAACCTGCCCCTGCCCATTGGCCTGCAGAACATGGACCGGCTGGTCGAAACATTAGAAAAACTCAGCGGCCGCTCGCTCCCCGACATCCTCGGGCTGGAACGCGGGTGGCTGCTGGATGGCATGGCGGACTCCCACAAGTTCAACGCGGACGGCCGGCCGATCGTGTACGGCGAGCCCGAGCTCGTGTACGCGTTTTCCAGCATCTGCGTGGAGAACGGTGCAGTCCCTGTTGTCATCGCGAGCGGGACAAAAAGTAACCGGCTTGCCGGAATGTTGACTACGCTCCTTGTTGATGCGGATGAGCAGCCGGTTGTGCTCGAAGAGACCGACTTTGCTGCAATCGATGAAGCGGGAGTCCTGTCCGGGGCCAACATCGCAATCGGCCATTCCGGCGGGAAGTTTTTTACCGAACGCCGGGGTATTCCGCTTATCCGGGTGGGATTTCCCATCCATGACCGCACCGGCGGGCAGCGGGTGTTATCGGCCGGGTATACAGGAACCTTAGGGTTCCTCGACCGGTTCACCAACGCCCTGCTGGAGACCAAATACGAATCATACCGCAAACTGAGAAAAGAAGAGATGGGTATCAGAGAAGGTGTCTGAAATGCAAAAACCAAAACATCATATTTTTGTCTGTTCAAGCTCGCGGCCAAACGGCCAGCAGAAAGGCTTCTGTCATTCGAAGAACGGTGTCGACATCATGATGAAATTCATGGAAGGAATCGAGGAGCGGGATATTGGCGGTGAGGTCTTCCTCTCCAATACCGGTTGTTTCGGCATCTGCGAGAAGGGGCCGGTAGTTGTGGTATATCCCGACAACATCTGGTACGGATCGGTGACAGCCGATGATGTCGAAGAGATCCTCAACAGCCATATTGAAGGAGGCACCGTTGTCGAAAGACTGGTGATTTAGTATCATGTGCCAGAAACGACAGGACCGTATGGGACCGGAGATTGCCGCCATTTTAAGTAAAGACGGGTGCAGCAGTACCCTGTCAGAACCGGGAACCGTTGTCGTGTACCAACGACAGGGCTGCTCCTTTGAACCGGTGCGTGAGATGGCGTTTGCTCTCGACCAGGACAAAGGGCTTAAAGAGCTGCGAGCGAAAATGGCCGGACTTATTCAGTTCCTGAACGGGTGTACGATTTTTGTTGCCCGGTCGGCAAGCGGTGCCCTGTACTTTGAGCTGGAGAAGGCCGGTTTCAGTATCTGGGAGATCTCGGGTAAACCTGCGGATTTCTTATCAATCGTCCTTGAAGATGAAGAAAAAGAGCGGGTGGCAGCACAGGTATCGGGAGTAACGGGTATTCCGGCTCCTGCCGAGCGATCACCGGGCAGTTTCTTCATCTCGATTAAGGAGGTCCAGGGAAAATCACCGGCCATCAGCAGTAAGCAGGTGCTCCAGCAGTTCATCCGCGAGGGACAGTTTCGGGAGCTGGAAATTATCTGCGACCATGTGCCGCCATGGATCGTGATGGATGCAGCGTGCCGGGGATTTACCCTCTGCTCGGAAAAACTGGGACCCAATGAGTGCAGGGTCCGGTTGACCGGAACTTCTTCGAGAGGGTGTGGTTGCTGAACGCGGGAGAAAAACAATCCTGAACAGGAAAATCCGGTGTTGCAAAACATCCGGAAATGATACAGGATTTCTGTGGAAAATAATACTGTCCACGAAGTGGTTGTCAGCAATCAGCGATAAGAAAACAGGATAAGTAAGGAATTACCATGACAAAAAGCACATCTCTCATCTCACCAGCGGCAGGTATCATGATCCTGGCCCTGCTCCTTGCAGCAGGCTGCATCTCATCAGGGACTGCACCTGCACCGGAGAGAAAAGAACTGACTGTGTTCACTGCCGCATCGCTCACCGGAGCAATGACAGAGATAGCGCAGGAATACGAAGTGAAACATCCGGATACAAAAATTGTCCTGAACTTCGATGGATCACAGGCGCTCCGCACGCAGATTGAACAGGGTGCTCCCGCAGATCTGTTCCTGTCGGCAAATACCAAACATATGGTGGCCCTGCAAGGGGAAGGGTTTATCGTCAACGATTCCGTTAAGATCTTTGCGAAAAACAAGCTTGCACTTATTGTACCGAAGGATAACAAGGCAGATATTACCGGCCTTGTGGATCTCGCAACACCGGGTACCCGGTTGGTAATAGGGACAAAGGAAGTTCCCTTCGGTGATTACACCCGGCAGGCACTCGGGAAAATGGCCAACGACTCTGCTTTCGGGCAGGATTACTGTAATGCAGTAATGAAAAATGTGGTCTCGGAAGATCCTGCAGTCACAGCACTCGTCGCTCATATCCGTATCGGTGAGGCTGATGCAGGAATTGCATACGCTTCCGATGTGAATGAAGGGGACCGGGCGCTGATCACTACGCTTCCGATACCGGACCAGTATAACGTAATTGCCTCATACCCGCTCGGGATCGTACAGGAATCAGAAGAACAGGATCAGGCTGCAGCGTTCGCACAGTTCATCAGCTCCCCGGAAGGAGATGCCATCTTCACGCGGTATGGATTTACCCCGGTAGAACGCTGAACGGGCATGGAACAATCCCCAGACTAAACGGTCAGGAATATTTACGCAAATGACACCCATCATGGAACAGATCTGCAGGAGGGGAAACCTGCCGCTCCGTATCCTGATTGCCGTCTTTGTCGTGCTTGCGGTCTCGTTTATCGGGATCCCGCTTGCAGCACTTCTGCTCCGTGTACCCCCGGACCTCCTGCTCGCCTCATTGCAGGATCCGGTGGTAATCGATGCCCTGTTTTTGAGTTTTTTTACAGCCAGTATCAGTACCGTGATTGTGATCACCTTTGGAACCCCGATTGCGTACATCAATGCCCGCTGCCAGTACCCCGGAAAGAAGATAATCGATACCATCACGGATCTCCCGATCGTCCTCCCCCCGGCGGTTGCCGGTCTGGCGCTCCTCATGGCGTTCGGGCGTCGGGGGCTTGTCGGGCATTACCTGAACATGATGGGGATCGATATCGCATTTACGACAATTGCGGTGATCATGGCGCAGGTTTTTGTCGCCTCACCATTTTACATCCGGCAGGCCCGGACAAGTTTTGCCGGTGTCAACCGGGTGTATGAGGATGCAGCCCGTACGCTCGGCGCCAAACCGCTCACGACATTCTTCTCAATAACCGTCCCTCTTGCCCTCTCCGGCATTCTCTCCGGGGCAGTCATGACCTTTGCCCGGGCGCTGGGCGAGTTCGGGGCAACTATTATGTTTGCCGGGAACCTGCAGGGTAAAACCCAGACCATGCCGCTTGCCATCTATGGCGCAATGCAGGGTGACATGGATGCTTCGCTCGTGCTTGCGGTAATCCTTGTCATCATATCGTTTGCCGTGATCATTATCGTGAAAGTCCTGACGGAAAAAGAAGAGGCGGCTCCATGATCGATATCGCGGTGAAAAAAGCGCTCCGGGATTTCGTACTGGAAGTCGATATCCGGATGCCGGACGGGGGGACACTCGTCCTTCTTGGCGAAAATGGTGCGGGAAAATCCACCGTCCTCAACCTTGTTGCCGGGCTCATGACACCTGATACCGGGCATATCAGGATCGGCAGTGAAACCTTTATCGACACGGCTACCCTGACCTGCATTCCCACTGAATCCCGTGGCACTGGCTACGTCTTCCAGGACTATGCCCTTTTCCCGCACATGACCGTGTATGATAACATCGCCTATGGCCTGCACATCCGCAACCTTCCCCGCGATGTGATCGATACCCGTGTCCGTAAACTTGCCGGGCAGCTCGGCCTGCTCGCGATCTGCGATGAGATGGCGGGAAGCCTGTCAGGAGGCCAGCGCCAGCGGGTCGCCCTGCTCCGGGCGCTCGCGGTGCAGCCGAAGTGCCTCCTGCTTGATGAACCGTTCAGTGCTCTTGATGTACGGACACAGGTGCAAATGCGCCAGGAACTCAAAGAGATCCTGTCTGCGGCAAAGATTCCTGCTATCATAGTCACCCACGATCTCCGGGATGCGATTACGTTTGGTGACCGGATCTGCTTAATGGAACAGGGAAAGATCGTGCTCTGCGGGGATGCGGATGCGATTTTGCAGAACGACCGGCACCCGTTCATCGACCAGTTTTTTTATCGGGATGTATCATGATCACTGTCCTTTATGTTGACGATGAACCATTCCGTCTTGAGATTGCAAAAATGCGGAACCGGGCCGGAATGATAGGATACTCTCCGACGGGAACGGGTGAGATCGTATTTGGCAACGTTCCAGCGATCAAAAGCAGGAAGGGATGTACTTTGGGACGAGACAGGGCCCGGCGGGGATGTATCCCAACCCCCCCTGCCGGGCACTTCTCAGCACAAGCCCGGTCGCCTGCACCGCTGCCCCGCAGGCATTCCCCGAAGATTCGGTGTAATGGAACCTCCCCGCTGACGAATTTAATTACACCTTTTCTGGTTTGTTTTTTTGCGATAACCGATAAAAATCGCCCCGGCTATGTTTTTCCAGGCTGGTACAAAGATACAGGGATATTTTTAAGAATAAAAAAAGCCAAATAGAACGAGCCAAAGGCGTAACGAGGTAACTGAATGCCAACGAGTAAGAAACAGATGACGAAACTGAACCAGGCAAAGAAGGTCAAGGCAGAAGAGCTCTCGAAGCAGGCGGCTGCGGGTAGCGATAGCGCCAAGAAGAAGCTCAAGAAGCTCGAGAAAAAGCGTAAGTGAGCCGTCGGGAATTTTCAGCATTATTTGTTGAACCGTCAGAATCAAAGGACGAGAGTAGTATTATAACGCGGTAAACAATTTTTGGTCATCTTTCCCGGGATTACTTTTTAAAAAATTATTGATCCATGTGTGTATCTTTAATATCTTCATGAATTCCTGCAAACATTTTTTTCTTTCTGTTTTCATTTCCGATGAGTTCGGGCCCGGACACCAGTTTTTTCAGAGATATTATTTTTTTTCCAACCATTTTCAAAGTCTTGATTTCGCTATAAACAAGCTTTCTCAAAAAAGCATTACTGGTTGCTATGCCTGAAAAATTCCGGCTCGCCCCGGGAGCAGGGACCTGCCAGTCCCATCATAGAAGACGACGTTTTCACCGTCCTGAAACTCCTGTGAGAATCCGGTACACCGGAGCCCGCTGTATACCCGGTTGTACCTCTTTTCCCTCAATCCCTCATTTTATGAGGTCATAATTCGGAAAAACGCGGATCCGGGCCGGAATAATGGACGGTCTCCGACGGAGATAAAGGAGGTCATACAGAGCAACGTTACCGTGGCTGAATGGTGGAGGGAATGTGTTTTTGGACATGGGTGGTACCGGCTGGGTTTTTCCGGACCCATGACCGCCGTTATGTTTCCCCAAACCAATGGTTAATTAATAACCAATAGTTATAATATAACCATAAGTTACAATATTCTCAGGAGACTGCCTCCGGGCAGGTTCATACACAACTGACGGAGTACATGAAATGAAAACGGAATCAGTAAAACTGGTATATTTTTCACCTACGGGAACAACAAAAGCGGTAGTTCAGGGTATCGCACGCGGAATACATCACGGCACCGTCGAAGAGCTGGATATTACCCGGCCGGATGGAAGAATCCAACCACTCCGGACATCGGAAAAAGAATTACTCGTTGTCGGGGTGCCGGTGTATATGGGAAGGGTGCCAGCACTCTCAGGCGAATGGCTGCAATCGATACAGGCGCATAATACACCTGCTGTCTGCGTTGTCGTCTATGGCAATCGCGTGTATGACGATGCCCTGCTTGAGCTGAATGATATTCTGACCCAGTGCGGATGTAAACCGATCGCCGGGGCAGCATATATCGGGGAACACTCCTTCTCGAACTCCGAAACACCAACTGCAGAGGGTCGTCCTGATGCAAGTGATCTGAAACACGCAGAATTGTTCGGGCAGAAAATACGGGAAAAACTTCAGTCTGTAACATCCGCCGACCGGATTTCTGCAGTAAAAATCCCCGGCTGTTACCCATACCGGGGAGAGCCGTGTCATCCTTACCGGAGAGGTACGGTGTTCTGGAATGTTGATTTTATTGCGGTCAGCAATGCGTGTACCCAGTGTGGAGTTTGTGCAGAGGGATGCCCTGTCGGTGCTGTCGATCCGGAAAACAGTAGTGTGATTGATACGGAAAAATGCATCACGTGCTGTGCCTGCATCAAACACTGCCCCAAACATGCGAGAACGGTGAAACCCGGCCTGGTCAGGGAAGCTTCGTTGCGTTTAAATACCTTGTATAAAGAGCGAAAGGAGCCGGAATACTTTTTATAATGAATAAATTCATGTTGGGTTAGTTGGTGTGGAAGAATGGGAATCTCTGACAGAAGACAACGGGAAAAGGAACAGCGGAAGACCGGGATCACCGATGCAGCCGAGCGTCTCTTTTTTTCGCGGCGGTACGAAGACGTTTCCATGGATGATATCGCCCGGGAGGTTGAACTGAATAAGGCTACCCTCTACCTGTATTTTGAAAATAAGGAGACACTGTTCGCTACTATTGTTCTCCGTGGTATCGGGATCCTTAAGAAAAAGTATCAGGAATGCATGGAAAAACAGGTTCCCGGCATGGTCAAAGTAGTCCTGATGGGCCAGGCCTATTACCAGTTTTCATTGGAATACCCGGATTATCTCCGGCTGATCCACTTTTTCGGATCAGAACGTTTTTCCCAGGAAAACCCCTATACCGCCGAGATTGGGAAGGGGTATGGTACCTGCCGTTTGATCCTGCGGGATGCGATCCAGGAGGGCATCGATGATAAGACAATCCGGGCCGATCTCGATCCATTCCTGACCTCGATGTATCTTATGATATCCTTCATGGGTATCCTCTCCATGGAAAATAAATGGAAACTCGTGATTGAGGCGGAGGGATTCAGCTACGGGCAGTTCACCAGTGAATTCTTCCGTTTTATTGCTCCGGCAATTTCTTCCGGTGAGAAATCTCATAAAATGAATGCCAGTGATTTCGCAGCATATGGATTTTTTTTAACAGAACCTGTGGTGCCTGAGAAGAGAAAGAGAGAGAAATCTTAATTTTGAGATATCAGGGAGCACTTACCTGGTGAAAGCGATCATCTCGTATCCATCATTCACTACCGGGCATTATCCTTTCCTGAACGCTTATCAGATCCTTAAGTTGTTCCGGCTTTTTCAGGAGCTTTTCGGGAAACGCTTCCTTTAACTCCCGTTCACTGCCATGACCCCACAGAACCCCAACAGAACCCAGACCATGAGCATGAGCAGCGTGAATGTCGATAGCGCGATCCCCAATCAGAATTGCATTTCTGTCAATTATTTTGTTATCGAGTAGTGACCGAAGCTGGTCTTCTTTTTTTATTCCAATATCGCCACCACTGATAAACGCAAAATATTCACGCAAATGAAAGAACACCAGTACTTTTTTTTGCAAAATCAACACGCTTCGATGTGCAGATACCCAGGGGAATTTGTCTGGATGCAAGATGATGGATAACCTCAGAAATGCCAGGATAAAGCGTGTTTTCCGAATATCCAATCTGATTGTATCGTTCCCTGAATTTAGCTACCATATCTGAAATGAGTTTTTCTGAAGTTGAACCAGTTATCTGCCTCAGGGTGATATCAAGGGGAGGTCCGATGAATTGGGATACTTCACATTCGGCCAATCCGGGAAAGCCATAGGCATTCAGGGAATAATTCAGGCAACGGCCGATACCCAATGCAGGATCGCTGATTGTTCCATCCAAGTCAAAGATAAGAAAATAACCTGAATGCATGAGATATTTTCTATGTATCAATTAATTAACTCTGCCAGATCGGTGTATAGAGTTTCCATCAGGATCAAATAAATTACCGATTGTGTCCAAATCTGAATCGTACATTTATTTCAAAATCACACTGCCCCTCCCTTTTCCAGCAAGAATAAAAGTTTGGTGAGTACCTGTTCCGGGGCCTACAAACACCCATACCTTTTATATCGTAAACGTCAATACATTTACCATATGTTCCTGCCCACGAATGAGAAACAGTTCGGGTTCTGGAAGATGCGGCGCAACGGGATGTCCAACATCTCCATCGCAAATCTTGTCGGGATAACAAGGCAAGGGGTATCCCAGGCACTCCTCGTGATGAACGAGAAGATCGATACCTCGCTCCGGGAGATGGCCCATGCAAACCGGATCCAGATTGAGAAGATCGATGTGGAACGGGGCGTCC
>JBAZHD010000058.1:0-22404 GCA_041652515.1 Methanoregula sp.
GAACATCACCGCGAAGTTCCCGATCGGGCTCCTCACGGTCGTCACCGGTGTCTCGGGCAGCGGGAAGTCGACGCTCGTGTACGAGACCCTGTACAAGGGCATGATGCAGATCATCAACAAGTCCCGCGATCAGGCCGGCAAGCACGAGAAGATCGTCTTCGACGCCGAGATCGACAAGGTCATTGTCATCGATCAGTCCCCGATCGGCAAGACCCCGCGGTCCAACCCCGCGACCTATACGAAAGTTTTTGACGAGATCCGCACGGTCTTTGCCGGGACGAAGGAGGCCAAGATGCGGGGCTTTGCGCCGGGCCGGTTCTCCTTCAACATCCGGGGCGGCCGGTGCGAGGCGTGTGAAGGCGACGGCCTCATCAAGATCGAGATGAACTTCCTCCCCGATGTGTACATCGAGTGCGAGGAGTGCAAGGGCAAGCGGTACAACCGAGAGACGCTCGAAGTCCTGTACAAGGGGAAGTCAATCGCCGATGTCCTCGCCATGAGCGTCGAAGAGGCGATGAAACACTTCGAGAACATCCCGTCCATCCGGACGAAACTTGAGACCCTCTCCCGGGTCGGCCTCGATTACATCAAGCTCGGCCAGAGCTCGACAACCCTCTCGGGCGGCGAGGCGCAGCGGATCAAGCTCACCCGCGAGCTCGCGAAGCGGGCGACCGGCCGGACCCTCTACCTGCTGGACGAGCCCACGACCGGCCTCCATTTCGACGACACCAAGAAACTGATCAAAGTGCTCGACGATCTCGTGGAGAAGGGCAACACCGTCATCGTGATCGAGCACAACCTCGACGTGGTCAAATCAGCCGACCACCTCATCGACATCGGTCCCGAAGGCGGGAATGCCGGCGGCGAGATTATCGCGACCGGGACACCGGAGAAAGTGGCCGGGACGAAGGGGAGCTACACGGGCGAGTTCCTCAAACCGATCCTTGCGGCGAAGTAACGCCCCTCACTTTTTTCTGTGTTCCTCGCGGGAAATGAGTACGTCCATTTTTTCCCGGGGTTCCGGGGCCGACGGGTCAATACGGATTGCCCGCTGGTATTTTTCTATTGCTTCCCCGTACATGCCGAGCAGGGCAAGACAATTGCCCATCTGGTAATATGCCTGAGAATAGCGCGGTGCGATGACGACCGCCTGCTTATAGTAATTCAACGCCATGCCGGTCTGTCCCTTTTCTGACAGTTCCATTGCTTTCCGGTACAGGTACTGGGCCTCTATCGGAATCGCTTTCGCGTACAGCCATTCCATATCGATCCCTTTCTGCACAATATGCTTGTCATGTTGCGACTAAAGGGACTCATTATACTTCCTTTCATATAAAAATTTCTGTAACCTGGGTTGTTTATCAGGATTGCCGGGATAAAAAGAACCCGTCATAATTATCCGAACATGGGATATCCTGGCGGGATGCTGCATTCCGAATGAATGAAGCAGAGGGATTTGAAAGATCCCACCTGTTGAATCTCATCAGAGATGAGACTGAAGAAGAATACGGAGGATTCTTTGACGTGCCGGATTCCCTCAGGAATGAGACCGTTTGGGATCCTTTGGGATCTTCAAATCCGGGCTGGCGCAAAGGGGGCGATCATAACTCATAAACCGGTTTTTCATCCGGGCAAAAACCTCTGCGTATCCATCGTATTGCGCAGGACCGCCTCCGGGCGCAAGGCTCCCGCAGCGGAATCAAACCATCGAAGCGCCGCTCATCCCGGCAAAAAAGAGTGAGGCCGTCCACCCGCACGGTCAGAACAGCGGGCGGAGACGCTGTTTTGCGATCTCCGGCATGAACCCGTACATCGACCCGGCCATGATCGGCAGCCACGCAAGGATCTCGTCCCGGGTCCTGCCGGATGCAGCACAGTACTTTGACAGGTACATCTCCTCAAGCCCCGCGCCCCCGACAATCAGGTCCATGTAGGTCCGGGCTGCATCGGCTGCCGGGTCCCCGCAGGCGACCTCGGCCCAGTCGATGATCCGGTACACCCCGTTCTCCACGAGGATATTGCCGTGGTGGAAGTCCCCGTGGCAGATGGAGTACCGGTCGGGAAGCGGCGCCATCTGTTTCACCAGCCGGTCCTTCTCATCCTGCGTAAGTCCCGGGCTTGACAGGATCGTGCCGTACAGGACCAGCTTGATCGGCCGGAACTCCGTTGTCTCCACCTTGTGCATCGCGACCTGCAGCTCCACGACCTTGTCCGTGCACTCCTCCGTCTTCTCCGGGGATGCCAGCATGATGTCCATCAGCGTATCGCCGCGGATCTGTTCCATCAGGAGCGCGGTCCGGTCGCAGAAGGTCTCGACCCCGAACACCCGGGGCGCGGGGATCCCGTTGTCGCCAACCACCGCGAGGGTGAAGGCCTCCTGGAAGACCTGTTTCCGCGGTTGCCCGGGCCGGTAGAGTTTTGCCACAACGCCATCCCTGGCATAGATGACCGCGGACTGCCCGGCCCCGATCCGTTCGCCGTACCGCTTCACAAATTCTTCTTCGTGTTCCGTTCTCTCGCCGGGTGCATCCATGCAGGTATCAGCCATCTTCTTCGTAACTCCCTGTTCATTGCGTGTAACCTGTAATGGACTCTTTTGGCACCTAAAGACATCGAAAGGGATCTGGCAGGAGCGGGATGGATCGCCTGCTGATGCGGGAGACAGGTGGCATACAAAATTACATATGGTAAGTTTAATAAAAAGACCAGCGTTTTATTTTGTATGTTCGAGAACGATACCTACACGTACAAAGGCTGGATGACTTCCGATTATTTCCTGAAAAGAGCTTTTGGAGCGTTATTGTATCAGATGGCTGCAGGATTATTGGTATATGCCGTTCTTATCGTGCTGTTTATCGTATTTCTCCTGTTTGCAGCATTTTTTGTCGGGATGGCAGGATTGTCATCCTGATATCCATTTCTTCTCTTCTTTTATCCGTGACTCCATTAAAAAAATCCGGGAAATGGTTCGATACCTGTCGTCGGTTCCGGTATGAATTTGGGTCGCTCAATGCCTTTATTCCCCGGATACAATAACCGACCTTATGGCAGTCCGGACGTTGATAATCCTGAATCCCCGGATCCCGCCGTCCGGAGATGGGTGCCTCAGGAGGCCATCTCCGGTACCGGTATCCGTGATTTTGGGTAGTGAGTCTGATGATGAAAAGGTCATGAGCTCTTAAGCAACGATCTATGAGAAAATATTTCGGAACTGTACGGGTTCCCGAAAAAAAACGCAACCCACATATAGTTCAGCCAGAAAAATCACCGGGTACCACCGCGACCGGAAAAAATCCCGGCCGCCAGACCCGAGTTGACCCGCATGACCCCCGATACCGCACAGACTCCAGCACCCGGACCGGCACCGAAAAGAGAATTTGACTTCACGCTCGAGCCCGTCATCCTGCTCGTCCTCTCCGTCTTCATGCTCCTCTTCGGCCTGCTGCTGTTCCGGATCTCTACCGGGGATCTGCCGTATGCGCCGGACAGCACGTACGGGCTCTTCCTCGTGATTGTCGCGCTGCAGGTCATCACGCTGGGAAAAACACCCTTTGGCGGGATCCGGCGTTCGTGGCTGGTCATTATCATCGGGATCGCCGCGGCAGTCCTCGGTATGGGTGCGTGCTTCATCCCCGGGTCGCTCTCCGCCATCGTCCGCACGCTGGTCGGCGTTATCCTCACGCTCGGGGGAGCGGTCCTGCTCCTCCAGCTGGTCCTTGACCGGCAGAAAGCAGCCACGTGGATCAACGTCCCGGGCATCCTGCGGCACCTCACCATCGCCTGCGGCCTCGTGTACGTCATGGCGTTCCTCCTCGGCCTGGTCACGCTTGTACCGTCAATCACGAACAACCTGCTCACCTCGGTCCTGCTCATCATCGATGGCGTGAGCCTCTTCTACCTGGCGTGGTGCATCCAGGTCACGGAACGCACGTTCCCGGCAGCATCCCCGGTGACGACCGGGGAAGAGAATAATCCCCGTTCGTTCTTCCTCCGGGACGCCCCCCTCCCGTTCACGACCGCCCTGCTCATCTTCCTCGGCATCCTCTTAGCGTTCCTCGCGGTCCTTCTCGTGCCCATCAACCTGGGGCTCCTCCCGTTCTCGCCCGACGGCCAGTTCGGTCTCCTGCTCGTCATCATGGCCATCCAGGTGCTCGCGATGGGCGAGACGCCGGTCGGCCAGTTCCGGCGCTCGTGGCCGGTCGTGCTCGTCGGCCTTGTCTTCGTCTCGCTCGGGGTCTTTTCCTGTATCGTGCCGGGGATCCTGACCGACATGCTCCGGGTCATGCTCGCGATCCTGAACATTGCCGGCGGGCTCGTGCCTCTGGCCCTGCGCCTCTGGCCAATGATCCTGCAGATGAAAAACCCGCCGGCCGTGCCGGTCGCAATCCCGGCGCCCCTCAAACACCTTCTCATCACCCAGACCGTGCTCAACATCGTCGGGATCCTCTTTGGCCTCTCCATGCTGCTGCCGGGCCTCATCCCCGGCATGGTGGTTGCAGCAATCCTCTTCTGCAACGGGCTCCTCCTCTTCCTCCTCGCGTACACCCTCGGCCGCCTCCCCGCGGCAGCGTAACGGCCGAACGCCCCTTTTTATTACCAGCAGCGGCAGATCCCATCCAGCCGGGGTCCCGTGCCGGTAATCCCCCGTCGTTTCCCCTGTCAGGACTGGCGAGCGGTGAGTCACAACCGGAACCATCTGCTCCAAAAAAACCGCCAGGACCGGTCATATCCTTCCACCAATGCATTGTTCCTGCCCGTTACCCCGGCAAAAATAACGGATGAAACCTGTTATGGTATAGGAATCATTAAAAAAAAGTGCTCTGTAGAAACCTGAACAATGAGACATTGCAGGGACGTGTGGATGTTACAGGTAAGTTACCCTCTTAAATTTTACACCGTTTTCATCCCCCCTGTTTGTCTACCAGATAATGACATGGGAAAACCAGGGAGACGGTGCCAGAGACCGGATTTTGCACTCATCCCGGGAACGTCATACAGCAGATGAATTCCCGTTCCGGGGGGAAAACCCGGCCGGAAAACCGGGAGCAGGCCAGACCCTGCGGGCGTGACGGGGGATTGGGTGTCTGGATGAGAGGGGGCCCGGGAGGGTGTGCCTCCTGCTGGATCCGGGCACAGGGTTCCAGAAAATGCCCATGATTGCGGGAATGCAGCGGGAAAAAATCAGAAGTAACTGCCACCCTTCTCAAATGCAGCCCTGCGATCACGGGCCATCGCGAGCAGGAGCTGTTCCGCCTTCCGGTCTCCGCTCCAGTACAGCTTATAAGCCTCCGTGTTCGGCTCCTCGGGGACCACGATGATCCCGCGGTGCTCGGCAACCTTGTCAAGGATGTATGCTGCTGCCTTGTCGACAGGATATGCATCCTCAGGGATCCGCAGCTCGCCCTGCGCCTTCCCGTCGATGCTCTTGTTGAAGATGGGGGTCGCGATATTGGCAGGACAGATCGTGGAGAAATGCAGGCCTTTGTCCATGTACTCGTACCGCAGGCTTTCCGTCATGGCGGTGACACCGAACTTTGTCGTAGAATAGAGAGCCTGGAACGGCAGCGGGATGATTCCGGCGATCGAACTGGTGTTGACGATATGGCCGGATCCCTGGCTGACCATGATCGGGATTGTGGCATGAACACCGTAGATGACACTCCAGAGGTTGGTATCGATGATCGTCTTCCAGTCATCGAGCGTCACCTTGTCGTACTGGATGGTGCCCCCGACACCGGCATTATTAAACAGGAAATCAATCCGGCCGGCCTGTGCTTTTGTGTCCTCAATCGCTTTTGTTACCTGCGCCTGGCTCGTGACATCGACAACAACCGGTCGTGCCCTGCCCTTGTACTCTCCAAGGCTGTTGACCGCTTCCTCAACTTTTGCCTTGTTGCGCCCGGCCATGTACACGATGGCCCCCCGCCTGAGGAGCTCAGCGCTCAGCGCATACCCGATGCCGGAGTTCGCTCCTGTTACAATGCAGATCTTGTCTTTGAAATAGGGTGACGGTGTCATGATTTTCCTCCTCACTCAAGAACCCGCGCTCCGTTGGCATGGAGCCGGGCGCTGCCATGGAACAGAATTGCATTGGTGATCTTTTTCACCGGCATTGCAGCAATCTGGTTTGCGACATGGAACTGGTAGCCGTACTGCATCGGGGTCTGTTCGATCCACTTCAGGCTTCCTTTGCCGGTAAACGCGGTATCGACTTCCGCGCCCTGCGGGTACAGGATGAACTGGCTCAAGTCTGCCCCGGGCTTTCCGACCTTCGGGATCCAGCGCCAGCCGATGGTGTTGATAGCCCGTTGCCGGGCACGGACAGATTCAAGATCGCTGCCGGTGATCTGGCCGGTCTCCTCGAAATCCATGTAGAGGAACGTGCTGCCCCCGGAGCTGGCAGCCCCGTGGCATGCAGGACGCTGGACGCGGAGGTCTTCGATATCACAAAAGATCTTCGGGATCCCGGTCTGCTCGCGGCCCCCGAGGATGGGCGCGGTCCGGTTCTCCCATGTGACCAGGGGATACGAACCTTCGAGCGTGTCCTTCTTCCCGAGGAACCGGACCGGAACAGAGACATCGACAAGGTTGTAGGAGCCCCCGTGCATCCAGTTTATCTCGGTGAACATACTGTAGGCAACATTGATCCGGGGCTCGAGGAGCTCAAACACGTCCGGGACATAATTCTCAAGCATCTTCCGGTCTGTCTCGTAGCTGATTGCAAGACCGGTTGCTTTCTGGGTAATCACAAAATCGGGGTCGAACTTACCGCCACCGAAGTGGACCGGCATCAGGTAGCTGGATTCTGGGTCTGGTCTGAACATAAATATCGGTATACCATTTTTCTCAACCCATTGATGATAGACCTTTTCAATGGTGAGAACGCGGGAGAGCCGGATAGATTTCATCAGGAAGACAGGAGACAATTCCGTCAGATCATTGTACCGGAACATGCTCCGAATCCCGGGGACTGCAATCAGCCCTGCCGGTTCCGGCAGATCAAAAACGGAATGGTTTTTTAAATACAAACCGATGGAAGCATTACGATACTATGCAGGAAGCCAGCAATCGGATAAAGGGGACTGTTGTCAGTTCCCCCATTGGAATGAGGACCACCGATGCATCCGGTTCGCCGGTTGCCGGCGTACGGATGGATCCGGCAAAGGCCTATGCGGAAATCCCCCGCCTGCTCCAGCAGGTCATCAACGAGGCTGACAGCGCGGCCTGGGATCGGATCACGGAAAAGATCGATTATATCTGCGTCCAGGCAGGACACTGTCTCGAAGCCCTGGATCGGGAGACGGGTTTTCTTGACGAAGTGAGAAATCAGGTACATTCCGGTAAACAGCTGGTCTTCAAGCCCAACCTCGTTGGCCCGTCGGTCATTGACCCGGCCGGCCACGGCGAGGGACCGGGAGCCCTGATCTGCACCGACTGGTCGGTTATCGCTGCACTCATGCGGTGGTTCCATGATACCGGAGGGATCCCGTATCACCGGATGGCGGTTGCAGAAGCTTCGACTTCCGGTTTTGTCCTCGCAACCGTATACTCCGGATCCGCCGGCCACCCAATATGCACGGAGGCCGTATTCGAGGGGAAGAGCGGTGATTTCTACGGTGGCTGGGGATTTTATTTTGCGCGGAAGTACCTTGCCTCCCGCCATCCCGCGGACCATACGGATGACCCGATGCGGGGCTACGATGAGAGTGTGAGCGGCACGTATCTCCCCCCGGGCAAGGCCGGAGACCGGCTCATGATCTACGACATCAACAAGGCAGGTGACCTGTCACGGGGCCGTACTATCCCTGTCCCTGAAGGCGCAAATTTTTCCGAGGTCACCCTGCATAAGGTCATCACCGGGGGCGACCCGTCCGATCCGGCTGACCGTACCGATTATCCGGGATGTGTGCTTGTCAATGTGCCCAAGCTCAAGATCCACGCCCAGGATCTGATAACGAACGCGATCAAGAACCTCGGTATCGGCCTGTACCCGACCCGGTGTCCGGCCGACGGGGGTGGGGATACCTGGAAATACGCGGTTCCGGCAGGCCCGAACCCGTCATTCAAGGCAAAACTCCCGCATATGCCCTGGGTGGTTGAAATCGATGAAAAAACGCACCTTCCGGTCCGCGACCGGCACGGGGCATTCCGGCTGAAAAAGACCGCGGGCATGCCCGGGACGCAGGCCGATGTCATCCGGGCAGTCCAGGCACAGGGGGTCATGATGGTCCACATCTCCGACGCGATCGATATTATCAACCTCAACCACAACCCGGAAGGGATCGCCGTGCGGATCCCGGAGGGATATCTCTGGTCGTCGCTTGACTGCGTTGCCCTCGATCACCTTTGTGCCCGGTATTGTTTCAAGACGGTTCCTATGGCAGAGGGCCTGCGTCTGAAGGAGCAGAACGGCTGGCCTACCGAATTTGTGCGTCATGTGCCGGTAGCACGGGTGCAGGGTAAGGAGATCGTGACAGTTACGGAACTTGATTCCCCCCTGTTCCGGTACAACCTTTACCGGTACGCGGAGGGGCGGGGTGTGGGATCGCAGGATTATTTCGTGACCGGCCTGGACAGCGTGACCAGAACTCCCCTTGCGTCACTTGACGGCCACCTTGGCCGGATCGAGAGTGGTGTCTTTACCGAACTTATAACCACCACGATGTACCACAACCTCTCCTGTCTCCTCTGGGATCTGCAGAGAACTATCCTGAGTTATGCGGAAGCAAACGACCGGCTTTTCGGCACGGCAATATACCAGCAGTTCATGAATGCATTCGATGAGAACGGCGATGGGGTGATCGATTATGACGAGAACGGGAAGCTGGGGTTCTGGACGCCGGCGTTTGCGATCCTGGCTGGTGTACTGGACACTCGTATCCTTGGTGAGTATGGTGACCTGAAAGGATCGTTTGACCAGGCGGCCAGCTACAGCCTGCGTTATACCCGGGGCGACTGGAACTCCCAGAATCTTGATTTTGCCCGCGACTACCTGTTGCTCTGGATCGCATCGGCCGCGTTCTCCATGGCAAACCAGGACACTGTTTTTCAGGATACTCATGTCCCGGGGATGCACTATGGTAAAGGTATGTGGCCGTCATGGGAATGTGCAGCGGCAGAATATTTCAGGGGTGTTATCTATGGCGGCGGGTCTCTGGAGACAATAGCGTTCTCCTGCCTGTACGGGGCGGCATTCTGCTATGCTGACAAGATTACCAATAACGGCAGGTACACCGGAAGCACGGACCCGGGCGTCTCGGATCCCCGTGCCATTGCGAAGTATTGTGAGGCCCTTGAAGCGGGGGCACCCCGGCTCGACTTTGTCGTTTTTGTCCCGGAGGGTGAGGGTTTCCGAAATCTTGCGGGAAAACCGGTTCCGAATGTCACGGAGAGCAGGGATCCTTCCGTAATCTTCACGGCCCGGTTCAGGGGGGGAGAGGAGATCTGGTAACGGCCGGGGTGGCGGCCGTTCTCCTGACCGGGATTCTGTCAGTGTGCAGCAGCCCGAAGAGCCCACACGGGCATTTTCCAAACCCCTTGCACCGAAAGTATATAAAACAGGAAAATAACTCGCTGATCAACAGTGTTGGATACAGAGCATCTTCTCTTTTACAGCACTTCGTGTACACTACCGATCTGAACGCCAGAGTATTCCCTGTTCAGATGAAAGAAATCGCTAACAAAATGATTATCTGTAACATTCACAGGTTCTTACAATTTCTCATTATTGAGGAATTCTACAGAGCAAAACTACAGAGCAAAAAAAATCACCCGGACGAGGCTTGTTAACCGTGAGAATCAGCGACAGTGACGAAAAATTCACCCGGCGCATGCCGGCCCATTTCCGGAAGTGGCTCCCGGGCGGGGGGGTTTGTGCCTACGATGACTGCACGACCATTGAGATCAGCTATACCACCGATGAGAAGAAACTCCGGGAATACATCCCGGAGGAATTTGCCATCTCCCGGCCGATCCTGATGATCATGTACCAGAAGTGCAGCGGTGTGCAGTGGATGGGCGGGTCGGGATACTCCCTTGCAACCGCTTCGGTCCCGGTTAAATACCTGGAGACCCCGGAGCCCATCGATGGCATCTACCATCTCGTGCTCTGGGAGGACCGGGCCGAGCCCATCCTCGGGGGGCGCGAGGAAGCGGGGATGCCCAAGATCTTTGCCGATATGCCGGAGTACCGCCGCAGGGGAAATGAACTCTCGGTCAACCTCAGCCACGAAGGCCGCACCTTCCTTGAGCTGGAGCTTGCCCTCGAAAAGGAGTATACTCCGAAAGAGCTTGCGGGCCTCAACGCGGACAATGGCAGGGTGGTCCAGTTCGGCTGGCGCTACATCCCGAAGGTCGGGCCGTATCCCGGCGCTGCCCTTTCAGAGGCAACGTACTACCCGGTGGACAATGCGGTTACGTCCGCATATGCCTGCAACGGCACCGTCCGGTGGACCGTGCCCCTGCCGCAGCAGCACCCGACACAGCACGCCATCATCGCGTCGCTTGCCGGTCTCCCCGTCCGCGAGTACCTCCCGGGATCCTTCCGGAAGGGTTCGAGTACCATGCGCATGGACCTTGCCCGTGCGCTTCCCTGAGGTGAACAATTGACCAATGCATATGAAGGAAAAATTGCCATCGTAACCGGGGGAACCTCCGGCATCGGCTACGCACTGTCGGAAGAACTGCTCAAACGCGGGGCGACCGTATGGGTTGTCGGCAGCCGCGAACAGAGTGTTGAAAAAGCAAAGAAGTCGCTTGCATCGTACCCGAAGGCACGGTTCGCGGCCGTGGATGTCCGGGACAACGCTGCCGTGGAAAAGATGGTCAGGGACTGCGTTCTGGAAAACGGCCGGCTCGACTACCTCTTCAACAACGCCGGCATCAGCCAGAAGAACCCGTATGCCGACAGCTCGCTTGCCGACTGGAAGGAGATGATCGACATCAACCTCTGGGGCGTCATTTACGGCGTGAATGCGGCGCTTCCCGTGATGCGGGAACAAAAAAGCGGACACATCATCAACACATCCTCGGTTGCCGCGCTCTTCGGTACCCCGTACCAGTCGCTGTATGTTACGACCAAGAACGCGGTCATCGGCCTCACCGACTGCCTGTACTACGAGTTCCTGCCGGAGAACATCTTCTTCACCGTGGTCTGCCCGGGAAATGTTGACACGCCGATCTTCCAGGGCCGGGCGCCGGAAGATGCGGTAACGGTCGGAGAAGCGGTCCGGATCATCCTTGACGGGGTGGCAAAGAAGGACCGCATCGTTGTCTTCCCCGATGCCATGGTGGAGGTGCTGGAGAAGTGCAAAGACCCGGTCTTCCGGGACCTGGCGCATAAACAGGCCGAGAAGGAGACCCGCGAAATTTTCGGGTCGCCGGAGTACCGGCAGTTCCTGGCAGAGAAGATGAAGAAAGCATAAGCAGCGATGATAAGCAGCAATGGAAAAAGGCGAGACCAATGACGGATATTTTTGAGGGCAAAATTGCGATCGTGACCGGAGGTACCTCCGGCATCGGGTACGCAGTATCGGAAGAACTGCTCAAACGCGGGGCAACCGTGTGGGTGATCGGCAGCCGGGAACAGAGTGTTGCGCAGGCAAAGCAGTCGCTTGCGTCGTACCCGAAGGCACGGTTTGCCGCCGTGGACGTGACCGTTGCCGGCCAGGTGAAGGGGATGATCGACACCTGCGTTGCAGAATGCGGCCGGCTCGACTACCTCTTCAACAATGCCGGCATCGGCATGACGCACCCCGGCTCCCGCCTTACGCTCGATATGTGGAAGAAGGCGATCGACCTCAATCTCTGGGGCGTCATCTACGGCGTCCATTATGCCCTGCCGGTCATGCTCGCACAAGGAAGCGGGCATATCGTGAACACATCATCCATTGCCGGGATCATCGCCCCGCCGTCCCAGGCCGTGTACTGCGCCACCAAGTATGCCGTCACGGGTATGACCGAGGCGCTCCGCTACGAGTTCTTCGAGCAGGGCGTCCTGTTCTCCACGGTATGCCCGGCCAATGTCGCGACCGCGATCTTCGGCAAAGCCGAGGTCCCCAAGGAGGCCATCCCTGCCACTGAAGCGGCCCGGATCATCCTGGCCGGCGTGGAGAAGAAGGAGAACCTCATCATCTTCCCGGAGTATGCAAAGAAGATGTACGAACGCTTCCAGGCCGACCCGGTGCTGAAGGAGACGTTCATGCTCGAGTATGCCCGCCGCCGCAATGCCGGCTGGGCGAGCGGGGTGCCCTATCTTGGCGTCCCGGACGATATGCTGGACATGCAGGGATGAGGAGAGCCGCGGCAGAGCGGGTGAAAAACCGCAATAAACCGCAGGGCCGGAAGTGGCTCCGCGACCGGCGCCCCCCCTGCCCCCTGCCGCCCGCTGCGGAAACTTCCGGGAAATCCGTGCTCTGTTTTTTGGAAACGCGAAGCACAGGCAACCCGGGCCGGCCGGAGAATGACGCAGGTTCTTCCGGGTCATGGTAACCAGGAATATCTGATCAAAGTACTGAATCCCCATCCTTATGATTCACCAGCCTGATTTTAGTACAGCACATGATCGATCTCGCTGCAATCCCCCATTCCCCCGGCTGCTACCTGTACGCTGACGCAGCCGGGACCATCATCTATGTCGGGAAGGCGAAGGATCTCAAAAAAAGAGTGACCAGTTACTTCCGGAAAAAAGATCATGATGTAAAGACAAGGAACCTTGTCGCCCTCATCGCCTCGGTCGACCTGATGGTTACCGACACGGAGACAGAAGCCCTCCTCCTGGAAAACAACCTGATCAAAAAACACCAGCCGAAATACAACATCGATCTCAAGGATGCCCGGCGGTACGCGTATATCGAGATCACAAAGGAACCGTTCCCCCGGATCGGCATTGAGCGGCAGACCCGGCGCGAGGATGCCACGTATTTCGGGCCGTTTGTCTCGGCAGCAGAGCGCGATGCGATCCTCCGGGTTATCAAGAGGATATTTCTCCTGCGCTCGTGCCGGAAACTCCCGAAGAGGGCATGCCTCCGGTACCATATGCAGAGCTGCAGCGCTCCCTGCGTGGGGGTGGTGAGCGAGAACGACTACGGCCTGCAGATTGACCGGGTCTCGGCCCTGCTCCGGGGAAAGGGCAGCGAGCTCCTCGCCCAGCTGCGCTCGGAAATGACCGAGTGTTCAAAAACGCAGGAGTTTGAAAAAGCCCTCGTCCTCCGCAACCAGATCGCGGCCATCGAACGCCTTTCCGAGCGGCAGCATGTCGAGCGCCCGAAAGAAGCCGACCAGGACGTGATCGCGTACACGGTTGCCGGGGACCGGGTGTACCTCATGGTCTTTTCCGTGGAAAAGGGCCTCCTCTCCGGCAAGCAGGAATACTCGTTCGACAACCACGAGGACTTTTTCGAGGAGTTCCTTGTGTTGTACTATGCCGACCGTACACCTCCGGAGGAACTGATCATCCCCTGCGAAGTCGGTGAGGGGATGGCAGGGTATCTTTCGGAACAGAAAGGACGCTCCGTGCAGGTAACCGTCCCGAAGATGGGTGAGAAGAAGAAGCTCGTTGAACTTGTCGAGAAAAACATCGGCCATGCCTTCATGAAAAACGAGCTGAAGGTGCAGGACCTGCAGGCAAGCCTTGAACTTGCGGAATCCCCGGCAGTGATCGAGTGTTTCGATATCTCCCACCTCTCCGGCACTGCCATGGTCGGCTCGATGGTGCAGTTCCGCGACGGCGTGCCGGATAAGAAGAATTACCGGCGTTTCAAGATAAAAACCGTGGAAGGTGTTGACGACTTTGCCTCCATCGCCGAGATCGTAAAACGCCGGTATCATCGTATCATCGAAGAAGATGCCCCGCTCCCGGATCTGGTCATCATTGACGGTGGCAAAGGCCAGCTGACCGCAGCACTCGGTGCACTGGATGGCCTTGGGCTGGACCTTCCGGTCATCGCGCTTGCCAAACGCGAGGAGGAGGTCTACCTGCCCGGTGAGATGCTTCCCCGGCGGCTTGACCAAAAAGGGATGGCCCTGCATTTTCTCCAGGAGATCCGCGACGAAGCGCATCGTTTTGCGATTGCATATAACCGCCTGCTGCGCAGCAGGTCCCTGACCGGATCAAAAAACAGGGCCGGCAGGGTGCGGAAGACCTGATTGCAGCAGATCCTTCCAAAAAAAAGCGAGCTGTCGGAATTTTTCCCCGGTCCCCCCGGCATAATAATGGCAAGGAGGCTCTTCGCTGATCTGTGTGGGCAAACCTGGATGCCGGTAACAAGTTGATGGGGGGGCTAACACCCCCAAACCCCCATTACGATGAACTCCGCCGCCCCCGATGGGACGCCCCCGCGGTGGCTCAGGCAATACAATGGCAGATGAATTCATCGTTTATCTTACCCACTTGAAATAGCGAAGAGCCGGCAAGGATTTCCCATGAAATCGGACATGATGCAAAAGGGTCACCAGCATACAGGATGAAAATTTTGAGAACATTTCCCTGTTAAATTGAATCATTTAAGACAGAACGATGGGGGTCGAGACCCCCATACCCCCAATTATGATGAACTCCGCCGCCCCCGGCAGGAAGCCCCCGCGGTGGATCTGTACCTGGATATATACTTGAAAACACCTTATGGCCCTGCCATATCCCGAATGGGCCCTGAAGCAGGGAACCCTTTCACACCTGCGATTTTCATGGCTCGGGTGTGAACCGTATCGGTTCATGCTTGTTTTGCTGCAGCCCAACGGGGAAGACCGGACCGGGCGGGGATCCGGGTAACCTGATCCCATCAACTCCCCTTTCGCCCGGGCTGCAGGTTCCGGGGAAAATCCCCTTTTTAAAACGTCCGCATGATTTTTGATCCTTCCGGACCAGCGAAATACATTTATTCGTTGATACGGATGCTTATCACAGGAAGTACTATTGTGAGTCCACCGGAAGGGGATCAGGGAAATCCAGTGCACGTTCTGATTGTCGAGGACAGCCGTACCCAGGCCGAGATGCTTAAAAATACCCTTGAAAAACACGGGTATCTCGCAACCGTTGCGGAAAACGGCAGGTCTGCCCTGGATGTCATCGATTCGGTAAATCCTGATGTCATCATCAGCGATGTCGTGATGCCGGTAATGGACGGGTACGAGTTCTGCCGGACGATAAAAAATGATGAACGCTACCGGCATATCCCGGTCATTCTCCTTACCATGCTAACGGACAGCAAAGATGTGATTTACGCAATGGTGTCCGGGGCTGATAATTTCATTACGAAGCCGTACCAGGGTGAGTACCTTGTCTCGCGGTTAAAACGCATCCTTTCCCAGAAAAAAGGCGAGGATGTATCCCGGCCGGCGGAACCCCCGATGGAATTTTTGTTATCCGGGAAAAAATTTTCCATCACCCACACCCGCCAGCAGATTATTGAACTTCTCCTGTCCGCATATGAGGCTGCGGTACTGCAGCACCAGGAAGTACTGGCCGCCCAGAAAAAACTTGCCGATGCAAACGACGAGGCAAACCTGTATCTCGACATCATCACCCACGATATCAATAATGTGAACAGCGGCGCCATGGCGCTGACGGAATTACTGGTGAGAAAGAGCGGGGAATCTGAGAAGACTCTTGCCCTGCGGCTGGAAACCAGCATCACGGAAAGCACGGTCATCATCAACAACGTGTCTACGATCCGCCGCCTGCATGAACGACGGGAAGCGCTCAAACCCCTCCCCCTGGATGAGATCATCAGGGATTCGATCAGGCCGTTCCAGAATACCACGATACGCTATGCCGGGACAACGGCAGTTATCCTTGCAGATTCCCTTGTCCGCCAGGTATTCATCAACCTGATCGGGAACAGTGCAAAATTTTCCGGGGTCCGGGCGGAGATCGGGATCGGTATTCTTGATTCGGGAGATATGGTCGAAGTTGTGGTAACTGACAACGGTCCCGGGATCCCTGATGATATGAAACCCATCGTCTTTGATCGTTTCAGGAAAGGCAAAACCACCAAAAGCGGAAAAGGGCTCGGCCTTTTCATTGTCCGGTCCCTTGTCGAGAGTTATGGCGGCAGGATCTGGGCCGTGGATGTGGTGCCCGGTAACACCGGGGCTGGAACAGCAATCCATTTTACCTTAAAAAAGGCAGCCTGATTTTTTTGGGATGTTCCCGGCAACGCCCCGTGTTGGTTGCCGGTGCGAAAAAAAGGTCAGAGGGTAGTATCGAGCACGTGCCGCTGTGACCCGTCCAGGAAATACCCGGTCACCATCACCCGGTCGTCCCCGTCAAAGGTGCCGGCAAGGGGCAGGGTTGCCCCGAACTTCAGCGGGGTTGTTGACTGGCGATCGCCTATCGATTTGGTCTGGGTTTTTCCTGCACTGTCAGTGACCGTGATCTCCAGTTCGAGAAGGGTGGTCGTATCCGTACTGCCGGGATACGAGATCAGGAGGTGGGTGTTGTCTGTCTGGGTCGCGGTGACCGGTGCCGGTGCATTTTGCTGCGGCGATGCCGGTTGCGTGCATCCGCTGGCCACGAGCATCAGTGCAAGGAGTGCCAGCAGGCAGATTGCGAGAGTACCTTTCCAGTACATGGGGAACAGGCGGGTCATTGGATCAACCATTCGATACACTGTTTTATAAAAATTCTGCTTTGGTGAAACAGGCATGAACAGGAGATCACACCGGAACCATGAAAATTGGCAATTAGTTATCTCAACCATCTTGATCCGCCGCGGGGACTTCCTGCCGGGGGCGTCGTTGTTTATCATTTTTTGGGGTATGGGGGTCTCGAAGCCCCATCAGCAATTCCTGAAGGGGCCAATTTCCATAGGAAATCGTTGTACCTTGACGCTCCATGGGCTTCGCCCCGCCGCTGAGGCACCCCGGATGCGATAATGTGGATTACCTGTACACAAAACAGCAGAGAATTTTATCCAGGTTATACCGAGGCATCATATGCGCCCCCGCCCTCAACGGGGGCAGGGTTGGCGCAAGGGGAGCGATCCTATCTCATGAAACAGGTTTTCTCCAGAGCAAAAAATTCTCTTCTGGTGCCCGCTTATGAAATACCCCCCTGAAGAAACGTGCAACGGGATATGCAGGTACTGTCGGGCCGGGCAACTTGCCATACCTGCAAAAATTTTCGCAGTTAACGTCCTGTTTAAGAGATCCTGCAGCCATGGTCTTTGTATGGATCTAAAAGCGATCGCGCTCTTTGTCATCTGCATCATCGCGCTATCTGTTGCCGGGTGCACAACGCATTCCCCGGAACCTGCAGGGCCTGCCACCATACCGGTCTCCCTGTCACCGGAAATCTCCGCCACACCAATAACTCCCGTCCAGCCGGCAGAATGCACCCGCGATGAAGACTGTGTCCCGGCCGGATGCTGTCACCCGTCCGGCTGTACTGCTGCAGCGGTAAAACCTGCCTGTAACCTCATGTGTACGGCAAGCTGCGAGGGCCCGCTTGACTGCGGTGCCGGCAGCTGTAGCTGCGAGAAAGGAAAATGCAGTGTCGTTCCTGCGTCATCAACAACCCCCGCCACCCCGGATCTTACCTCGATAACGATCAACGCCACTCCCCAGCGCTACTCCCCGCTCATGTCATCGACACCCGGTATCGGGCTTGAACCGGTTATTACCGGGTTCGATGCAGGCAATGCAACGTTTACGTGGAAAACAACGTACGGGAGGTTCTTCTCGTGGAGTGCTCCCGGTTTCACTGTAGACGAGAGGGGAGATTCTGCAAGCAATCACGGGGAAAAACTCTACTGGTCGTTCATCGACAAGCCATCCTCCACGACAATTCCGGTTACCATAACAGCGACTGCAACCGATTCCGCAACCGGGCGCCTGCTGGGAAGTTCAACGGTAACGCTGGAATGGGCGGATAATTATTTCGTGACCGTAAAAAAGATCGAATAACCTTTTTCCTGCTCTGGAGAAACACACATGAACTGTTGTTCACACGCTAACCATGAAAATCGCAAGGTGTGAAGGGGTTCCCTGCTTCAGGGCCCCATTGGGATGTGGCGGGGCTAAGGTGTTTTCAAATAGATATCCGGTTCCCGATCCGCCGCGGGGGCGCCCCCGCGGCGGATCAAGATGGTAGAAATAATTATTTGCCGGTTTTCTTGACCCGGGTGTGAACCGGATTGGTTCATGCAGTTTTCTCCAGAGCAAAAAATCATTTCCTGCGGATATCCTGTTTAAAGGGACAGCGTGATGGTCTTAATAACCCGAAAAAAAAGGTTCTTCTTTTGGGATCAGTCCACGCTCTTTTTCTTATTATGATCTTCAAAGAGATGGTTGACCCCCAGTGCCACGTTGATCCAGCGCAGTTCCTCCACCATTTCGAAGAGAAGCAGCAGGAGAAGCGTGAATGGTATGGAAAAGAGCATGCCGACAAGCCCCATCAGCCATCCCCAGAAGATAACCGAGATGATCACAATGAGGGCAGGCATCTCGAATTTCCGTGCGGCAAGGAAGGAGTAGATCGGGTTTTCAACCAGCAGGTTCAGGATTCCAACCGCTACAATGACCGCGAGCGCTCCCGGTATGCCGAACTGGAGCCAGGCAAAGAAAATTGCCGGTATCGCTGCAATAAACAGGCCGATGTACGGGATATACCCGAGAAGAAATGTCAGGACCCCCCACATGATTGCCCCATGGACCCCGATAAGGCCCAAAAATCCCCCGAAGAGGAGGCCGTGGATGAAGTTGGTCTCGGTCCTGACGACAATAAAATCTGTAACATATCCGATTAACTGGTTCATCTGTCTCGCGGTCTCTGAATTTTTGCCAACCCGCTCCTCCACGAGGATCATGGCGCGGGGCACATCGAGGAGCATGAAGAATGTCATGATCGCGACAAAGAAGAGGAATTCAACTGCTTCAAGCAGGCTCATGACACCGGTATACCCGTATGATACGATATCGCCAATCTTGACCAATGGCTGTCCGTCTGTTGTAATGGAAATGCCATAGCCATCCAGGAGGTTATTGATATCGCTGATCCGGTTATCCAGCTCGTCCTGGTACTGGGGAATGCTGGCCACCAGGGAATTGAACGAGATCATGGTGAAGAAAATGAATCCCAATGCGATCAGGATACCCACGCCGGCAACGGCAAGGGTAGCATGGAAATTGGAAAGGCCTCTTTCTTTGAGCCATTCCACGGCCGGCAGGGCGAGCAGGGTGAGGATGATGGACATCAGGAAGAGCGTTATGATAAACGAGATCGTCTTCATGGCAATGATGATGATAAAAATGAGTGCAACGGAGAGAAGCCATCGTTCCACTCTGGAAAATTGCGTGGGAGAGCTCATCAGCTCCCTATATTGATCCTTAAATAATAACTATTTTGTCACGGCATTGTCCCGGTCCCTGCGGGTGCCGGATGTCCGCAATTTTCCGGCTATTTCCTCGCCGGAACCGCCCGGACCCATGAAGACCGCCGCATGGGATGACCTGCCGGGAACGGCCGGATGCAGTCGCGTTCATCCTCAGGTAAAACAAAAACGATTATCTGCTGGCGATTCCTTGCATTGATCAATAAATCCACCGTGGACAAAAGAACGCATACCCGGGTGGTCTCAGGAAAAACGAGATACATCCCGGTCATGGTCCATGACCAGTAATGAGGAGATGGAATTGAACCGGATGCCGGAACCAGGTCTGACCAGGGTCTGTTGTGCACTTGTCCTGATGCTCGCGTGTGTATGCACGGTCGCCGCGGTATCCTGCGATGCACCCCCGTCCAGCCAGGCATTCGCAGTCCAGACCGCTGCATGCAACCAGACCCCGGGTGTTGTTCCCTGTGCCGAGAGTTTCCTCTTTCCGGCCCAGCCATCTCCCGCCGGGGATCCGGTAACCCAGTATTATCTTGACTTTGGCGACGGTTCAGTACCCTATTACGGGTTCAACGACTTCACGTCCCATACGTACGATTACCCGGGGACCTACCTGCTGAACTACCGGGCCGGCACGGCATGCGACCACTGGACGACCGGGAATTATACCCTTATTGTGGCAGAACCCCCGAATTATACCCCGGTTCTCCACGGGTGCATAATCGCCAGACCGCAGGCAGGTTTCAGTGGCGCCCCGCTGAACGGCATCGCCCCGCTCACCGTCCAGTTCACCAGCACGTCCACCGGCGCCAACGTGTATGCCTGGGATTTTGGCGACGGGGCATCATCGCCGGCAGAGAATCCCCGCCACACGTATATGACCGCGGGGCTCTATTCCGTGACCCTTGAAGCCCGGGATGTCTGTTCGGGCACGGTCAGCACCGCGAGCATGAGCCACTATGTTACGATCACCGTCCAGTCCGGGACTCTTGCGATTTCCACGGTCCCCCGGGGCGCCAGTGTTTTTGTCGATAATGTCTTCAAGGGGGTAACGCCCCTGACCCTGACCGATACCCCGTCCGGGTACCATATCCTGCGCATCACGCTGCCCGGGTACGGGGATTATGTCACGAGTGCCACGGTCGAGCCCTCAAAAACGGTCCTGGTCCAGGTGGATCTCCAGGAGGACGGGACCAACACATCAGCGACGACAGCCCCGGTTACAACGGCGACAACGATCCAGCCACGGCAGAACGGATCGGTTGCCGTAACATCGGTCCCGAACGGAGCAACGGTAACGCTTGATGACCGGTATGAAGGTACTACGCCCGTGATCATACCGGAGGTCCTGCCCGGGATTCATGAGATTTCCCTGACCTACCCGGGATATGCTCCGTTCAACCAGTCAATATCGGTCGGCTCCTCCCAGACAACTGCGGTCAATACCAACCTTGTCATGGCAACAAAGCCGGTCGTCAGTACCGGGTCTCTCACCGTGATTACCGATCCGGCGGGGGCCCGGGTCTCGGTCGATGGCGATGTAAAAGGCGTGAGCCCGGCAACCATACCCGGTTTGTCTGCGGGCACCCATACCCTGCTCCTGAACCTGGAGGATTATTACGACCTGTCGACCCCCGTGAATATTACTCCCGGCCAGAACCAGAACTACACCACGGCGCTCCGGAAGGCATTCAAACCCCCGGTGGTTGAGATCCTGCTTGCAGGGCTTGTGATCCTCATCGTTCTCGGCGCCGGTTTATACCGGCTTCTCCGGAAGGACGAGATCTGATCGCACGCGGGGCAGTCCTGACTCACGTACCCATACGATACTTATTTTCTCATTTGCGATCAACTGAATAGACAATGGCCGCCTATGTCCACCGGATCGAAGTTCATTATACAAAAGATCCACGGCTGAAAACCCGCACTGACAGGATACGGACCCTCGGGTTTTCGATCGAGGAGCTGCACCTTGTCGATGTGTACACCATTGCCACGGACGCGAAGGATTTTACCCGTGAAGAACTCCTGGAGATCGGTTCGCAGCTCATGAACCCGGTGGTCCAGGAATGCCGGGTGGACGAACCGACCCGGGTGCCGTTCGATCACGCCATCGAGGTCGGGTTCCTGCCGGGGGTCACGGACAATGTTGGTACGACCGCACGGCAGACCATCGAGGACTTCTTCTCGCTGAAATTCAGGGACGGGGAATCGGTGTACAGCTCGCAGCTCTATCTTGTCTGCGGGAAACTTCCGGAGGAGGACCTTGACCGGCTTGCCTCGACCCTTGCAAACCCGCTCGTGAACCGGGTTCACCGGAAGTCCCGGCAGGAGTACGGTACCAACGGGATGGATGTCATCGTGCCGGAAGTCAGGCTGCATGAGATGCTGGCGGCAGAAACCGTTGACCTTGACCTTGATGACCCGGAACTCTCGCGGATTGGAAAGGAGGGAATTTGTGACCCGCAGACCGGCCAGCGGCGGGGACCGCTTGCCCTGGACCTCGCCCAGATGCACGCGATCCGCGATTATTTCCGGAGCAAAGGCCGGAAGCCGACCGATGTGGAACTCGAATCGCTTGCCCAGACCTGGAGCGAGCACTGCAAGCACACGATCTTTGCCTCTGCCATGGACGACGATGTGCCGGCAGGGCTGTACAAGACGTTCATCCAGGCTGCCACCAACACGATCCGTAAAGAGAAAGGGGAGCACGACATCTGCCTCTCGGTCTTTTCCGATAACTCCGGCGCAATCGTCTTTGACGACAAGTATCTCGTGACCCACAAGGTGGAGACGCACAACTCTCCTTCAGCCCTCGACCCGTTCGGCGGGGCGCTCACGGGAATCGTGGGAGTCAACCGCGACACGATCGGCTTTGGCCTCGGGGCAAAACCCTGCATGAACATCTATGGTTTCTGTGTCGGCGATCCTGACACGGACCCGGCGCTCTTTCGCGGGAAAGACCGGCAGAACCCGGTCCTCTCGCCGCGGAAGATCCTGGACGGCGTGGTCCGCGGTGTTGGTGTCGGTGGCAACTGCTCGGGCATCCCAACCCCGCAGGGCTTTGTGTATTTCG
>JBAZHD010000059.1:0-22095 GCA_041652515.1 Methanoregula sp.
TCTGTTCAGGGAATTGTGAACGCTTCACTGGAGGAGCTGGTTGCTGTGAAGGGGATCGGGGAGAAGACCGGGCAGCGGGTGTTCGAGCTGAGCCGGGCGAAGTACGGGTGAACCTTCGACACGTTCATAATCGTGAAATCCTACAAAATGGTTTTGGCGATCAAGTTACGGTAATGTAACCTGTTTTTCGCGTACTGTTGTATCCGGCGGCGTTGTATGCATCCAATATGACTGAGTAGTTCCCTGGTACTGTGTAGGTATGTAACGGGTTATTATTCCATGATCCGACCGATGTGAGTCGCCAGACATCATTCGTAAGATTATGATAACCCGCACCACCCGTAAGTATGATGCTGCCATCCGGCATCGCAACGCTTGTTTGAAAGTATCTTACAGACCATTCGGCATTAGCCGTAAGTTGATTCCATGTTTTACCAAAATCCGTCGACCGCCACACATCGTTCAACATTCCTCTATTGTTAATCCCGCCAATCATTACGATGCTGCTGTCCGGCATTGCAACGCTTCTAAGATAAATTCGTGGGGTCCACGGAGGATTTGCATTCACAAGTATCCACGTCCTGCCACCATCTTTGGATTTCCAGACATCATTTTTATAATCGTTTTCATACCCGGATCCACCCATAATAATTATGGTGCCATCGCTTGTTGCCACGCAGCCGAATAAAGCTCTTGAATCCCACCCAGCACTTTCATTCACTCTTGTCCAGGTTGTGCCGTAATCCATTGATCTCCATACATCGTTTGTTGAGTCGCCAATGGCATTCCCTCCCCCCATTACAACGATACTATCGTCCGGCATCGCTACACTGCAGTGATCACTTGATGACCATCCGGCACTTGCATTCACCTGCTTCCAAGTAACGCCCTCATCCCTTGATTGCCATACGTCATTCATATCGGCAGTTGGATTAAAACCGCCCATAACCATGATGCTGCCATCCTTCATTGCTAGGCTGCTGTGACCAACTCTTCCCGGCCAGTCGGCATTCGAATTCACTAGGGTCCAGGTAGTGCCGTAATCTGCTGACCTCCAAATATCGTTTTCGTAACTGCCAGCCCCGATAGTAGTGCTCCCACCCATAATTATGAGATTGCCGTCAGGAGTCACTACGCATGTGTGACGGGCTCGCGCTGACCACTCTGCATTCGCATTCACTTCTTTCCATGGTGCTGATACATTCTCATCACCGAAATACCATGTCCAGCCGTATGGGTTGTTTAATGAAAGATCCGTAAATGAGACCGTAAGCGGGGCTCTGCCGGAAGTAATGTTAGCTGAAAAATCGGGTATTGGTTTACTAGGATTATGCGTCGCGAGGACGACAATGAGTATTAAAAGAGCGATAACCACAAGAAACAGAACCGTAATTTTCAGGAAATTAATTGAAATCAGATGCAGTCGACAATTTTTTTTAATATCTGAATTTTTGCTTTCCATAGTCGGCATTTTTCCTTTTCTGAATCCTCACCAGATTGGAGATCGCAAACCCAACAATAATATTCTGAATTTCTAAAAAATTCAAAAGAATTGCGGTCTTTCGATTTTCATTATTAGTTTTAACCTACAATTACTAAAATTCTTTTAATTTTATTGGATCGTGAGGCACCCCTCATCAGGACCTCAACGAGGCACGGGGGGAAATTACGGTTTTAGCATTTTTTTGCCTTCTCGCTTGCTTATCAGTACCACTATGGGACCCAACACGAGAAAGCCCAGCATTGTGCGGAATTTTTACAGATTAAAAAAAAAGATTTCATAATACAAAAATTTTACTGTTTTCATAATTGCGAGGCTCCGCCACCGCCCCGCGACGGCCTCAATTTACCGGACTTTCACATCTAAAAGATGCACGGTAATCTACCCCGCCGTGCCTTGGAGAGGCCCTGAGGCGGGGATGGCTCATAGTTTCAGTGAATCACTAACCTCACCCTGATCATATTTCAATCGCAAATCGATCTCCAAAAAAAAATTTTCAATCGACCCCTCCGTACCCGCTGAGAAATTTTCAATCGCGATCCGATCGATCGGCCGGAACGCTCACGCCGGAGACAGGAAAAAGTTGTAAAGTACGCTCTTAGTCAGTCAAGAAATTACCCGGTAATAGGGAAGCTAATTTACACCGTTTTTTCGCGATTGATCAAAGAAGGGCAGGGGGGTCCCAAAAAATAACAGGGATCGGACCGGGATCACGACCCGTCCAGCATCATCTTCACGATCGAATTCACGGCCGGGTCGGCAAAGAACCGGAACGCCATCTCCCCGTCTGCCGTGATCCGGTACGCTGTCTCCCGCCGGCTCCTCCGGTCCCGTACCTCCTCGGCAAGCCCCGCACCGGTCAGCATCGACATGAACCAAGAAAACGTTGCTTGCGAGAGATCGTTGGCCGGTTTCTGCCCGCGTTTGTAGTGTACGACAGGGGCGCCCTCCACCGGTTTCCGGGCACGCTGGCGGATGTAGTACGGCCAGACCTGCTGGAACAGGTACTGCCGGGGAACGAACGGGACATCCGGCCCGACAGGAACCGGGCGGTTCCGCAGGAGCACCGCGAGGATCGTCTGGTAGTTCACGTTCGCAAGCATTGTCTGAATATCCCGGTCCGGCACCGGGACCTGCTGAGGTTTTTTCCCGTCGAACGAGCTCCAGACATCACCCCCGATCCACGGGGCAAGCGCGAAGAGCGCCATACAGAGATCCCTCGACCCGCCCGAGAGATCGAACGTGATGCGGGCCCTTTTGTTCTCGCGCCGGATCTTCGTCAGTACCGTGCGGGTGGACGAAAGGACCGGGGGAAAAACCATCTCGCGGGCAAACGGGATTTCAAGCGAGGCTGAAATCTCCTTCACCGATTCGACTGCATGGCGGACCGCTTGCCGTTCTTTCTCGATCGGCAGGTTCTGCGATATGCCGTACGTTTCGCTGCCGGCGACTACGTACACGCGGGTGATACCCGGGAGCATGCGGAGGATCGCCGGAAAGGCTGTGTGGATGGTTTCTCCCGCACTGATGATATGGACATGGCTGCCCGGTTGCATGGATCAGGGTCAGGAACCTTTGGTTAAATGCTTGCAGGTCACAAGTAGGGAAAAAGGAAAAAAAGTGAAAATATTGGCCTTACAACCGGCACAAAATCTCGAGCGCCTCGGTCCCGGTCTTCACCGATTCCATCAGCACCAGGACTCTCTCCGGGTCCCTCTCGTTCTGGATCCGTTCGCAGAGGGAATGGACGGTGAACGCAAGTTCCTCCGTAAGGCCTCCCCCGTCCTCATCGCACATGCACGACTCATCGTCATGGTCTTCCCCGCAGGTGCACGCGTGCCCGTCTTCATGGACATGGGTCGCGGCAGCAGCTGGCTGCGCCGCGTGTGCAGCTGTATTTTTTGCACCCTTTGCATTCTTCGCATCTTTCGCGGGTCCGTTCTCTGCACAGACGACACAGAGCGTCTTGCCCTTGACTTCAAACAGGGGACATCCGCAGGTCTTGCAGGTCTTTTCCAGCATTTTGCCTCCCTTAAGGAGACTTTCAGCCATAATTTCGTCTTCTTTGCGCACTGGCATCAGATCACCGTCGGATCGATATTTAACCTATATATGTCCGTTCGGCATATTAACTACAGGTACACTGGTAGGTGGAACCATGGCCAACCCTGAAAAAACAATGGAAAACTGTATCCTGATGCTGCAGCACATTCAGGAGGACAATTCAATCCCTAGAAATATCCGGCGTGTTGCTGACGAGACCCGGACACTGCTGCTGAACAATACCAAGGCAATGGGGCTGCGCGCCGCGGAAGCCATCTCCAAGATTGACGAAATATCCAATGATCCCAACATGCCCATCCACGCACGGACACGGATCTGGGAGCTCGTGTCACAGCTCGAAACCATCCCGCTGGACTAAACGGACACCATCGTTTTTTTCGATCGTTCTCTTTCCTGCTTCTGATCAGTATTGCTGCCGTTCCCGATACCGGGAACATGTACGTTTATCGTTCATGAAAATAATTTTCCGGAGCCACAAAATGGTCCGGACCTGACATATCACAAAAAGCAATGAACGGAAAAAGGGTTCTGTACAACGGACAGGACTACAAAGGAACAGGACCCGGTAAGCGGTGAGATGCCTGGTGATCGGTCGAAGAACTCTGATGAGTCGGAGCGGTTAAAAAAAAGGGGTAGCTCAGCCGACCTGCGATTTCTTCTCGTGCCTCAGGTCTTATGACCTTCGGCATTTTCCACCATTTTTTTGATCTCGCGGATATTTTTCAGCATCTCGTCCGAGTACGGGGTAACGCGGTAATTGAGGTTGTTCTCGATCTGCCAGAAACCGCTCTTCTCATCGTAGTGGCCGATGATGTAACAGACGATGATGTAGCAGGGCACCGAAAGGGCGATGACCACGGGGAGCGTCATCCCAAGGTGGATGAGGAAAAAATCCTCGAAGAGCTTTGCGTTCGCGGTGATGATACCGAAGTTGAGCACGATCTGGGTCCACGACGTCCCCCGGGTATACCGTTGCTTGAAGAGTGCAAGATGGTAGAGCAGCCCGTGATTCTCTGTCATAGGTACATTTTCAGGGCAGGGGGGGATATGCTTTCTCTCAGGGGATGCATATGCGGGATCCTTCCGGCATTTTTTTCTATTGCCGGTTTTCCGGGATGGATCGTCCGTGTGTTCCGCCGTATCCATTAGCTCTTTATCACGTATTATATGCCGAAGCACGTAATAGGAATTTAAAAATTTTTGAGGTGGACTTATGAAAACCGAAGAGGTAAAGAAGGTAATTTCTACAGCTATCGACAGAGAAGTCGAAGCCTACACGTTTTACCGCAGCATTGCTGACAAGGTAAAAGACAAAAGTCTCAAAGCACTCTTTGATGAACTCGCCGGGGAGGAGAAGAAACACCGGGAGTTCCTCCAGGGATTCTTAACAAAAGATGCCAGCAAGATGAAATTTGCTGCCGGGCATGACTACAAGGTCGGGGATGCACTCCCGTCACCGATGCTGTCAGCGGACTTAAAGCCGCTCGATGGCCTTGTCCTTGCGATCAAAAAGGAACTGGAGGCCATGCAGATGTATACCCAGCTTGCAAAGGCTGCTGCTGACACGGAGACGCAGCTGCTCTTCTCCCAGCTGGCTAACATGGAGAGAAGCCACAAGGCACGGCTCGAGGACCTGTATACTGAGATGGCATTCCCCGAGACCTGGGGATAACAGGAATGCAGGTTCCGGTGCAGCATCATGCACCGGTCTTCCTTTTTAAGATCCCTCTTTTCCGGTTTCTTCCGTCTGGAGTGCAGGGCAGAAGTTGCAGATCGACCAGGAGACATCCTTTTCCTTATCACGGATCAGGCAGTAATACTCCCGGCCCCGCTGCTCCACCGAAAATCCGCCGGGAAACGGCATCCCGACGGGGTGTCCCGGTTCTTCGAGGACGAACATGGTGAAGGCCGCGACCAGGTAATAGAACAGGCGGTTCTTCGGGTTCTGGAAATACGGGTTGCGCTCGCCGGTATCCTCCCAGACAAAACACCCCCCGGGCAGCATGGCGCAGAACTTCTCAAAAGTCTCCCGGTCCATGATCGGATCGCTCATGGTGCCAAACGCCCCGCTCCGCTCCAGGGACAGGAGTTCGTGGTGTTTACCGAAGAGCTGCTTGCGGAAATACGGGCGGATTGCCTCGCGGTAGGGTGAGGGGAGTTTTTCGATATCGCTGTTGAGCCTTCCCCCGATTATCTGGAGATCGAACAGGGTATACCGGATAATTTCCGCTGCAATGAGGGAACCGAGCCTGCCTTTCGTCTGTGCCGACTGCAGCCGGGCGGCAATATCACAGATTGCTGTGCGCGATTCTTCCTGGTTGTCAGTAGCTGCTGTCGTACCGTCTTTTCGGATATCCCGCATCTGTAGCAGAATATCCCGGTGAAACCAAAAATAGGTATGCGTTGTGCAGCCCCAAAAAGGCAATCCGGCACCGTGAATCCCGATAAACGTATAAAGATCAAGAATTAACGCCTTTAAACGGCTCCAGAATAAAAAGCCGCAGGATGTACCATCATGTCTGATACAAAAAAGTACCTTGCAGAACTTCTCGGGACCTTTGTTCTCGTTTTTGTTGGCTGTGGCGCTGCGGTCATTGCAGGGAAATCCATCGGATTCCTGGGAATAGCGTTCGCATTTGGTCTTGCCGTGCTCGCAATGGTTTATGCAATCGGCCCAATCTCCGGTTGCCATATCAACCCTGCCATCACGATTGCAATGCTGGTGAACGGAAAGATCAACAGGAAGGATGCAGGGATGTATATTATCTGCCAGTGTATCGGGGCGATCATCGCATCGGCATTACTGGTTGCGATCATGAGCGGCCTCCCGGCTTACAACATTGCTACGGACGGACTGGCACAGAATGGGTACGGGATCGCATCCCCCGGGGGATACTCGATGCTCTCGGGCCTTATCGCTGAAGTGATCATCACCTTCATCTTCCTCATGGTCATCTTCAGCGCAACGAGCAAGGCTGCACCTGCAGGGTTTGCCGGTATTGCTATCGGACTTACCCTGACCATGCTCCTTCTTGTTGCGATCCCGTTAACCAGTGGATCGCTCAACCCTGCGCGAAGCCTCGGGCCTGCCCTCTTTGCCGGATCAGTTGCATTGTCCCAGCTCTGGCTGTTCATAATCGCCCCGATCTTCGGTGCGGTCCTGGCAGCCTATGTCTGGAAATACACGTTCGAAAGCTGAACAACACCAGCATTTTTTTTCTTTTGGATATTTGTTGATAGTATTTTTAGCCGTTACCATCCCATAAGATCCTGATCCATGGATATCCTTTCCATCATCCTGATCGTGGCAGGCCTCGTCCTTTTCGAGACTATTACGAGCATCGACAACGCCATCATCAACGCCGAAGTCCTCTCGACTATGTCCGAGCGGGCGAAGCGCTGGTTCCTGATCTGGGGGCTCCTGTTTGCGGTCTTTGCGATCCGCGGGGCCCTGCCATGGCTTATCGTCTGGCTCTCCACGCCGGCGCTCGGGCCGGTCGGTGCCCTGACCGCCACCTTCTCAAGCGACCCGCTCGTGATTGCAGCCATCGAGCAGTCAGCTCCCATCCTGCTCATCGGCGGGGGGATATTCCTCATCTTCCTTTTCTTCCACTGGCTGTTTTTGGAGACCAAGAACTTCGGTCTCCGGGGAGAGCGGTACTTCTCGACAAAGGGTGTCTGGTTCTTTGCCATCGTCTCCATCCTCCTTGCGGGTATCGTCTGGTTCGCGCTTGAAAAGAATCCCATGATGGCCTTCGGCGCAGTGGTCGGATCGACTGCGTTCTTTATCGTGCACGGGTTCCGCCAGAACGCCGAACTGGCGGAGCACAAGATGCTCCACGATTCCGGCATGTCGGATATGAGTAAGATCTTCTACCTTGAGGTCATCGACGCCACGTTCTCCATCGACGGCGTGATCGGGGCTTTTGCCTTCACGATGGCAGTCCCCCTCATCCTGCTCGGCAACGGTATCGGCGCTTTCGTGGTGCGGGAGCTCACTATAAGGAACGTCGATAATATCAGGAAATTCAAGTACCTCAAAAACGGGGCCATGTACTCCATCCTGTTCCTTGGGACCATCATGATCCTCGACAGTTTCGGCGTCCATATCCCGTTCTTTGTCTCCCCGCTCATCACATTCGGGGTCGTCGGGTTCTTCTTCGTAAAATCAGTACGGGAGATGCCAGCGTCACCGGGTTCCCGCGAGGGCCGTGCCGGATAATAGCCGGGAAGAGCCATTTTCTGGAGAGAATGTCACGTCATTGAGGAAACCCCCTCCTGTGCCACCCGTTCTCGTGAGGGGATGGGGCGCATTGCGATAGTCAGGTCCAGGTTGCAGGCAATACGTCGTTATCGCAACAGGGGGCTCGCCCGGCGGCGGGAACGAAGCCCCCGGGAGTGTCAGATTGTCCTGAATGATTTCTCCAGAGCCATTTTTTGAAAAATACGGGGGCATGGATCCTGTAATTTCCCGGCATCCCAAAAAAGAAAAATGGCCGCAGGATTTAATCAGTAAAGGGTTTGATCCAGCCGTTCATCACGATGCCATCGATGACAGGGTTACCATAGAGGTTGCTGATAATCCCGTCCATGACCGATAACCGGCCGCTGCTGTCCTTCACTTTCAGGCTGAATGGCCTGACCAGTCCCGGGTTTTTTTCACCTTCGGCAAGCAGCGCCTTCAGTGCCGGGATCTCATCTGCCGGAACAATGCTGAAAATGTCGTTTTTCCCCTGGAAATCCGCAGTATAACCGAGGGTACTGCTTATCGACGGGGACTCGTGCCGGATCTTCCCATCATGGTTGATGATCACGATGATATCGGACGTGTTCTCAACCAGTGACCGGAAAAATTCCTCGTTCTGCCGGGACAACTCTTCCATGCGCTTATGCCGGGTAATATCCCGGATATATACTGCATACAGCACGACGCCCCCGTCCCGCTCAACAACGGGATAAAACGCTGTATCATACCATTTTCCTTTGAATTCCTCTTCCAGGTGAGCCTGTTGCCGGTTCCGGGGATCGAGGTTCCAGCCGGCCATCCACGGCGAGAGAAGACCGGCTTTCACGAGATCGGCCACATTTTCACCGATATATTCGTTCACCGGTTTCCCCTCAAGCGCCGCCATCGCCGTATTGACGGCCAGGAACCTGCCCTTCATATCCATCAGGAAGACCAGGTCGTCGGTGGCATTCAGCATCACCCGTTTGGTCTCTTCGGAGAGCCGCAGGGTCTCCTCCATGGAATACTTGTAGAGGGCCATCTCGATCGTGGTCTTCAGTTCCAGCTCGCGGAAGGGTTTCAGGATGTACCCGAACGGTTCGGTGACCCGGGCTTTTGCAAGGAATTTATCATCGCTGTAAGCGGTAAGGTAGATAACAGGGATCCGGAGTTCTTTATGGATCTGCTCCGCCGCTTCGATCCCGCTCATCTTTCCTGCCAGCATGATATCCATGAGGATCAGGTCCGGGTGGAGTTCCCCGGCCTTGCGGACCGCCAGTTCCCCCGTTGTTGCAATCGCAACCACGGAATATCCCATCTCCGTGAGGCTGCGCCGGATATCCATGCCGGTGATCGCCTCATCCTCTACAATCATGATCTTTGCTTCACTCATAACGCACCTCTCATAAATAACGCACCTGTCATACCTGTTCCATGGCAAATTCTATCCTGAATCCGGTTCCTTTCCCCCGCTCAAGGGTGACTGTGCCCTGGATCTGCCCGCTCAGCGAAGTAACCAGCTGCAGGCCCAGGGTCTCCGTGTTATCAAGGTCAATGCCTTCAGGAAGGCCCACACCATCGTCCCTGAAGACGAGGACATACTGTCCCCCGGTACTGGTAAAATCAACGGATATTTCCCCGCTGCGGTTATCCGGGAACGCATATTTTAAGGAATTTGAGAAGAGTTCGTTGAGGATCAGGCCAAGGGGTATCGCCTTGTTTATCGGTAAAAAGATATTCTCCGCCCGGATCACAAGCCTGATCCGGTTCTTCGGGATTCCATAGGACTGGAAGAGGTTTTCTGCTACTTTCCGGATATACTCGGAGAAATCAATCCGGGCAAGGCTCTTTGACTGGTATAATTTTTCATGCACGAGTGCAATCGACATGACCCGGTTCTGGCTTTCCCGCAGGAGCTCGCGGCCATTGGGATCCGTGACCAGCTTTGCCTGAAGGGACAGGAGGCTTGAGATGACCTGCATGTTGTTTTTTACGCGGTGGTGGATCTCTTTTAAGAGGATCTCTTTTTCGTTTAACGAGGCAGTCACTTCATCCTGCAGGTGCCTGCGTTCGGTGATATCCCGGGCAATACCGGAATAGCCGGTAAATTCCCCATGTCCACCAAAGCTCGGTTTTGCATTGATCTCGTACACGCGGGTCTTTCTGGTATCGGTGTCCGGTACCTGTACCTCAAAACCGGAGAGCGGTTTCCTTGACGCGAGAGTCGTATCGATGAGCGGGGCAAACCGGTCCCGGAATGCCGATGGCACCATTTCAAGTACGGGAATTTTTGCCAGGAGTTCCGGGTCCATGCCCATTGCTGCCAGCACGTGCGGGCTGATATAGGTCAGCAAACCGTCCTGGTCGATATGGAAAACGATATCCCCGATCTGCTCCACAAGGTCGCGGTATTTCCTCTCGCTTGCCCCAAGGGCCTCCATGACCCGGTTGCGTTCGGTGATCTCGTTTTGTAACCTCACGGCGAGATCGCTCAGTTCGGCGGTCCTCTCCCGGACCTTGCGCTCCAGGCCAAGGTATGACTCCTGCAGGGCATCTTCTGCCCGTTTCCGGTCGGTGATGTCCTCGAGAGTCTCAAGAGCACCGATGACTTCCCCCAGGGCATCCCGTATGACAATAGCGTTGATCTGGAGCCAGGTCCCGGACTCGCCGAAACGGGGGAAGAAAACGGATGTTTCATATGCCCCGCTGCTCTTTTTCGAGCCCTTGATTTTTCCTTCCTGCCACGCGGGCAGATTTTCGATCTCGTTGTCAAGGACAAGATCCGCAAGCACGGGCTTTTTGGTATCATAGAACGCCTTCCACGCATTGGGCGTTCCCCGTAAGTCCCGCGCCCATACCCCGGTGTACCGCTCGAGGGCTTTGTTCCAGTAGATTACCTCGTGGTTCCGGTTGATCACAAACTGGGGTATTGAAGAGCCGTCGATGATGGCATGGAGCCGCTGTTCGCTGGCGCGTACGGACTCCTCCATCTGTTTGCGTTCGGTAATGTCCCGGGCAATGGACAGCGACAACTGCCTGCCATGCAGTTCGAAAAGGTGCGTGCTGATCTCGACAGGAAATTCCGTGCCGTCCTTTCGCCGGTGGATCGCATCGAATGTTGCATGCCCGCGGAGCCGGATGGTCCGGGCAATGGCAGCGATATTCCCGATATGGGACGGCGAGACAATATCGATAGGCGAGAGGTTCAGGAGTTCCTCGCGGGAATACTGGAGCCGGGTGCAGGCGATATCGTTGACCATGACATACTGCCCGGGAGACCCGTCCGGGTTCATCCCGTGCAGGAAGATCGCGTCGTTTGCGTTATTGAAGAGCGTCCGGAACAGTTCCTCACTCTCCCGCAGGGCCCTTTCTGCATTCTTGACATCAGTCAGGTCAATGACCACGCCCCGGAAACCCGTGGGTCTGCCGGTCTTTTCATCGTAGACCGCGCTCGCGGTGATCATGGCTGGGAAACGGCTTTTGTCTTTCCTGATGAGCAGGTATTCATTCGATCGACGCAGATTTCCGGTAATGAGGTTTGCAATATTCTCCCGGGCTTTATCCCGCTGTTCGGGTGCGATATAGTCGATGACATTGATACCGGCCCTGATATCCGCTTCGTCTATCCCGAATGTTCTGAACGTGAGCCGGTTTGCAAAGGTCACGGTCCCGTCAACGGTTGATTCAAACACCGAGACCGGCAGGAAATCCGTGAGCGTCCGGTATCGTTCCTCGCTTGCGTGGAGGGCCTCTTCCACCATCTTCCGGTCGGTGATATCACGGAGCACCCCTTCGATTGCCACGGGATTGCCCTGACCGTCGGGGACAACGTGGCTGGTCACCGAGACGGTCAGGTGCTTCCCGGCCTTGTTTTTTAAGATGATCTCGTAGTCGTGAACAGTTCCGCCGTTGGAAAAGATCTCGCTGAGCAGCTGTGTCCGCTGGTCGGGAAACGGGTACAGGTCAAGGACCTGGTGGCCGATCAGTTCGGACGCGTCCCAGCCGGTAATCCGTTTGCAGGAAGGGGAAAGGGAGAGGATTATTCCCTGCATGTCCGTCTGGTAATAAAGGTCGTCAAACGTGTTGAAGATGGAATGGTATTTCTCCTCGCTTCTCCTGAGTGCTTCTTCTGCCAGCTTGCGGTCCGTGATATCCCGCACCGAGCCGAGAACTGCATCCTTTCCTTTGCATTGCAGGGAGGAGACCGCGATTTCGATATACCGGATTTCCCCGCCCCGGGTCACAACACGGGCATCGTACGTCTTTGGCACGGGTTCGCCTTTTGCCCGGCGCCGGGATATATCGAGGATAAACTCCCGGTGATCCGGATGGAGTATGTCCCAGAAATCCATCTGGTACATCTCGTCCCGGGAATAACCGGATATTTCAGTGACACGGGGATTGACAAAAATAAATTTTGTTCCCACGGTGATGAAGATCGCGTCGTGACTCTGCTCGACGACCTTGCGGTAACGCTCTTCGCTCTCTCTGAGTGCCGTCTCAATCCGGCGACGGGTAACCACCTGGGTGATCTTGTGGGCAAGGTCGGCAAACATTGCCCTGGTGTTCCCGCCCTTGGGGAGGTAGAAATCAGCCCCGGCATCATAGGCCTCAACAACAACGTCCTCGGCTCCTTTGCCGGTGAAGATGATGAACGGGATCGGGTTATTTGCAGCCCTGAGCATTTTTAAAAACTGGATGCCATCGATCCTGGGCATCTGGTAATCGGAAACGATAACATCGTACTCTTTCGTTTCCATCTTTTTCAGCGCGGTCTTTACCGAGGTTGCGGTATCGACGATAAAGGTCCCTTTTTTCTCAAGATTGATCTTCGTGGGATCCTGGAGGGCAGGTTCGTCATCAACATAGAGAACGGACACTACTTGTGAATCTTTCCTGGTCCCGACTCTGGACAAAGGATCGAATGGTTGGATGGAATCCTTGTGATCCCCGCGTGGATCGTTCATGGAGAAAACCCCGGCAGCAAGTGTACAAAATACTCCTATTGTATATATACGTATCTGTAATTTTATTCATCAATCGGATTAATTTTACACAAAAATAAGCTAAACGGTGCCTATATTGGGAGAGATAGAGTTCTCCACCCCGGAAAGCCCGGGAATAATTTATTGCAGTAAACCAGTATGCCATTATACCCGACGGAAAATGAAAAAAAACAGGGTCGGTACCGGTATCACCGGGTCCGTAAAACCGAAAACCGGAAAAAAAGTGATGCGCGAAATACCACTTTTTTTGCGCCCGTCACGGAGCAGGCCCGGTGCATGAAGAGCGAGACTATGTTTTTCTTCGAATCACGTATATTTCCGGCTCATCACACTGCTTCCCATGACAACGGGAATTACAAACGGGAGACCGGGTTAATGAGCCCGGGAAAAGAGCCGTTTTACTTTCCCGGCCAGGTCCATGCACCAGATCCCGCATTTCAGGAGCGGGATGATGAGCCGCATGCCGCCTTCGAACTCGTGTGAGACGTCCCTGAGCCGGTCCCGGATCGGCAGGTGCTGCGGACAGGCTTTCTCGCATTTCCCGCAGGTGCGGCAGAGCCCGGCATACGAGACACTACCCATCAGGCCGCCGTGCCGCCCGATGTACTGGAACTTTGCCATCCGGTTAAAGGAGAAGAGATGGTGGTCATTGTAGAGCGAGAAGCAGCCGGGGATATCCACCCCGGCGGGGCAGGGCATGCAGTAGCTGCAGCCCGTACACGCCACCTTCATCAGCCGCCCATAGGTGTCCCGGACCTGCCCGATGCGCACGAGATCCACTTCCGTAAGCGTCCCGGGATATGCATCTGCTGCCACCCGGATATTCTCATCGATATGAGTCTCATCGTTCATGCCGGAGAGGACGACTGTGACTTCAGGATGGTTCCATACCCACCGGAGTCCCCATTCGGCGGGTGTTCGTTTGACGGGAGATCCGTCCCAGATCTTTTGTATCTCATCCGGCACCCCTGCCCCGAGGTTCCCGCCGCGGAGGGGTTCCATGATCATGACCGCGAGGTTCTTTTCATGGGCATATTTCAGCCCTTCCGTTCCTGCCTGGTTCTCCTCGTCAAGATAATTGTACTGGATCTGGCAGAAGGTCCAGTCATACGAATCAACGATCTCTTTGAATGCAGGAAGGTCTGCGTGCGTCGAGAAACCGGCATTCCGGATCCGCCCGTCCTTTTTCGCAGCATCAAGGAACTCCAGAACCCCGAGTTTTTTCAGCCGGAGAAAGCTATCCCGTGAAAGGCTGTGGAGCAGGTAATAATCGATATGATCTGTCTTCAGGGTGGCAAGCTGGTGTTCAAGGATCCGGTCCATGTCTTCCCGCGAACGGACAGACCATGGCGGGAGTTTTGTCGCAAGCCGCACTTTCTGCCGATAACCGTCTTCGAGTGCCCGGCCGAGGATTTGTTCGCTTTTTCCGAAGTGGTACGCGGGTGCAGTATCAACATAATTCACCCCGTGGTCAATGGCGTAGCGCACCTGCCGGATCGCACGCTCTTCATCGATCCCGGTGCCGATCTTCTTCGCCGGCAGGCGCATGCAGCCGAACCCCAATATTGAGAGTTCATCGCCGGTTTTTGGGACTTTGCGGTAGAGCATGGGGGTTCCCGGTTTGCCTGATTATTCGGTGAATTGGGCGGGCACTTTTAAAAAAATATCCCCCATCCGCCGTGAATGGATTTTTCTGCTCTTTAGAAACGCACATGAACCGATCCGGTTTACAACCGAACCATGAAAAACCGGAAAATGATTATTTCAACCGTCTTGATCCGCTGCGGGGGCTTCCTGTCGGGGGCGGCGGCGTTTATCATTTTTTGGGTATGGATGTCTGAAGCCCCTCGTTCGTTAAGATACAGTTACCGCCCGCCATAGGACCGGACATGTTTCCAGGCCATGTGGTACGGCTCGAAACGGGTGTTGTCTTCATTATAAATTTCCGGATCCTCCCGGCCGTACCGTTTCCGGTCCTCACCGACCGGGCAGACTTTGATACAGATGCCACAGGGTGCGATATACCGCTTCGCGAGGGCCTCCGACCGCGTGGCACAGGTCGTCTTGTTGGTGAGAGATTCCGGATAGTCCCCACCATCCAGTGCATGGACCGGGCAGGCCTCAACACACCGCTGGCACCGGATACAGAGCGGTTTTTCAAGCACCGGATCCGGCTCGATCTCAGCTGCGGTCAGGATGGACGCGAACCGGACCCGGGGCCCGAACTCCGGGGTCAGGAGCGTATTATTTGTACCGAAATTCCCAAGACCGGCAAGCAATGCTGCATGGCGGTGCGAGAAGAAGGCGACGGGCCGGTCCTTCAGTACACTGACGGATCCGTAACCGTCCCGAGGGATCCAGACCGAGGGATGGCCATCTGCCGTAAGAGCGGCGGCAATCCGGTAACCGGCCTGGTCCAGCAGGGTGTTGACCGTCCGGTAGAGTTCATAGTACCAGATGGACGGGGCGGATTCAAGAACGGGCAGGGAGACCGGAAGTCCGATCACGATCACCGTGTTCGTTTCCGGAAAGATGGCCCGGGGGCGGAAGGCTTCCGGTACCCACGGCTCAAAGTGCGGTTCATCCCAGCGGCCGGCAGGAGCAAATCCGACGAGCGGGATATCAAGCTCTGCACATTTGTTTTTGACCATCTGCCGGACGGTTTCACGCATGGAGGAACATACTCCGGGCAGCAATAAATGGATATGGTCAGGTGTGCCCGGCCCGACCGTTCCGGCACGGAACAACCGGGATTGCTGGTAAAAATGGCAGCCATTGCCCGATCAGGATCCGGTCACCGTACAGATAACCGTGCGTTCCCTGCCGGCGTTGACATCGAGTTCGAGCAGCACGAGCTGCTGCCAGGTCCCGCACATGAGCTGCCCGTTCTCCACCGGTAGCGTGATCGAGGGGCCGACCAGCGCAGCCTTGACATGCGAGCGCCCGTTGCCGTCGCCCCACCGGCTGTTGTGGGCATAGTCCTCATTATCGGGAGCAAGAACCGAGAGTGCACGCTTAAGGTCTGCAAGCACCCCGCGCTCGTACTCGATCGTTGTCAGGGCAGCCGTGGAGTGCTGCACGAAAAGATGGGCGAGTCCGGTCTTTACGCTGCTCTCAGTAACTGCCTTTTCCACCTGCGGGGTGATGTTGATAACATCCCCCTCGCGGGCAGAAGTTACGGTCAGGATCGTACGGAACATGGTTTCACCATTCATCCATCTGGGTGTCCCGGGACAAAACGGTTATGGGGCTATCTGAAATTGCGGGAAGACAAGGACGGGTTTATGTGCCTAGCTGTGTTCCCGCAGGAGCAGGCAGACAAACCCGATAAATGGGAGGGATTGTCTTAAAACTTTTCACATATGCCAGACATTAGTAACCAGCTGGGGTGAGGACATGGCAGAAGTCTGGTATTGCAGGTACACAACTGCTTGCCCGCCGTTCTCATACATCCGAACAGTTACCGGGTAATATCCCGGCACGAGATGCCGCGTGGCACTCACCGGAGCAAAAGAATGATCTCCCCCGTTGCTGATAAAGTTCGTGGTTCCTCCCAGATCCATATACGACCCGTCATCCGATGAGAGGGTGTATGTATAATCGTCCTCGGTATCAATTTTGATAAACCCGTCATATTTTGCGGAGAAATGATCTGCGATACCTCCGGTGTAGGCAACCGGCCAGTTACTAACATCCGATGCCCTGCCGCTGGTAGTGTCAGCGAAATGGATCTGGTTTACGGTATTGGTTGTCACCAGCGATGACCATGTCTGGTCGTTATAATAATACGCAGTAAGACCCGGACTGAATGACCCGACTGTGATATAATCTACCTTTTTGGCTGTGCTGCTGCCAAACTTGTTGGTTGCAACAAGAGTAACCGTGAATTTGCCATTTGCGGTATACGTGTGAGCAGGGTTCTTTGCATTCGAACCACCGATACCGTCTCCGAAGTTCCATGACCAGGAGGTTGCATCGATCGAAGCATCTGTGAACTGGACGCTCAGCGGTGCCATGCCTGCACTGGGTATGCCGGTGAAATCCGCCATCGGGGCTGTGCTCGCGATGTGGTAGAGCTGGGTCACAACCTGGGATGACGTGGAGGGTGTCGTATACGTCAGATAAACAACCGCTTGCCCGGTATTTTCATACATCCTGATGGTGATGGGGTAGTACCCCGGCTTGAGATGTTTTGTTGCGCTGACCGACGCATACGAGTGAAGCCCGCCATTGCTGATGAAGTTCGATGTACCGTCAAAATCCATCCATGAACCGTCATCCGAAGAGAGGGTAAAGGTATAGTCTGCCTCCGTTTCAGCCTTGAAGTACCCGTCGTATTTGACCGAGAAGTTTTCTGCCCTGTTTATGAGGCCGACCGGCCAGTTGCTTATGTCAGACGTCCTGCCGCTCGCTGCGTCAGCGTAATAAACACGCGGTGCAATCGTAGTAGCTGCCAGTGTTGTCCAGGTCTGGCCGGTGTAATAATACGCGATCAGTCCGGGCGAATACTGGATCGTTGTCCCGCTTCCGGTGATCGTGACCGGGATTGCAGCGACCAGCAGATCTGCCTGCAGGTCAACGATGTTGACGGTATAGTTCCCGCCCGGCATATCAACGAGGGGGCCGAGCGTCCCGGCACCATCGATGCGGTGAGTGATATTGTCCGTCACCCAGTACCCGGACGCATCTTCGTAAATGGTGATGGTATCGCCGGAATTCCACGTATTATCGGCGATCAGGGGGGACGTTCGGACCGCCGCCATTGCACCGGACGGCGTAAGGAGGTTGAAACCAACCGGGGCCATTCCATCGCCTTTCTTACTCCTGTTGAGGTTGACCGCATCACCCTGGAAATGGAAAAGCCCGATCGTGTTTGCGTAGGAACCAGGCCCGATGCTCAGGTTGATATTCATACCCCGTGCCGAGATATACGCGGATTTCGGCGCAATGTGTGCCTGCCCGATGACGACGACATACACCACAAGCGCGATTACGACAAGAAGGAGAATGATCAGCGTGATGCTGACAACCTCGGACAAAGCAGACGCGGGTCCCGAATTTCTCTGCATGGTATTCCTGCATTGAAATGGACGCTGCCCATTAAAAAATAGTGGGAAGTAAATCCCGGGAAAAATGATTGAAGAGACCTTCAGGCATCGTTCTTTTCGGCAGGATCCTGGTCCATCCCGGTCACCATCTCGGCAGAGACAAAGGCTATTCCGACAACCTTGTCCTTATCGTCAAGCCGCATGACGCGGACACCTTTCGTGCCGCGTCCGATGATCCGGAACTCGGAGACCGGCATACGGATGACGACACCGGACGAGGTCATGGCTATGATCTCGTCGGTATCACAGACCGCACGGGACTCGATGATCACCGCGTCGCGTTCGAGCTGCATGTTCCGGACACCCATGGTTCCCCTGCCGTGCCCGCGGAACTCATCGAACTCGCTCCGCTTGCCATAACCGACATCGGAGATGGTGAGCAGGTGATCTTTCTCAAGGAGCGTGACGGCAACGATCGTATCGTCGCCCCGGAGTTTCATGCCCCGGACACCCTGGGCGTTCCTGCCGACTGTCCGCACGGTCTCCTCGTGGAAACGGAGGCTCTGGCCGAAGCGGGTGGTCAGGATGAGTTCTTTGGTGCCGTCCGTCAGGATAACGTCCACGAGCTGGTCTTTCTCCTTGAGCTTGATCGCGTTCGTCCCGGTCGAGCGGGGGTTGGAGAACTGGTCGGACGGGATCTTGATGGCCTGGCCCAGTATCGTTGCAAACAGGAGATACCGGTCGGCCCTGAATTCACGGATCGGGATGACCGTTGTCACGACCTCGTCTTTTAAGTTGAGCAGGTTGACGATCGGCTTGCCCTTGGCAATGCGGGAACTCTCGGGGATCTGGTACACCTTGAGCCAGTAGACCCTGCCAATGTTCGTGAAGCAGAGGAGGTAGTCCTTCATGCCGGCGACAAAGACCGAATCGACCAGGTCCTCTTCTTTCGTGGTCATCCCGGTAACGCCATGGCCGCCCCGGCGCTGCCTGCGGTAGGTGTCGAGGTCAATGCGCTTGATGTAATTTGCCGAGGTGATGGAGACAAGCACGTTCTTGTCTTCGATGAGGTCCTCATTGGAGAGGTCGCTTGTATCGAGCGCGATCTGGGTGCGGCGCTTGTCGCCGAACTTTGCAGCAATCTCCTTTGTCTCGCGCCGGATCTCGTCCTTGATGTTGGCCTCGCTCGAGAGGATGGTCTCGAGCCGGGTGATCTCTGCTTCAAGCCCCGTTTTCTCATCGGTTATCTTCTGCTGTTCGAGCGCTGCGAGACGGCGCAGCTGCATCTGGAGGATGGCGTTGGCCTGCGGATCATCAAGCCCGAACTGGGAAATGAGGGCCGCACGTGCATTATCCACGGTATCGGACGCACGGATGGCCTTGATGATCTGATCGATCTTTGATAAAGCGATGAGCAGCCCGTTCAGGATATGGACCTTGTCCTGCGCTTTCTTCAGGTCGAACTCGGACCGGCGCCGGATGATCTCAATCCGGTGGTGGACGAAATTACCCAGGAGCGCGGACAGGTTGAGGGTCTTGGGCTGGTTGTCGACAATGACAATGTTCGAGACCGAGAAACCGGATTCAAGTGCCGTGTTCTTGTACAGGTTGTTCAGGATGACCGGCGCTATCGTGCCCTTGCGGAGCTCGAAGACGACCCGTATACCATCCTTGTCGGACTCATCGCGGATATCGGAGATGCCGTCGATCTTCTTATCCTTGACCATGTCGGCAATCCCGCTGATCCACTGGGCCTTGTTCACCTGGTACGGGAGTTCGGTGACGATGATCCGGTCACCCCGGTTCCCGCCCTCGGACTCCTCGATGGTTGCAACACCGCGGATGATGACCCGGCCATGCCCGGTTTCATAATACGTCTTCACGCCCTCGACGCCCATCATGATGCCACCGGTCGGGAAGTCCGGGCCGGGCATGATACGCACCAGTTCTTCAACAGTAATATCCGGGTTGTCGAGGTAATGATCAACCGCGTCGCAGACTTCCAGCAGGTTGTGCGGGGGCATCTTGGTTGCCATACCGACCGCGATACCGTCCGTGCCGTTAACAAGCAGGTTCGGGATCTTGGCCGGGAGCACGGTGGGTTCCTGGAGGGACTCATCGTAGTTCGGGATGAACTTCACGGTGTCTTTTTCGAGGTCTTCGAGCAGTGCCTCGGCATACGGGAAGAGCCGGACTTCGGTGTACCTGCTCGCTGCCGCAGAATCACCGTCAACGGAACCGAAATTACCCTGCCCCTGGACGAGCATATGGCGGTACGAGAATGGCTGGGCCATCTTGACGATGGTATCGTAGATGGATGAGTCGCCGTGCGGGTGATACTTACCCATGACGTCACCAACCACCCTCGCGCTCTTCCTGGTGGGCTTGTCGCTCGTGTTGCCCATGTCCCACATACCGTAGAGTGAGCGGCGGTGGACCGGCTTGAGGCCGTCCCGCACATCAGGGATAGCACGACTGATGATAACCGACATCGCGTAGTTGATGAACGATACCTTCATCTCCTGCTCGATGCTGACCGGCTCGGTGCGGTGGGTCTCAGGAGTACCGGCCGGGGGATTCTTCTTATCAGATGTCAAGGTTCGTCACCTCCTTTGCATGACGGATGATAAAATTCTTCCTGATCTCCACATCCTTTCCCATCAGGGTTTTGAAGATCTCGTTTGCTTCATACGCATCCTCGATGTTAACCTGCCGGAAAATCCGGTGGACGGGATCCATGGTCGTGTCCCAGAGCTGCTGGGCGTTCATCTCACCAAGACCCTTGTACCGCTGGACAGAGACACCCTTCTCTCCCATGGCAGCGGATACTTTCTGCATCTCCTCTTCCTTGTACACGTATTTCTCCTCTTTGCCCTTCGCAATGCGGAAGAGAGGCGGCTGGGCGATGTAGATGTAGCCCAGATCAATAAGCTTGGGCATATACCGGTAGAAGAATGTCAGGAGGAGCGTCCGGATATGGGCACCGTCCACATCGGCATCGGTCATGATCACGATATGGTGGTAGCGTGCCCGTTCGGCATCGAACTTCTCCCCGACCCCGGTCCCGATGGCGGAAAGGAGCGTCTGGATTTCTGCGTTCTTGAGGATCTGGTGCTCGCCGGCTTTCTCCACGTTGAGAATCTTACCTCTGAGGGGGAGGATGGCCTGGAACTTCCGGTCCCGGCCGCCCTTGGCCGAACCGCCGGCAGAATCTCCTTCCACAATATAGATCTCGGACTTTGCCGGGTCACGTTCCGAACAGTCCGAGAGTTTTCCCGGGAGACCGGAACTCTCAAGCGTACTCTTGCGCCGGGCAAGGTCCCTCGCGTTGCGGGCTGCCTCGCGGGCTTTTGCCGCAGAGAGTGCTTTCTCGATGATGGTTTTGAGCACGTTGGGATTCTCGTCGAAATACTCGCTGAGTGCTGCGTACACGAGCGAGTCGACGATGCCCTTGATGCTGCTGTTACCGAGGCGCATCTTGGTCTGGCCCTCGAACTGGGGGTTTGCCATCTTGACGGAGACCACGGAGGTAAGGCCTTCCCGTACATCTTCGCCGCGGAGGGTGATCGTCGAGTTCTCCTTGATGAGTCCGTTGCGTTTTGCAACCGTATTGATCGTCCGGGTGATGGCACTGCGGAACCCTTCGAGATGGGTGCCGCCTTCCCGGGTATTGACCGAGTTGACGTATGAGTAGATCTTCTCGTCATACGCGGTGGTATACTGGAGGGCGACTTCGAGTTCGACCTTATTCTCGGGGTCCTTCTTGGTGATATCGATCGGTGTCGGGTGGAGGCATTCGGCGCTTTCGTTGAGGTACTTGACAAACTCAACAAGACCGCCGGCATAGCAGTAGGTCGCTGTATCGCCGGTCCGGTCATCGGTGATGATGATCGTGAGGCCTGCGTTGAGGAACGCAAGTTCGCGCATGCGGTGGGCGAGGACATCGTAATCGAACGTGGTGGTCTCGAAGATTGTCGCATCCGGGACGAAATGGGTCCGGGTGCCGGTCATCTTTTTGCCAAACTGCGCAAGGAATACCTGCCGGTTCTCCTCATCGCTCCTGCCGGGATCGATAATGTATGCAGAGGTGAGGGCCATCTGGCCTGACGCGGGGGCTTCTGCCGGGACCTCCGGGGGGGTGAACTGTGCTGATGCACCGTACCATTGCCTGTACCGTGCGATCAGCTCTGCAAGCGACTCTTCGCGTGTCGTGAGTGCTGAGGTTACCTTGCCCTGGGCAAAGCGCATCTC
>JBAZHD010000060.1:0-20731 GCA_041652515.1 Methanoregula sp.
CAGACTACCTGTGCCTGGTATGGAACTGCCCTGATGATCTGGTCGGCATTTTTCTTGCAATGATAACAGTCCGTGCGGTACCGCGTAAAGATGAAATGTTCGCTCATAAGAGATAGTGAATACGCACAAAACTATTAAAAAAAAGGGGGTTAGTAGTCGCCCATGCCCGGAGGCATGCCACCCATTCCACCCATGCCGCCCATGCCGGGGGGCATACCGCCGCCCTCGGGCATCGGGCTCTTGGACGATGCGATGACATCGTCAATACGCAGGATCATGACCGCTGCTTCCGCTGCAGAGGAGATTGCCTGGGTCTTGACACGGAGCGGCTCAACAACGCCGGCTGCCTTCATGTCGACTGCCTTGCCTTCGAACACGTTGAGGCCGTGGGTCTTCCTGCCCTTCTCGTGGGCTGCACGAATCTCGACAAGCATGTCGATGGGGTCGAGACCTGCATTCTCAGCAAGGGTGCGCGGGATGACTTCGAGTGCTGATGCAAATGCCTCGATGGCGAGCTGGGCCCGGCCACCAACGGTTGCTGCATACTCGCGGAGACGGAGCGAGAGCTCGGTCTCGATTGCGCCGCCACCGGCAACGACCTTCTTGTCCTCGACAACAACGCCGACAACACGGAGTGCGTCGTGGATTGCACGTTCAAGTTCGTCGACTACGTGCTCGGTTCCGCCCTTGACAATGATCGAGACTGCCTTGGGGTTCTTGCACTGCTCAACGAAGGTCATCTCTTCGCCGCCGACCTTCCGCTCTTCAACAAGCCCGGCCTTTCCAAGCTCTTCCTTACCGATTGCATCGATTGAGGAGACGAGGGTTGCACCGGTTGCCCGGGAGAGTTTCTCCATGTCGCTCTTCTTGACACGGCGGGTTGCAAAGAGCCCTGCCTTTGCCAGGTAGTGCTGTGCAATGTCGTCAATGCCCTTCTGGCAGAAGAGGACATTTGCACCGCTCTTGACGATCTTGTCAACAATGCCCTTGACCATGCGCTCTTCCTCATCGAGGAATGCCTGGAGCTGGTCGGGGGAGGTGATGTTGATCTCAGCGTCGACTTCGGTCTTCTTGAACTCGACTGCTGCATTGAGGAGAAGGATCTTTGCGTTGGTGACCTTCTTGGGCATCGAGGGGTGGACACGTTCCTTGTCGATGAGTACGCCCTCAACGATCTCGGAGTCCTCGATCGAGCCACCGGTCTTCTTCTCGACCTTGATGTTCTCGATGTCGACCTTGCCGTCATCGTCAGTGACCATCATGACTGCGCGGACAACGAGGTCGCAGAGCTTTTCCTTGCTTGCCTCTGCGCCCTTGCCGGTCATAGCGGTACCTGCAATATTCTTCAGGAGTACCTTGTCCGTTGCCTTCACATCAAAAGCGAGGTCTTTTAAGAGCGCCTGCGCCTTCTCGGCAGCCTGGCGGTAGCCTGCTGCAATGATAGTCGGGTGGACGTCCTGCTCAAGCAGGTCCTCTGCCTTCTTTAAAAGTTCCCCGGCAATGACGACTGCGGTGGTTGTCCCGTCGCCGACTTCATCGTCCTGGGTCTTTGCTACCTCGACCATCATCTTTGCGGCCGGGTGCTCGATGTCCATTTCCTTGAGGATCGTGACACCGTCATTTGTGATCACTACGTCGCCAATTGTGTCGACGAGCATCTTGTCCATACCCTTGGGACCGAGTGTGGTCCTGACTGCACTTGCCACTGCCTTTGCGGCGGTGATGTTCATACCCTGGGCGTCGCGGCCGCGGGTACGGGTGCTGCCTTCTTTGAGAATAAGAATCTGCTGTCCTCCAAGTTGCTGTGACATAAAATTCACCACTTTTTGCACTGATTTAGCACTAAAATTGGTTTGTGGTTCTATATAAATGTTCTCAAAAAGTTACTCGCCCAGCAGGTCGAGGAGTTCAAAACCGTCCTCGATTTTATGGAGGCGCTGCTCACCGATTACCAGCGTCCGGCCGATCTTTTTCTCCTTGTGGTAATCGGTGATCACACACATTGCATGCTTCTTTGCAATCTGGGAAAGATTGCCGATAAGAGCTGCCCGCTTCACCACTTTCTGGGCCGGGCCGTAGCCGGTCAGGATCGTCTGCTTGTCGAATGTGAGGAGCGCCTGGAACGGTGCACCGTGGAGGGTATGGAGTTTTACCCCGATTTTTTCCAGGAAATCCATCGGGCTTTGCATGAACAATCCGGTCTGTTCCTGTTCGGGCTCCATCGCCTTCGGAGGTTCGTGCCGGATGAGGTCAATGGACTCGACAACCCCGGTATCAAAGAATTCCTCGATACGGATCGCTACATCCAATGTAGTGCCCATACCACTCTCGTACTTGCTGATGGTTCTCCGCGAGACCCCGAGCACATTCCCGAGATCGCCCAGCGACATATTCCGTTTCTCGCGGAGATCCTTGAGCGCGTCGCCATTGATATTGACATAGAGCCCGCCGGGCGAAGCGTATACAAGCGGAGGAATTTTCTCCACGAAATAATCGTACAGCGTGGAGGGGCTGATGGCATAGATGCCGTACCGTACGTACACTGCCCCGCGTTCCAGCTCCGCGTCCCGCGCCCGCTCACCGACAATCAGCGGGATTCCGCCCAGCAGCCGGGAGATGAGCTCGATGTCGAACGCCACTTCCTCGCTCACCGAGTCAATGTGGGAGACCACCTTGATAACCAGCAGCGTCCCGTTATTGCGTGCGATGAGATCGAAACTCCGGGGCCGTAAGGTAAAGCGCTCGGAGACATCGAAACCGGCCGTGATCATAACACTGGTTACCAGCTGGAGCTGGCGATCCTGGGACATGCAGATACAAATGGATGGAGCGTTCCCATATATTAATATAGATATGCTGATCGGGATTGATGACACGGACTCGCCGGAAGGAATGTGCACAACCTACCTCGGGGCAGTGCTTGCCCGCAGGCTGATCCGGGAGCATATGCGGGTGCGCGAAGCCCGGCTCGTCCGGCTCAACCCGAACGTTACGTTCAAGACCCGGGGCAATGCTGCGGTGATGCTCGATGTGGAGGGCGACCCGGACCGTGCGTTTACCCTTGCATGCGCTCTTGTGGAAGAGCTCGCTGACTTCTCCTGCGAAAATACAAACCCCGGCCTCGTGGTTACTGAACGAAAACCAGACCCGGCATTTTACCGGAAAGCAGTTACGGATTTCTGCACTATTGAAGAAGCAACAGATCTCCTTGATGCAGCCGGCGCACGGTACCGGGGCTGGAAGATCCGGCGCGGCCTTATCGGGGCAGCAGCAGCGGTGGCAAGCGAGCTTTTGGACCGGACATCCGAGATCCTTGTGTACCGCGAGCCGGAACGGTTCGGCACGCCCCGCTCGGTTGACCGGCAGAGCCTGTTTGACGCAGAGGCGGCAACATTCCCGCACACGTGGGATACCGTGGATATCATAAACGATGTCGTTGTCTGTGTACCGCATACGCCCGACCCGGTCCTGTTCGGCATCCGGGGCGAGAGCCCGCAATGGGTAATGGCAGCCCGGCATATGATCGACTCCGAGAAGACGGGGCTCGAGCAGATCTGGGTGACCAACCAGGGCACCGATGCCCACCTGCTTGCCGGTACGATCGGCGAACTCCACGAAGGACTCTCGTACCATGTCTCCGGTACCGTTGCAGACCTCCCGAAGACCGGCACGGGCGGGCACGTCTCGTTCACGATCCGTCATGGTGATGATACGGTGCGGTGCATGGCATACGAGCCAACAAAAAATTTCCGGCAGGTTATCCGCCAGCTCGTGCCGGGCGACGAGGTGACTGCAGTTGGCAGTTTCAAGAAAGGCAGTATCAACTTAGAGAAGATGAGGATCCTATCGCTCGCCCAGCCGGTGATCACCCGCCCGCCGCTCTGCCCTGCGTGCAACAAACGGATGACAAGCGACGGAAAGGGCAAGGGCTGGAAATGCAGGAAGTGCGAGGCCCGGTCAGATGAACCGGATATGCAGGAGATTTCCCGCACGCTGGAGCCGGGGTGGTACGAGGTGCCACCGACTGCAAGACGTCACCTGGCTAAACCGTTATGCCGGGGTTTACCTAATTATTAATTATTTGGCGACCAAATGGTCGCCCCGGTTGCGAAGGCAGAGCCTTCGTGCTGGACCGTTGTGCAGGGGATTGCCCGATTATTAATTCATTGGCGACCAAATGGTCGCCCCCGGTTGCGAAGACAAAAATTTCGTGCGAGTGTATTTGATTGTCTCTTTTATCGGGATGTATTATTCTCAATCACAGAAGAGAATCTATTTGTATCAGCATAATCTTCTGTACATCATCCACACACCGGGGTCAGTACAATGATCTCTGTCCTTTATGTCGATGACGAACCGGGAATGCGGGAAGTCGCCCAGACATTCTTAGAGGACGCTGGCGGATTTGAGTTCACAGCCCTGGCCTCGGCAAAAATGGCGCTGGAATCCCCGGATATCCTGTCGTACGATGCCATCGTCTCGGACTACATGATGCCGGTGATGGACGGGATTGCATTCTTAAAGGCAGTCCGAAAACGGAGTGCCGACATCCCCTTCATCCTCTTCACCGGCCGGGGCCGCGAGGAGATTGTCATCGAGGCTATCAACAACGGTGCAGACTTTTATCTCCAGAAAGGCGGGGACCCCGATGCACAGTTCGCGGAACTGGCGCATAAAATCAGGCAGGCTGTGGCCCGGAGAATGGCGGAACACCATCGTACGGAATCTGAGAAACGGCTTCTCGATATCATCAACTTCCTTCCCGATGCCACCTTCGCCATCGACCGGTCCGGAAGGGTGATCGCGTGGAACCGGACAATGGAAGAGATGACCGGGAAGTCATTCGGGGAAATGCTGGGAAAAGGGGACTTTGAATATGCGATCCCGTTCTATGGCACACGTCGTCCCATCCTGATAGACCTGGTTTTTTCTCCGCAGGAAGACATCAGGGACATCTATTCCTTTGTCCGATCAGATAAAACAGGCCTTACCGCAGAAACCACCAGCGCAACACCGAAAGGGAAACAGTGCATCCTCTGGGTTCGGGCCGCTCCTCTCATGAATTCCGAGGGCACGATAACCGGTGCAATCGAGTCCATCCGCGACATCACGGAATCGAAACGGGCAGAAGAGGACCTGCGGGTAAGCGAGGAGAAGTACCGCGAGCTTGCCGACCTTCTCCCGCAGATGATCTACGAACTCGACCTTGATTTTCAGCTCACCTATGCAAACCGGCATGCCCTCACCATGTTCGGGTTCACCGGCATGGATATGAAACCGGGAATAAATGCCCTTTCATTCATCGAACCTTCCCAGCATGCGGAGATAAAGGAAAATATCCGTAAAGGCCTTGAAGGACACACCTTTGAACCGCATGAATATTCCGCAATCCGGAAAGACGGCAGCAGATTTCCGGTCATCATCTATTCGGCCCCGGTTTACCGGAACAATACCCTTACCGGATTCCGCGGGGTCGTTGTCGATATATCGGCACGGAAGAAGACAGAAGATGTGCTCCGGGAGAGCGAGCTGCGGTTCAGGAACCTGATCCTGAACTCATCCGATATGATACGGATCATCGATCACCGTGGACTCATCGCGTACAGTTCCCCCTCAACCCTGCGTCTCTTTGGATATGATCCCGCCGGACTGATCGGAAAAGATCCGCTTGATTACGTGCACCCCGATGACTATGACCTTGTAAAGGAGGCAATCAGCGCTGTCTTTAGCCAGACCCCTCCCGGTACTCCCACGGAATACCGTATCCGGCATCCAGACGGTCATTATATTGATGTGGAAACCATTGCAAGCAACCTTTTGGAGGTCCCGGGTATCGAAGGGATAGTCACGACAACCCGGCCAATCACCGAACGTAAATCAGCAGAAAAAGAGATCCGTGAGAGTGAAGAAAAGTTCCGGTCCGTCTTTGAGAACAGCCCGTACCCCATTGCGATCAACAATGTCCCGGATTATAAATTCCTGGAAGTCAACAAAGCGTTCCTGGACACCAGCGGGTATACAGAGGAGGAAGTCCTGGGAAAGGACCCGATGGAGATGGGACTGCTTGCTCCGGTTGAAGCAGTGAAGCTCATCTCGCGCCGGCTCCTTACGGGAAAACTGGAAAATGTCCCCCTCGCCCTGACGGTAAAAGAAGGGAGACGGATCCATGTCCTGTTCTCGATCATGCCGGTCACCATCAACAACAAGCCTGCTATTGTAACCGTGACCGTTGAAGTGACCAACCTGAAGCGGGTTGAGGAGGACCTGCTCCGGAAAAACGAGGAACTCCATGCGGCCTACGAACAGCTTACGGCTGCGAATGATGCGCTCCGGCAGAATTACGACGAGCTGAACAGGAACGAGAACACCATCCGGGAAAGCGAAGAGAAGTTCCGGGCTCTTGTCGAACACTCCCTCGAAGGGATCTTAATTTCAGACTTTTCGGGAACCCTGCTCTTTGCCAACCGGGCAGCCGCCCTGATGGTTGATGCTCCGGACACTGAGTCGGTGATCGGGAAGAGAAATGTCATGGAATTTATCGCCCCGGAATCACAGGCTGAAGCCCTCCGGGATTTTGCCAACGTTGCTAAGGGTACTGACCGGTACCTTGCGTCCTATAAACTCATCACGGATGCGAAACGGGAAGTCTGGGTCGAGAGCATCGGCAAACAGATTCCGTTTGGGGATACGAAAGCGGTTCTGGTCTCCATGCGGGACGTGACCGGGCGCACACTGGCTGAAAAACGGGAACGCGAATCTGAGAACCGGTTTTCCACCGTCTTCCGGAGCAGCCCGGTTGCCCTCACGCTCGTATCCGCAGCAGACGGCACATTTATTGACGTCAACGATTCCTTCTTACGAACCACCGGCTATGCCCGCCACGAAGTTGTTGGCAGCATGGCAGTCGCCCTCGGGATTTTTGCCGACAGGATTGAATACAAGCGTTTCAGCACGTGCCTTCAGAACCAGCGGATGGTCCAGGGTATGGAAATGAAGTGCAGGATAAAAACCGGCGAGATCCGGACCTGCCGGTTTACCTCCGGTATCATCATGATGGATGGCATACCTCACATTCTCTCTTCGGTAGAAGATGTAACAGAGCAAAAGAAAGTCACTGAAGCACTCAGGATGAGCGAGGAGAAACTCCGCCGCATTGCGGACAATGTACCGGACATGATTTTCCGGATGACCCTGCCTGACGGGAAGTACGAGTATGTCAGCCCGGCATCACTCGCATTGACCGGTTACACCCCGGAAGAGTTCTACGCCGAACCCGACCTTATCTGGCGTCTCATCCACCCGGACTGGCACGAATATTTCCGCAAACTGTGGGATGCCCGGCTGGAGAAGAAGGCCCCGCCATTCTATGAGTACCAGATCATTGACCGGGCCGGCAATACCCGCTGGCTCAACCAGAGGAACCTGCTCGTTTCAGATGAGAAAGAAAAATCCATTGCAATCGAGGGGATCGTCACCGATATCACCCGGCAGAAAAAAACCGAGCGGGACCTGAGGAGGAGCGAGCTGCGGTCCCTTGCGGTGACCGGGAATGCCGGTTCCTGGATCTGGGAAGTCGACGCAGAGGGAATTTACCGCTACTCGAGCCCCGCGGTGAACAGGCTTCTCGGTTACCGGCCGGATGAGCTTGTAGGAAAAATGCATTTCTACGACCTGTTCGATCCCACGGTCCGGGACAACCTGAAAGACGCTGCCCTTGCCGCATTCAGCAGCCACGAACCGTTCCGGGACTTCGTGAACCTCAACCGCCACAAGAACGGGACGCCGGTACTCATAAGCACGGGCGGGACCCCGGTATTCGATGAAGACGGGACGTTCACCGGTTACTGCGGCGTTGATGAGGATATCACCGAACTCACCGCCTCGCAGTCTGCCCTGCAGGCGTTAGTCCGGAGCATGGTCGGGACTACCGGGCTTGACTCCCTCCGGAAGATAACCGAAAACGTCAGCTCCTGGCTGGGAGCCGATTGCGTCATGGTCGGGGAGATCCAGCCGGACCAGCAGACCGTAAAGGTCATCTCCATGCTCCTTGACGGGAAGGATGTGAAGGATTATTCCTATTCGCTCAAAGGAACGCCCTGCGAGAATGTCGCCAAGAAGGGATACTGCGTGTATCCGGACGATGCTGTCCGGCTCTTCCCTGAAAGTAAAGACCTTGTCGAACTGAATATCCGGGGATATATCGGCACTCCGCTGCGGAACTCCCGGGGAGATGTGATCGGGATCCTGTGCGTACTGTCCCGGAGCCCGGTCCGTTCACCCTCCCGGGTACAGGAAATTATCGACATCATCGCAGTGAAAGCCGCTGCAGAGATCGAACGCATTGCTATTGAACGCGAACTCGAAGAGAGCCGGCAAATGCTCGCAAAGGCGATGGACCTGACAAACCTGGTGAACTGGGAATATGATCTGCAAACCGGGCTTTACATTTTCAATGACCGTTTCTATACCCTGTACGGTACTTCAGCGGAGCGGGAAGGCGGGTACCAGATGACCCCGGAAAAATACATCCGGGAATTTGTTCATCCGGATGACCGCGATATTGTTGCCTCGACATTCAACATGAACCCGCCACCGGTCAACCCGGATAAGGAGTTCCAGATGGAACACCGGATCATCCGCCGGGACGGGGAGATACGTAATATCGTGGTACGGGTCGGGGTCTCGGCAGACACCGGGGGGCAAAAACTCATGGTCCACGGTGCGAACCAGGACATCACCGGGCGCAAAAGGGCCGAAGATGCACTGCAGCAGGCACATAAAAAACTCCACCTCCTCTCGGGCATTACCCGCCATGACATCAGCAACCAGCTGCTGACCCTGAACGGGTTTGTCGCGTTTCTGCACAAAAAAGTCACCGATCCCGCCCTTGAAACCTATTTCACCCAGATCACGAAGGCAAGCGGCCAGATCAATACCATGATCGCGTTCACGAAAGAATACGAGAAGTTAGGGTTGCATGCACCGATCTGGCAGGTTCTTGTAACCGTAGTGAATGACGCGGGAAAAGGCATCCTTCCCGGACAGGTCACGCTGAACAACGATCTCCCGGCTACAACTGAAGTATATGCCGATCCGCTGATCGTCAAGGTCTTTTTCAATCTCCTGGACAATTCGGTTCGCCACGGGATGCGGGTGACGGAAATCCGGGTGTCGTCCCGGGAGTATGGAGAAAACCTGGTTGTCGTCTGGGAGGACAACGGGATCGGTGTTGCTGATGATGAGAAGGAGCTGATCTTTGAGCGGGGTTTTGGCAAGAATACCGGCCTCGGGATGTTCCTTTCGAGGGAGATCCTGTCCCTGACCGGCATCACCATCACGGAGACCGGCGTGGCGGGGGCCGGTGCACGGTTCGAGATGGTGGTGCCGAAAGGATCGTGGCGCAGGAGAAATGGTGAGGCATAATGCCGGATGAGAACCGCATACTCTATGTCGACGATGAACAGGGCCTTCTCGAGCTTGGCAAACTGTTCCTGGAGGAGGAGGGTTTTTCTGTCGACTGCGAGGTCTCTGGCAGGGTTGCGCTTGACCGGATCGCTTTCGGGCATTATCATGCCATCATCTCCGATTACCAGATGCCGGTCATGAACGGGATCGAACTGTTACAGGAGGTCCGGCAGCGGTTCGGAAACATCCCGTTCATCCTCTTCACCGGCCGGGGCCGTGAGGAGGTCGTGATCGCGGCTATCAATAACGGTGCGGACTTCTACCTCCAGAAAGGCGGGGACCCGACAGCCCAGTTTGCCGAGCTTGCCCACAAGGTGCGGCAGGCCGTTCTTCGCAGGAAGAGCGAGAACGAGATCAAGAGCATCTTCCGGGCAGTCCCGGTCGGGATTGCTGTCGTAGCTGACCGGATCCTCGTCCGGGTCAACACCCACCTGTGCACGATCACCGGTTATCCGCGCGAAGAACTGGAGGGCCGTAACACCCGGTTTTTGTACCTGGATGACGAGGACTATGCGGCCGTTGGGCGGATGCGGGAGCAGGCGTACCGGCAGGGGATACCGGACAGCCTTGAGATACCGTGGCGGCGCAAAGACGGTACAATCATCGATGTCAGGATAACGGCAGCTGCGATCGACCGGTCCAATCCGCTTGCGGCCATGACCTACAGCGCTCTTGATATCACCCGAGAGAAACGGGAACATAACGAACTCCGGGCAGCATACGAGCAGCTTGCGGCATCGGATGAAGAACTCCGGGGACAGTACGAGGCACTTGCTTGTGGGGAGCGGAAGATACGGGAGAACGAAGCCTCCATCACCAGCATCTTCCGGGCCGCCCCGATCGCCATCGCATTTCTCTCTGGCCGGACAATCGTTCGCGCCAACGATCGCTTATGCGAGATTACCGGGTATTCCCTTGAAGAGATTCATGGAAAAGATTCCCGGTTCCTGTACCAGGACGATGAGGAATTTGATCGCGTGAAAAGGCTCCAGCTGGGCGGAGACAATACCGGGGGCCCCAGGGTAACCAGGACCCGGTGGAAGCGCAGGGACGGCGCTTTGAGGGATATCCTCCTCACCGGCATAGCGATTGATCCGTCCAGTCCCACAACCGGCAGGGTCTATACCGCTATGGACATCACCAGGGAGAACCCGGCACGCGGGGAACTCAACGAGGCAAATGAAAAGATCTCCGGTGCCGAAGAAAAATTGCATTCCCGGTAGCTCATCCGCATAACCATCACAGGGCCCGTAACGCAGGAGCGGGCACAGGGTTCCTCGTCCGGGTGCCCGGATATTCGGCGCGAAGCAGAAGTACGGAAGGTAACGCAGGGACCGCGGGTCACGGGAACCGGAACATGCCGGAGGGCACGCGGATCCCGAACCGGACACCCTGCCCGGGGACCCCGTTTTCCCGGACCGATATGCCGGTGATCGAGAGGATCTCCTTGATCAGGAACATGCCAAGGCCCGTGTGCTTCCCGAAACCTTTCACGAATATCTTCTCCTTCTCTTCAGGGATCACACCGACCCCGTTATCCTCGTACACGAGGAGCAGGTCCGGGTCCGCTTTTTCTGTCACCAGCCGGATTTCCGATACCTGCCCGCCGTGCCGGATTGAATTGTCGATAAAGTTATAGAACGCCCGTTCAATCAGGGGATCGGCAAAGATTTCCGTATTTCCGCACTCGCACCGGAAAACAATATTTTTGTCAGTAAAGGATTCAGCTGCATGGGAAAAGATGCTTTTCACATTCTGCCATTCCGGCTCTTTGACACCAAGGTCCTGGTAGTCCCGGGTGAATTCCAGCTGGAGGCGGATGACTTCAAGGATCTTTCCCATGGTATTCAGGTGGCGGGAGCCGGCGGGATCGCTGGTCTTTTCCATGACCAGTTCAAGGTATGCAGCGAGAGCAGTCATCTGGTTCAGGATGTCATGGCGGGTGATGCCCGAGAGCAGGACCAGCTTGCTGTTGGCAGCTTTGATCGCGTCTTCCGCACGCCGTTTCCCGGTGATGTCATGGAAACTCCAGACTCTCCCGACCGAACGGTCACCGATTAACTGCGGCTGCACGTAGAGCTCGTAGATCCGGTTGTTCCTGAACCGGAGATCGCTTGTTACGATCTGTTCGGCAGATTCGGGCAATGCCGTGATCAGCGGGAGAAATTCATCCGGAACGGAGAGATGGGGCATTGTGATCCTGGTGAATATCCCGGCCACCTCTCCTTCTTTTGGGGAGTGATCCGGAAGGCTCAGGATCCGGGAGGCTTTCTGGTTGTACGCCCGGATCAGGCCTTCCCGGTCAACGACAACAATGCCGTCCGCAGTGGACTCGATCGTTGCTTTCTGGAGGGAGTTCGCGAGCCGGAGCTCGGCGGTCCTCTCTTTTACCAGTTCTTCGAGATGGCCTTTATAGTCAAGGAGTTCCTTTTCCGCCATTCTCCTCCGGTCGATTAACCCGATGATGTATCCGAGGATGATCGTAATCACGCAACTGGCGATGAGAAACGGGAGGATTGAAACGAGCGGGGGGGTGCCGGGCACCGGGCCGGGCGAACGCACGAGGGCGAACGAGATGACCGATGAATAAACCTCGATGAGCGCGACACCGGTCCCGAGAAGGAAGAACTGGAGAAAAGGTGATTTAGGAAAGCGGTTCCATGACCTGCCCGCATAAAAAAGAGCCCCGAGCAGGATCCCGCTCATGACCGTCGCGATATCCTGCGGGGACAGGGTCCCGGATGAGGTAAAACTGCCTGCAAGGAGAACCAGCGCAACAGCCAGCGAGGAGACCGGGCCGCCGATAAAGCCGGAGAGGGGAACAAGGATGAGATTGAACCCGATGACCGCTGAGTCCGCTGACTGCCAGAGCGCCGGCATGCTGATGGCTGCTGCAAGGCCGAAGATGAACCCGACACTGAGCGAGAAGGCCGTTTTCGACCGCGAGATGAGGGAGTCCGGGATAAAATTATAGAGCAGGACAAGCGTTGCGATGATGGTGAAGTTCTGGATCATGGACCGTATCAGGTCCAGGGAAAAAAACGGCAGCTCGATCACAGGTGTTTCCTCCCATCCTCCACCGGCTCGTACTACCCCCGACGCTCCTGTGCGCTTTTTTGCGGCAGCACCCTTCTGGATATCAATCAATCGGCACACACCATTTAATAATCTGGTGTTCTTACCGGGGTTTTCCTCACGGTTACAGGAGGGAGTACAGACAATCCGGGATTTCCGGCGGCTCAAAACCGGGAAGTATAATAGATCCGGTAATGAATAGTGGGTACACGATCCGGAACCCGCAAAAGTCCCCTGCACACATGAAGCTCCCCGACCATTTCCTCCGGTATTTTATCATCGCGACAATCCTCCTCCTGTCCGGAATTATCTTTGTCATCATCCAGACTGCCGTGACAAATCCCGGTCTTCTGCCGCTCAACGCCACGGCACTCCAGGCCCGGGCCGACCACCACACGCTCGTGGTCATGCCGGTCCTGGCAAAGGTATACCCCAAGCTGCTGTTCCTGAACACCGGCGTTGCCCTTTTCATCCTCATAGTCCCGCTCTTCTGGGTCTGGGTATGGTGGTTCAGGAGGGATCTTCTCGATACCATGATCCTGCTCATGCAGGGGACGGTCTGCCTGCTGATGTGGGCGCTCGGCCATAATTCGTTTATAAAAATCTATGACACCTACCGGCAACTCTCATTCGAGATGATCGCGACCATGTACCTCCCCCACGGCTGGCTGGAGATGCTCGCGTTCATCCTTGCCGGGACATCCGCGTTTCTCTGCATCGATGCCCTCAGGATCTACCTGCAGGAAAACGGGAACTCGCACACCCTCCACCCCGGGGATATCTGCCTGTTTATCCTTGGCCGGGCCTGGAAGATGGGAGTCCTGATCTTTGTCCTGATGGCAGTCGCTGCTGCAATCGAATGCTGGGTTACGCCGGGACTGGTGAAGTCGGCATTTGATGCCGCGTTGCTGGCCATCGCGTGACGGGAATTTTCCGGAATTTTTTTTTGAGATTTTTTTTAAAATTTTCCGGGGCTTTTTTTCTCATCAACAGGATGATGTGAATAGCTCATTTTCATTGGCGACTTCGAAGTCGCCCCGGTTCCGGAAGGCAGAGCCTTTGCAACGGGAAAGCGTATCATCTTCCGGTTCTTTCTTTTAAAGAAATATCCTGAGCGGGAATAGTTACCGCCCGGGTCAGGAGAATCTTTCCATGAGAGGACGCAGGCCAACCGTCACCCTTGGCAGGGCAAAAAAATTTGCGGAGCGGCAGGGATACGTGTGGGTGCCGAACCCGGATCCCGGTATCCCGTTCGATGCGTTCGTGTACCGGGGCAACGATATGTTCGCGCTCCGGGTGGAGACCTGCCGCAATGCGCCGGGCGAGTACGATCTCCCGAAGGATTTTTTCCGGCAGGATTTCGGGATCCTGCCAAAACTCCCGGTGCCAGCGTACGTGCCCCGCGAAGTCTGGGTGCGGTACAGCTGGAGCCGGGCATTCCACCGGTTCCGGCTTTTCGGTTCTGATTTCATCGAGGTCACGATGATCGACCGGGACCGGCCGGTCTTCCCGTATGAACCGGAGACTCTTCCCCCCGCTGCAGAGGGGGGCTCCCAAAAAGATGATCTCAAATAAGCCCTGTAAGGGCCCCGTTTGCCAAAAGGACGAAGGCCGGATCGGACCGGCGGTTCCGGGTGTCAACGACCGGCACAATTCGTTATTTAATCGCTTTTTTTCTGGAAAAAACCATTTTAAACAGATTTTGACCTGCTAAAATAGCGGCCCGCAAACACCCCCTTTTTTGGGCCGCTCCTTTAGTCCAGACCCCGGCCCGGCCTGCCTCCGGCTCAAGGTATAACGGTTTTACCGGGGGTCGGATTTTTTTCGTCGGAAACAGGGGCCCAAAAAAAAGATGATCTCAAATAAGCCCCATACGAGCCCCGTTTGCCAAAAGGACGACGGCCGGATCGGACCGGCGGTTCCGGGTGTCAACGCCGGGAAAAATTCTTCTTTTATTGACGTATTTTCGCAAAAACGCCAGTTTATTCGGATTCTGACCTGCGAAAATAGCGGCCTGCAAACACCCTCTTTTCTGACCCCGCTCCTTCAGTCCAGGCCCCTTCCTATCCGGTCCCCGGTGCAATGTATAACGGTTTTACCGGGGGGTCGGATTTTCACGTCGGAGAATCCCCTCTCCGTCGAAAACAGGGGCCCCAAAAAAAGATGATCTCAAATAAGCCCCATACGAGCCCCGTTTGCCAAAAGGACGAAGGCCGGATCGGACCGGCGGTTCCGGACGTCAACACCGGGGAAAATTCTTCATTTACTGGCGTATTTTCGCAAAAACGCCGTTTTATTCGGATTCTGACCTGCAAAAATAGCGGCCCGCAAACACCCCCCTTTCTGACCCCGCTCCTTTAGTCCAGACCCCGGCCCGGCCTGCCTCCGGCTCAAGGTATAACGGTTTTACCGGGGGGTCGGATTTTCACGTCGGAGAACACGGGTGCATTCTTCTGACCCGGGGCTCATGACCTTCGTCATGGCGCAGAAGGATCCCTGCCAGCCGTTTCTTCGACCAGGGTAACCTCCTCCGGTGTCAGCCCGTAGAGGTCATACACCAGCGCGTCAATCTGCCGGTCCATTGCCCGGATCTTTTTCTGCAACGCGTCGCGTTCCGGATCCGTTGCCGCGTTCAGAAAATTTTTTTCGGACTCCATATGTTTCTGCACAAATTTTTCGAGTCGCGCGTACCGGGCCTGATCTTCAGCATTGTCAAGGTCCGGAATGCGGATGGGAAGCTCGCGGAGATCCTCCCCTGAAAATTTTTTGACCGGCCCCGGTTGCCGGACGGCCTGCGCAAAAATAAATGCCATAAGCCGGCTGTTCAGGATGCCGGCAAGGTACAGGCCGGCCGAAGGGAGCGCAAGCATCGTCTCATCGCCAATGCCCCTGCCGGTATCGAACCGGAATACCGGGCGATCAAACCCTGCGGGAAACAGAATTTTTTTCCGGGATTTTTCCCAGAACTCCCCCCAGTCCGTCTCCCACCACAGGTCCTCAGGGCCAGCCCGGCCTTTGAGAACCTCAGCATGGAGCGTAAGATGCCGGGCAATGAACGGGTGCCGGTGCCGGAACCACTGCCATGGTTTCTTCGCGGCCCCCGGGTGTGCATGCGACCAGCCCCGGGGAATAAGGATGAGGAATCGTTCTGCCGGGCCGGGCCGGCAGCGCCCGCTCCCGCCGGCCGTGATAACCGGGCGGAGCAGGGATTTACATCGCGGATCGCGCCGGATCCATTCGCGGGCAAGCGTCCCGTCAATAACAAACGGATCATTCCCTGCGATCCGTATGCCGTCATGAACCTCTCCCATCACGACATTCTCAAGCGGTGTGCTGACCCGGTTCACCTTCCGGAGGATCTCATCCGGCCGGGTATCGCAAAGCGACCAGCCGCCTGCATCCAGCAGCTGCTGGTCAACCGGAAACCGGTGGGCGGCAACGTACGCGGCCGGATCTTCAGAGAATGTGGCATCGGCAAGCACAGCCTGCAATGGCCGGGCCGGCGGGGATGCAACCACGCGGAGGAGACAGAGTCCTGCACCGGGATTTCCGGCGGGAACACAAGAGAGATCGACAATCTCCCCGATCTGCCGGGTGCCGAGCGCCCCCCTCATGGGTGAACCGGCGGACCCGTGGAGCCAGCGGCCGCTCATGCACATCGCAACAACCCCGATCGGAGCAAACAGCGAGAGTGACCTCTCAAAAAAATACGCAGACCGGTCGATGAGAGGGTGATAGACGGCATAATGCCGCTGGAAATACTGCTGGATCCACTCGCGCTGCTCAGGCGGTCCCTCCGGGGGGTTGCAGACAACGAGATCAAAACCGCCCGCTGCAACAATTTCCGGGAACCGTTCGCGGTACGGGAACGGGTTGAGCGTATGACGGTTCCGTGCCGGGCAGAACATCCACGATTCATCGCCCGCTATCTCCGGCCCGATGAGGGCATTGCCGCAGAGAATGGTGTGCCGGAGATCCCGGAGCACCGACCGGGCAATCCCGGAAAAGGCCCCGGAGCCCGTACCGGGTGAGGGGCAATCGCAGAGTTCAAGGAAAAGAAGCATCCGCGTCACAGCAACCGCGTGCCGGCTGATATCCAGCCCATGCACCGAATGCGAAAGGATTTCCCGGCGCTCATCGAAGGTCAGCGCCGGTCCCCCCGCCTCGTCCAGCATGTGCCGGTATGCCGCAAGGAGTACCGTGCCGGAACCGCAGGCCGGATCAAAGACCCGGACCGGGAGGATCTCCCGAAAAGACCGGTTCTTCCGGGCAGATACCAGGGCCTGGCCGGCCATATACTCAATCATGGTGAGCGGGGCGATGACGGTACCGCGAGAGACCACTGTTTCATGTGTGTCCACGACCGTTGCCTGGTGCGTGGCTGAACGGCGGACGGTCCGGGTGAGATACTGCATCAGGACCCGGGAGATTTCCCCGGTTTTCATGGTGCGGAAACCGTACCTTCGTCCCGGTGAGAGGAGGGTGTCAAGAACGGAACTGATAACCTTCTCTTCGACAACAGGATCGCCCGGGGGTTCCGGGGCATTTTGCAGGCTCGCGGAAGTTTCGGCATACAGGGCATCCGCGAACAGGGAGAGATCACGGATGAGATCTGTTGAAGTATAGTGATCGCAGAGACCTGTAAGCGTTCCTTCAGGCACAAGGTGCCGGTCTTCTGCAATGCGCAGGAGCAGGAGCGGGAACAGGATCCGGTTTATCGATACGGTGATCTGGTCGCTCCGCAGTTCCAGGTTATTCCGGGCAATGCTCCGGGCCAGCTGTTCGCGCCAGCGTACGAGATCGTGGAGAAGTGCGACTTCCATCAGGCCGGGCTCTGGATCGGGCCTCGCTCCATTCGGCGCATCCGGTTCCGGCATTGCAGTACTACTTCGTGCCGGTGAAAATAACCGTGTTGATGCCCGGGGTACCGCAGGTATGGATACCGGTCCCGATCCGGGTTAAAAAAACAGATCGCTCAGTTCGCTCAACCGGGAACAGAACGCGATCAGGCTGGTTTTCTCTATGAGACAAAAACCCCGGGCGGTGGCCTGAGAAGCGGGTAACTTGTTTTTATTATAATAATCTCAACTCTGTGTATGAAACAACCGCGACCTCCACGGATCTTCCGGATTTTCACACGGCCGGGAATGGTGCGATGAAGGCCTCTTCCGGGGGGGCCGCCGGGCTGGACGATCTTCAGCCCGCATACTCCCTCATCTCGTACAAGGAATATGCTGAACGATTCAAACCTGCCTACCCCTACACCTTCGGGCCGGCATTCAAGAGCCTTGCGGACCAGCTGGAAATCCGGTTGTACGAACCGGATACCAACCAGGTTGTCCGCTTTCCCGGGGACCTGACTATCGATAATACCCGCAACTACTGCGTAGCGGTCCCGGGGGACATGGTAGTGAACGGCAGCATCCGGATGATGAAGGCACACGGGCCGGTATTCATTCATGTCACGGGAAACCTGACCGCGGAAAACCTGTTCCTGAGAAAGCAGGGGTATACCTGTATCGAAGGTGATGCGCATATCGGGACGGGCATTCTCGTGTCAAATTCGAGCGATGAGATCAACGCACCGGGCAGCGTGTGCAAAACGGGAAGTACGCTGATTATGCAGGGAAGGACCGTTGCGAAGGTCATCATCAAGAGCAATGCATCCGTGCTTTTCTACGGGTCCGCAGAAGCGTACGCGGTCGGCGATTATGGTTTCTGTGAACTCCATGCCGCGCCGGACCGGTTCCGCTACGTCATGCCGTTCCACGAGTTTGTTTTCTCCACTACAGCCGGCATCCCGGCCCCCTCCGGCCTTTTTGACGAGGACGGGATCATCGAAGGGAGCGCGGAGCGATACCTGCTGGCGAACCGGAAGGCCCTGGGCGATCTGCAACCTGCACCGGAAAACGAAAAACCGAAGCTTCCGATCTACGCAGCGACCCTGAATGGCGATGATATGGAAGCGTTCTTAAAAAAACACAACCTGGTCTCCCCACGCCAGTACCGGCAGCAGGCAAATGCCCTCCTTAAGAAAAAAGATTATGACGGCATCTTCGCCAGCTGCGAGGAGTGGGTAGCGAATACCGACGACCCGTTCTTCTACCTGGTGGTCGTCGACGCCTGTGAGAAAAAGAAGGATCTCAGATGCGGCGTTGAATGGGCACGCCGGTGCCTTGAGAGGTTCAGGAGCCACAACTGGATGCTCAGGTTCCTGCTGAGTACCGATTTCCAGCTCGGTCGGCCGGAGGATGCATGGCAGGACTGGTGCCGGTTCCGGGAATCGTTCCGGTGGGACGAGGCGGAGAACGATAATATTCTCCAGCTTGCCGTAGCCGCTGCCATTAACACCGGCAGGACCATGGAAGCATACACGGCGCTGGCCCCGCGGTTCCGGACCCTGCGCACGGGCAGTCCCAACTTCTGGTTCAACGCCGCGTGCCTCGCATCCCAAGCGGGGAACCCCAAAGATGCCGTCTGGTTTGCGTGGCGGGCGCTTTGCAACGGGAAGCCCCGGGAAGACTTCGATGCAGAAGCAGATCTCAATCCGGTCAGGGACAGTCCGGCGTTCAGGGCAATCATGGCCCTTGGAGATACCTCCCCGAGCCAGACCGCAGTCCTCACCAAGGGCGATCGCCGTATAGAAATTGCTATCGATTCGATGACGGTGACGGTACGTGATGCCGGGAATACCCGGGCAGAAGAGCACGACAATCCCGCTGACGCCCTGACTGCCTTTTTCAGCGCTGTGGCAGAGGCGGAAGCACAGGGGCATCGGCGCCCCGATCCCTGAGCCGGTCAGTGTTCTCTCTCAACAATATATCCCCTGATGGCAGTCAGGGTCGTCGTGTCCATCAGCACCGAGAAATCGAGGTCAACGACAAAGACCGGAAATGCTCCTGCAAACGTACTGCGCTTCACGATAAAAATCTTTGATTCAAGCAGGAGCGACCCCATCTCGAAGGGGTTCTGGTCCGGGATGGAATTTCCGCAAGGAGTCGGGATCTCAGCATCCAGCAGATCGCGGAGAGACTCTTCCTTGTAATCGAAGAGCCGCTCTGCCATCGTCCGGCTGGTGATGCCGTGAATGAACCGGATGATGAAATACTGGCTGAAGGCAAGGATGGCAATAAGGCTGAAGAGGTGCCCGAGTTGTGTCAGCTCCGACTGGTTCAAAAAAGCATTGAGCGTGACTCCCGGCAGGTAAATGATGGTGGTCAGGAACAGGAATATGGCGATCATGAAACCGAACAGGAATACTGCGGTAACGAACCGGGGCGGGATGTTCCGGCGGTGGAGGTGGCTTTTTGCCTCCTCTACTTTTTTTATGTACGTTGTCGAGAAGGGTTCCATCTTCCACACCAGCAGGTAGAAGATAACGATGATGGTACACTGCGCGATGACGATGGCCGTTGTCCTGAGCGGAAGCCCCTGGGTATAATTGACCAGCGTGAATGCAATGTCGATGGTAAAGATCAGGCCGATCCCGAGCGTGAGGGCCCGGCTGTTCATGAAGAGCGTGTTGATAAACAGCCGGGAAAACTGCGTTGTCCCTGAGGAGACCCCGATCTCTTTTAACCAGGTGCGGACCCGAGATAAATCAGCTGAAGGCATATCTGCTTTTTTAAAATTGGTCGGCAGGATCAGGGTGATAAAATAGTACATGTTGAGGTAGAAGCTTGCTGCAATGAACAGGCCGAAATAACCGGGATGGTACAGGTAAAAGATCACGTTGACAAGAACGCACAGGACCAGTACCACAAGGTAGGTCCCCCACGGGCCCCGCGGGGTCATCAGGTCCGCCCGGCTCTTCTGCACTGCGGCCAGTTCATCCTGAACTACCTGCCGGAACGGAATATCTCCCGGTTTCCCCCCATTCGTCATGCCGGCAGTCAGTGGTCTCACCCGCGAAAAGATCTCTCCCTGATTGGTTGTCCCGGGACATTAAACGGTAGCATGACAGGACGAGGGGGGCCGCGATTCTGATGATTCCCGCAGGCTATTCCAGTCATTCAAAGGTCGGCGGATGCATCCCTTCCCGTTGCCGGAATTCTGACGAATCCCGGCAATCCTGAAACACTGTTATCTGGCAGGAAAACCAATACCTGTGCAACAATTCCGGGGGATTCATGACACAACCTTGCGATATGCCGGTCACCCAGCTCCACGTGAAGCCGAAGATGACGGTGAA
>JBAZHD010000061.1:0-20693 GCA_041652515.1 Methanoregula sp.
CAACCGGCACATCACCATTTCCATCAACGGAAAACTCAACCAAAAGACGCTAATCCGGTCACTCGTTGGAATGTCAGCGAACAAGCTTTCAGTGCATTCCATCAATAAAGCTGTAGAAAAAGTCCCGTGTGAAACGTCAGTCAGATACCATTTGTCCAAGATGGACCTGGATTCACTTCTGGAATTAGAATCAAAGATCCTCACCTATTCAAACGATCAGATCCTTGTTCCCGGGAAATCGTATCATTTTGCCATAGATTTCACCGACGATCCTTATTATGGTGAAATTATCGAAGCGAACAAAGATTACGTCCTCAAGAGCAAAATGAAGGATTCCACAACAACATTTTACTCGTATGTTTCGCTCTACATCACGACAAAAGGCCAACGGTTGACTCTCGCAGTTCTCCCGGTTAAGAAAGGTGTATCAAAGGTCGAGTACATCCGGAAATTCCTGGCAATAATTAACGATGCGAAAGTGACTATCACTGTTCTATGTCTTGATCGAGGTTTCTATTCAACCGATGTGTTCTCGTTTCTCCAGAAGGAGAACATCCCGCACATTGTTCCGGTGAGAAAACACGGCCAGGAACTCAAGAAGATTCTCCAGGGGAATCATTCGCGATATGCCCGGTACACGATGATGGGAACCGGCAAACCTCTTGATCTTACTCTCGCTATTGATGTTCATTACCTTCAAGGAAAAAATATGAAATTCGGGAATGTGAATCTCGGGTACGTCGTATACGGTATCGACTGGAAACCCCGAAGAGTCTACCAGGTCTACAAGAATCGGTTCGCTATCGAGTCTTCATACCGTATCCGGAACATCGTGAAAGCTAAAACATCTTCACGGAATGTTGTGCTCAGATACCTGCTGACGATAATCTCGTTCCTTCTCAAGAATATCTGGGTGGCTCTTCAATGGATGTTCTTCTCAAAGGTTCAACGAGGGCCAAGAACAATCGATGACGATTTGTTTCGGTTTGATCTCTTCCGGCTCTTCGTCTGGGAAGGCCTCCGAAAAAAACTCAAATTTGTCTCGTCTGTTACGGTTCTTAGATCTCTTGGTTGATCGGAGGTGGTTTGGGTTGTTGACTATCCAAAGTTTATGGAGGAAAATTTAGAGAAGTACTGGGGTTGCGACTACTTATTCAAATACGACGTTTAATCCAACTTTTTTTACGATTCCGTATACAATAATCGAGAGATAGATGGTTAAAAAAGATATTAAGACGGGAATGAAATAGTAATCGATTTTTAGAATATAAATTGTAGTTCTTAATAATATCGGCATAATTATTGGACCCTGAAACAGATATATCTGAAACGAATAAGTGCCGCATAACAGGATAAATGAAAATACGAACTTTGCTTTTTTTAGATAGTCAAAAATGGATAAAAGGAAGAATGGGAAAAATAAACAACTAAAAAGTATTAAAATCGATCGGATAATCAATGCCTGTTGCAAGATTGAGGATATTATCAAAATAACGAAACAAACCGGGAACAACGAGTGAGTAATTTTTGACCAGTTAGTTGTTTTGTTGTAATAGTGATTATATGCCGAATAACAACCTAGTATAAAAAATGGCAGATATGTGAAAATATCTAAAATATTTATATTATTGATTACTTCGATTTTAATTAAACATAAAATCAAAAAAAATGGGATAAAAGAAAAGAATAACCATTTGATATCCAGAAAATAGAGGATTGTAAAACAAACGCTCGTTATTACAACCAGAGCGACCAAATACCATAGTTGACCTGCGATTGGATTGCCGCCAAATAAAAAGATTATGAAATTAAAAACATTCATGTTATTGATAGTCGTGAAAAAAGTTAGTCCAGGGTAATCAAAATGGAAAACATATATTGCAATATAATTTACAAGAAAAACCGGAAATAGCATAAGCAGAGTATATCCGAAATATGGTTTGTAAAGCCGCATGAATCGTTTAATATAATATTCACTTAAAAATTTTTTTTCATTAAGTTTATCTGAGTGGTTTATCATCAGTTTATATCCGGAGGAAAAGGTAAAAAGGGATAATCCTAAAAAGACGATATATGAATTTAACGAATGGAGTGGATTCGTCGGTTGGGCTCCTAATGCATGGTAAAGAACAATGAAAAAAATCGCAATTCCATCAAAAAGCAAAATTGTATTTAGTTTTTCATGCACCGATTCCATATTACTCCATTTACACTAAAAATTATAGATTATAAGAAGTAAGCATTTTTTGATGGTTAAAATTATGGATATGCTATTAGCAAATTATTCGATATCACAACTATAACGAAGATCACGTACTCAAAAATATTCCTTTCGTACACTTAAGTGCTCAAACATATTTATTCATCGTGATTTTTTGATTAAATGTGTTAAGACAAGAATTAAAGTCATGAGATTTCCTTTCAGATCAGAAACGGATAATCAATCACGATAGCTTCCAACTGATATTTGGCAGTTATTGTGAGTGGCCCGCTTAAAGTGTATCGTTTGAGACTAATTGTGCATAGTTACCACTTATTAGCAATCAGAAATAAATTGATAAAGCGTAGTGCTATGCAAAAAAGATCTATTTCTTTGGATTTCATCCGAGCTTTAGCGATAATTTTTATATTGGTGACACACGGTGCCGGATATTTAGTAAATAATCAAATGGTACAAATTTTTTCTCCATATTTTGCAAGTTTTGGAGTGGGGCTATTCGTTTTCTTAAGTGGCTACGTTATGTATCTTAGTAATAAATCATTCGCATCGAATAAAGAAATTTTAATATTCTACAAGAAAAGAATACTCCGGATCTTCCCGCTATATTGGATCGCGCTTCTGGTTTTTATCATAATATTTGGTGTGTTAATGCCAATATTTGCAAAATCATTTGTTTATTCAACAGATGTTATGAATTTTGGCGTATACAACATTATTGTTCATTCTCTGGGCCTTCAAATTCTGCTATCACCGGCATATGCAACTCCAATCTTGACGTTATATTATGTAGGATTGATTGTAGTTTTTTATCTGATCTATCCATTTTTAATACGATTTTCGAACAATATTCAGGAATTTTTTCTTATATCAATGGTGCCCCTCATTGGTTTCATAGTAATCCGGTTCTTTTTTAATGTAATTGATGATTATTTTTTTAAATACTACCTTATTTTTATTCTTGGAATATTCTATTGTTACACTGTTTCATCAGACAATAAAAATATAAAAAAATTCTTAATATTAATTCCAATTATCATGGGGTTTTCCTTAATTTTCGACATAAGGAATATTTCTAATCCATATTTTGGCAACAGTGCGATAATTTCTGATGTCATTAATTTCGCGGCATTTGATATCGTCGTCATATCATTTTGTCTTATCCAATTTGAATTTTCAAATTTGTTCATCGACGATTGTACTATGAAATTTAAAAATCTCATATCGAATATTGCCTTCTCGTCGTATGCAATTTATTTATTTCACCGACCGATTTTAACGGTTTTTTTTGGGATTGCATACTTTGCCGGCGTTCCACCGGCCATTAGGGATTTAATAATTGTTCTGATAGCAATTCCATCAATTTTTATCATATCGTACTACATCCAAACTTTAGAAGGAAAGTTCATAAGAAAAATATTATAATGGACTATTTTGATCAATTTGTACTGATTTATGGATTCTCTCTATAGAGGAAAATCCTCCCATTTCCCAAAAATACCATCATTTATCTTGAAAAAATGCAAAAAATAACTTATTCGTTTTATAATCCCTGATAAAAAACAAGAGGCTGCATAGACCATAGCAAATTACCCAGGCGTAACCAATTCCAATTAGTCCAAAGTTGTCCAAAAATAGATAACTCAACCCAAGCAGTAATATGAAACTCATACCACTTTGAAATAATAATATCTTGATATTTTTTTGAATTCTGGACTGGGTGATAAAAATTTGATAAATCGCGTAAAAAATACTTGAGATTGACATAATTTTTAATAGTTCAATACCGGAGGAAGAATAATTTTTCCCAATGATTCCAAGGAAAAAATCTCCGAATAGCCAAAGGAATAAAATTGATGGGATTAATAAAATAAACATACTTGAAAGTGAATTCAGAACATGGTGCCTGAGATTGCCGCCATGGCTTCCTTCAACAAATAAAGACGTTGTAAATGATAGTGAAATTACGAATAAAAAAGTGCAAACAGCATAATCAATATAATAATAGGCGGCATTTTCCGGGCCTAGCATTTGTAATACCAAAATAGGTAAGATGTATTGAGGTGCAGACATCAATATCCCAGCCATATAATTCGCGGCTGAGTAACTCATAACTTCTTTGAACAATGAAATATTAGGCCGTACCAGTCTGATGCCAAACTGACCGACAATCACAAGCGAGAAAATAGCCGCTAAAATTAGCGGAATTATGTAGGAACCTAACAAACCCAATAGCCCCAACCCTAGAAATGCTGCTGGGAAAATGATGAATATTTTCAGATTTGATATCAATGTCTGGATTAAGTAATACTCAGATTTCCTCAAAGCGATGAATACTGCAGCCGTTATTGATATTATTGAACTTGCCAGTAACAAAATAAAAAAAACGGGGATAAAATCATTTTTCATTGTTGAAACTTTTACATCTGTCAAATTGAAAAATAAAATAAACATGATCCCAAATACTAACACAAAAAAAGAAGTAATAACGATTGAATTAGTGTATAAGAGGTTTTTATCTTTTTCCGGGAAAAACCGAATGATTGATTGGTCCAGACCAAAACGTGAAATTAAAATTATTAATGCGATAACTGATATCAACGCGGTAACAATCCCAATATCCGAGGTCGAATATAGTCTTGCAGCGATCACCCAGAAAATGAATCCAAGCAAGGCCCCAAAAAGTGAGGTCAGCAAAATATATAAAGAATTTCGGTATAACGGATCTTTTGAAAATTTTTGAAATTCGTTGAAAATTTTAGTGAGATAAGTTTTCAATTTTACCGACGACCTTAATATTTCATTTTGATTAATTTTTTTTTAAATTTCTTTATATCCGAAATAAGATATGGCGGTTAGAGGTAGCCATTTGATGAGACTTCTTCTCGCTTAATTAATGATAATCAATCGGGAGTTAAATTAGAATATTTAATTCATTATTCAATAGGGTTTACAGCTTCCGGTACAGCATCCCCGCCTTCTCCGCCGCATCCCGGTCCACCATTCCCCGCACATCAACAAGCACCGGATGAGCATTCATCAATGCACGAATTTCCGGAACACTCATCTTCTTAAACGGAGCATGGGCGACCGCAATGATAACCGCATCCATCTTCTTGTCGAGTTTTGACAACGGAATAGCACCGAAATGCTTGATCACCGAGTCAGGAAGTAACGGATCGTACCCGTAAACCTCGACATCATACTCCTTCAGCTCGTGGACCATGTTCTCGACCGGCGATTCGCGGATATCCGCGACATCCTCCTTGTACGTCAGCCCCATGATCAACACCCGGGAACCGCGGATCGTCTTCCCGACCTTGTTTAACCCCTTGACCGCCATCTCAGCCACGTACTTCGGCATCCCGTCGTTGATGGAACGGCCCGCCAGGATCACCTGCGGATGATACCCGAGTTCCTTGGCTTTCTGGACAAGGTAGTACGGGTCAACCGGAATACAGTGCCCCCCGACCATCCCCGGGCGGTAGTGGTGGAAGTTCCATTTCGTGCCGGCAGCCTTGAGCACTTCCTCGGTGTCGAGTCCCATCCGGGCAAAGATCATCGAGAGCTCGTTCATTAAAGCGATGTTGAGATCGCGCTGGCAGTTCTCGATAACCTTTGCTGCCTCGGCTGTCTTGATCGTGGGTGCCCGATACACGTTCGTGACAAGACCGTACAGCTCGGATAACTCATCGAGCGACTGCTTGTCCATGCCGGAGACGATCTTATTGATATGGGGAAGATCATGCTCCTCGTCGCCGGGGTTGATGCGCTCGGGAGAGTAACCGACCTTGAAGTCCTTCCCGCACTTCATGCCGGACTCCCTCTCGAGGATCGGGACCATGATATCCTCGGTGACACCGGGGTAGACCGTGGATTCCATCACAACGATCGCGCCTTTCTTCAGGTTCTTCCCTACCGTTTCTGATGCTGAGATGACCGGGTCCATGTCCGGGTCCTTGGACTTCGTCACGGGTGTCGGCACGGCGATGATAACAAAATCCGCCTCTTTTATCTTTGCTGCATCGGTGGTTGCCTCGATCTTATTGCCCTTCGTCCGGTTCAGCGCATCAACCGCTTTCTGGTTTCTCCGGAAGCCGATCGTCCTGAGGTGTTCTGCAAAAGCCTCGGCCAGCGGCAGGCCGACATAGCCGAGCCCGACAACGCAGACCGTCTTATTGAGAAGTTTTTTTGATGCCATAATTGAACTCCCTGATGAAATATCCACTTTATTTTCGTGCGGGAGAGGAAAAATATATCGGGGGATTTATCAGCACCGGCCATGGCCGATGCACGATCAAGGGACGGAGCCGGAGGATCCCGGGGTTCCAACGATAAAAATTTTAACAATTGTCGTATGCGCCCGGAAAAGCATCGCGGGAAATACCCGCCGGGGTACATATTGTCCGTAACGTTGAACCTTTGATAGTGTCGTGATTTGGCATTGTCAGGGGAGTCTTTGTGCCGTTTTGAATGCTCCCGCACCATCGCAATGGGGTTGGCGGTCCAGAACCGGAATAAGGTGAACGGTAAATTAGTAAAAGAAAATTTAACTTCCGCCGGATTGTTCCCGTGCATTCTTCAGGACCTGTTGAGGAGTTTTTCTTTGCAGGGGTGTTTTATCGAAATCGGTATCGAAACTCACCAGGACAAGCTCATACTCATAGGCAGCGGTAAACTGGTATGCATCATCAAAATCAAGATGGTACAAGGCCATTGAATGAACAAGTTTTTGTAAATGTTCGGGACCAAGGGAGATGATATTGACAGCCCCTTCAATACAGGCATCGGTGAGGAATGCCAGGAAAATTTCCGGCCGTTTCAACCGGGCGGTTATCACACCAATCGAGTGGAGGGAAAAATCAGTTATTCCCATCTGGTCTGAATGAACTGCAGAAAGGAATTCTCCAACCTCATCAGACCGTTCCTGATCGAGAAGACGCTCCAGCCAGATATTCGTATCAACAAGATACATGAACTAATCGCCACGCCACTCAAGGGCTTTTTTCTGAAGATCCAATGACGTGTATTCGGATTTTATATCACGCAGGGCTCCGGCCCAATCCTGACGCATGGTTGTCCTGCGGTTCTGTTTTTTCCGTTCAAGGAGAAATTCCATAAAGTTCTGTACCTGTATCCTTAGATCGGGTGGCAGTTTTTTTGCCATTTCTTCGATTTCAGACATAAGGAGAAGACACCACTAGTGTGTATTTGTACGTATGCATAAAATAATTTGTGAATACTTTGCAGGGATAAATTTGGCATCCTGCACAAGATGACTTAAAATACGTGCCCCGGGCATTTGTCACCCGGGTTATGAAGAAGGGGCTGGTTGTAGAGGACAAAGACAATAAAAGATCCGATCCGGACATGAAGTGACAAAGGCCGCATGAATAAAAAAGTGCTGTCCGGGGGTACGGATTTATCCATTCCATGACAGGATTATCAGACAGGACACTTCAGGAGCTGGCGTGAAGGATTATCAGAGGGAAAGCACAATGATAGTTTAGCGAGGTGAACGAGAATAGCGCCTGTCGTGCAGGTTGATAAAAAATTCAACATATCCTTAAAAAACGTGAAAGACGTACTGAAGATCCAGCCCAATGACACGTTTTTTATCGAGCGGGAAAACACCCATACCATCACCCTGAAAAAAACTGTTGGGAGTGATCCGTTCATTGAAGCAATGAAAAACCCGGCACATATCCGCAATAAAAAAAGGTTTGACCTTGCTCAGCTGGAAGATGAACTGTGGTCAGCATGAGGGTCATAGTTGATTCAAATATCCTTGAGGATTGCTGATAACCCCCTTTCTTCTCAGGACCATTCCGACGAACGGGAGTCCGGATTTGCAGGGTTATTCGCTATCCTCCTTTATCTTTTCCAATATTGCTGAAATGCCGGAATATCCTTTTGGCCTAAAAGAAACTGCTGGCATTGATTGATCAGGGATACACCTTTGCCGTCAATACGATCATCATCTCCGGGATGAGTTATAAACTCAAAAGAAGATTCTTAATTACGAGCGATTATTATACGTCAGAAAAAACCCTTATACTATGATCAGATAATAACAAAGCAGGGGAACACCATGCAATATACCGGCATAATCAAGAAATCGGGTGATTGTTATGTGGGGTTATGTCTTGAACTCAACATAGCCAGCCAGGGCGAGAGCATCGAAGAAACCAAGAATATGCTGCAGGACGCATGCGAAGAATATCTCTCGTATATGAAAGAAAAAGGGCTGGAGTGTGAGATTCGGCCGGTTCCCCTGGATCTTCTGCGCGAATTCCTCATAGGGGATGTTGATTTTGTGAAGCCTTCACGGGAGTGGAAATATTCAGAGAGCATAACGTTCATGGTCAGTGCCAGTGTCTAAAAGAATCCCTCCCATGTCAAGTAAGAAGTTCTCCCGGCTTCTTGCTCTGGGTAATGCTAAAATTGTCAGGCAAAGAGGTACCAGCCATGCTGTTTTTGAGCGGGAAAAAGAGGGAAGAGTATACCGGGCACCGGTAATTATGGCAAAGGCAGAACTCTCATCAGTATATATGAAACTTGTTCTGCACCAGTTAGGATTTTCTGATGAAGAAATCGATGCCATTCTTGAATAAATTACATTACGCTGCAAAACACCGATAGTGCAGCGGGCACGTTTTTTCTCCTGGCCGGGGTATACGGGGGGTAAAAGTCCCCCTGCAAAGTGCAATTGATCTCTGCTATACCTCAAAAATACGAATAAATGATGCGATCATTGCTCAGCATTGCCTTGACCTTGGTGTGGACGGATTTTTTACCGATAATGGTAAGGATTTCAAAAAAATACCGGGTCTTACTACCATAAACCTGCGGGAAGTAGAAAACCCGGGACTCTGATTGCAGGATTTTTTTAACGAAATAATCGATGACAACTTTGTTCAATCATGAAGGCGGTCTCACGGTTAACGAATACCCGATCCGGTTTTTTTTAGATAAAAATAATGCTGATTTTTTTTTTCAGGAGACCTCCCGGATCTGAGTCACCTGGCAAAAGCCGTGGGGTTCCCGGTAGTTTATTACGATAATCCCCGGTTTCCCCTTTTTTGTTCCTGCCGGGGCTGACAGTTCCATCCATACCAGGGCAACAATCATTTTCCTCCAGTCACAGAATACACACCATACAACTGAAATTCCCTGCACTCTCAATAAAGAACAGAGGAAGGACCTGTGACGGACAAACTCTCCCGCATAAAAAAATCATCACTGCGCACCGGATGACACTCCGCGACCGTTATAAAGTGGAGCGGATCGGAATATTTGGTTCCTGGGTCCGCGGAGATACACACAGGGGAAGTGATATCGATGTGCTTGTGGAGTTCTCAGAACCCGTCAGCCTTCTGCAGCTTGTTTCCGTTGAGAATTACCTTACCGATCTTGTGGGTATCAGGGTCGATGGGGTCCCAAAAGAAGACATCCGCCGGGAATTAAAAGACAGAATTCTTAGTGAAGCGGTCTATGTATGAAACAACAGGAACGCAATTTTTCAATCTACCTGCAGGATATCGTAGATAATATCAGCCGGATAACCCGCTTCACTCAGTGACTCTCTTTTGAATCACTCAAAAACGATGAGAAAACATATTTTGCCACGATCCAATGTATCGAAATTAGGCTCTTCGCTATTTCATGGGGGTAAGATAAACGATGAATTCATCTGCCATTGCATTGCCTGAACCGCCGCGGGGGCGTCCCTTCGGGAACGGCGGAGTTCATCATAATGGGGGATTTTTAGGTCGTTAGCCCCCATCAACGTGTTTACCGGGATCCAGGTTACCCACACAGATCAGCGAAGAACCCGGAATTATTGGAGAAGCTGCAAAACATATCCCGGATCCTATCCGGGCACGGTACCCTGACATCCCATGGAAGGATATTGCCGGGATGAGAGAGAAGCTGATCCATGTCTATTTCGGCACAAACCCTCTGAAAGTCTGGAAAGCAGTCACGGAAGATTTACCGTTACTAAAACCCGGTATTGAAAATGTCTGCAAAGAACTGGATTCATATTTTTTTTCGATATTTTCGCAGTCATTTCCCGGTGAAAAACTGTTAAGGGTGGACATATCCCCATGATCAAGAGAAGATCACACCTACCCTCTCTGCAAACCCGGGTATCCGGAGGACACTTATCAGCAATCCCACGGTTGAACGCCAGCGCATCGGCCAGCGCATCACCGACAAGGTTGCACGCCTCTGGTGAGCCCCTCATCTGCAAGATTCTTCACCGCTGTCTCCGTGGGGCAGAAGAGCAGGTCCGGGAGCTGATCGGGTACAACCCGGTTGATCTCTTCCGGCATCGTGCGGTCGAAAGAACGCAAGCCCGGCTCAGCGTGCGCAACCGGGACTGGGAGCCTGGCAGCCGCAAGCGCCCCGGCCATTCTCAACGGCAAGTACGTAAAAACAAAAGGGCATTGCACTCTAAAAAATTCCGCAGGAACCGGATATCCGGTTGTATACGAAGTGCTCGAAGGCAAAGCCCATTTCCTTCTCCAGAAAAAAACCTGGACGATATCATGCTCTCTTGAGGCCACGACGGGTGACATCGTGCTGTTACCTCCAGGTTACGGACATGTAACAATAAATCCATCGGCAGAAGATACTCTCACGATGGCAAATCTCGTATCAACTGCGTTTACCAGCGACTATGCGTTTTATGAAAAAATGCATGGCGCTGCATTTTCTGAGTTAACGGGCGGGATCTTTCACAAAAATCTGGCTTATCCGGCTGTTCCCCCGTTAGGGAAAATGAAAAATATGCATTCACTCCACAACAATTTCGGGATTGGGAATACGTTATCCGATTTTATGGGGATTGACCGGATTGCACACCTCCTGAATCATCCGGAAAACTACAGATATTTTCTATCAGGTCAATTCAATGCGTAAAGAATTGCTGAAAGCCTTTCTTGGGATATCCAATTCGCGAGTAAGAGAAACATTTTACATAAGAGCACATGATCTTTAGTAACAAGGGGAGAGGAAAACCAGCATATGACAAATTATCACCTTACCGTCACCATCTGGGAGGAAGATGGAGTGTATGTTTCAAAATGTGTAGAGATTGAGGTCGCCAGCTGTGGAGATACACCAAAAGAAGCACTGGAGAATATCCGTGAAGCGATCGATATCTATCTGAAAAATGCACTCGAATACGGGCTGTTGAACGACATCGAACCCTCCCTCACAACACATGAAAAATTCACGTCCCTGATCGAGGTCCAGGCGTGAAACTTCCAAGAGTATCTTCTGTGCATCTGATCTCGCAGTTGAAAAAGAGAGGATTTACTGAAGCACTTCATCAGGGAAAAGGAAGCCACACGGCCCTCATCGGTACTGACGATTCTGGTCAGAAACTGCTTGTAATCATCCCTAAACGAGATATTCTGCCGATTGGCACCCTTCTCTCGATTATGAAACAAGGAAAGTTTTCGCGGGAAGAATTCACAAAGATACTTACTGATTAATCACGGGAACTGTATCATTTCCGCTCTGTTTACATGCTAATGCTGAGGTATCTGACATCCTGTTATGGATGGCATCGCCCCTTTCCTGCTCCAGACAAAATCACCCGATGATGTTGTTCTCATTGAAGCACGAAAGGGCGATGTCGTCATCATTCCCCCGGGATATGGACATGTGGCGATACATCCCACACCGGATCAAACACTCACCATGGCTCGACCCCCGGAGAGGACTTCACCCCACTCATGGTCAAAAGGAGACCGTATCGGGCTCCGCTCACATTTTCGGAAAACGTATGGACAAAAGAGCCCATGCACGATGTCCATATGCGGGAACCATATGGTCCTCCACGTCGGAAAATTTCCTCACCGGATACGTTCGCATGTCCATCCACAGAACTGGCCGGGAGGGCCCTTTTTTCGACCCTGTAGCAGTCTGGCAGTGAGGGAAAATCCTGGCCGGCCACGATGGCGTAAGGCATTTTCAGGATACCGGGAGTGAAAAACTGGAGATTAACGGTGGGTAACAGGGATGAGATACCAGAATCCGCTCCGGACAGGGTACCCCGGGCACGATCCCGGGCCGGAACCCTTCTCGCCAGGAGATCACTCAAGCAGCCTTACCCTGCAAACCTTCTTCGCTGCCAATGAAAGTTCCTTATCGGCCGTGAACAGCTCACCCCGTTCACGCACCGCTGCGGCAACAAACAGCGCATCGTAGAGCGGGATATTGAGCTCACAGGCCAGGTCGAATGCCGGGCCGATCAATTCGCTCGCGGGGATCGGTTCGCAGATGAGATTGATGAACACGGTGGCATCGTGGAGCATCTCCTTTACGTCGTCGGGGTTACCCTCCCCGGAGAGGATCCGTTTCGCGGCGACCTGGCTTGCGTCTGCCAGGGCAATATCCACGGTGATATAACTTCCCGGGCCGAGTTTATCGATCGCCCGTGCTGTCAGGTCTTCCGGGAAAAAGATCGTGGCAATGACACCTGAATCAATGACAGTCCTACCGATCATCGCGGGCCTCACGGATAATCCGGGCAGCGGACACGCCGGCATGCATCGATTCAGTTCTCTTCTGTGCACGGGCGAGAAGGAGGTCCCTGCGCCGGGCCCTGACCGTATTCTCGATGAGGGCCCGGATCTCTTCCTGGCATTCCTTTCCCGGCAGCTCATCGATCATCTTCCGGACCCGGGAATCGATCCGGATACTGTAAACGGAAGTTGCCATAAGTATAATGTTTACAATATTTGTATATAAAAACAGGTCCTTTTTTGTTCCCTCCGGGATCCAGAAATTCTTGCTCCGTTGTTCCTTAAACCTGCGCAATATCCCCGGTTTAAAAAATTATGGGTTTATTAGGACAAGCATACCTCTTATTCGCTCCAACAGGTTCTTGCCACACGACCGGGCACCAGGGGCCGGGTGGAACGCAAAAGCTTCTCCTCAGGATTAACTGCGGATAGCGTACGCTTTCGCGTTCCATCCGGCCCTGCACGGCGTGCGGCAGGACGAGAAAAAATGCAGACAGAGAAAAAGAACGAGATGAACCGGATAGACGATAATCGCAGGAATGGCGAATCGCAGATATCCGGTTCAGGACACCATGCCGGCTGCAGAGAATGTGCCGGCTGCATGTCCCATGCAATGCAGGAAGAACAGAAAAAAATCATGGATCAGATTGGAAAACCGCCGGAAGCGACCGGACAGGATACCGGCCCGGGCCGGCAGAAGAGACCGTTTGCTGCGATCCGCGAGGCGAAACGGCGGGCAGCGATATGGGGCTTCTCCGTCGCCGATGTCGTATCGGAAGACGATCTCCCGTACGATTTCGTCGTCATGAAAGACGGGATCACGAGTTTCGTACGCGTCCGGCGCATCGGCGATTCCTGGTTCAACAGTAAAACCATCGAGGTACGATGCCGGAAACAGATTGCAGAGTTCCGCGCCATGAAGCAGCAGCAGGGCCTCAATTACGAGCTCTGGGTACGGGGATGTGCCCGGGCATTCCACCGGTATCGTATCCTGCCCGGTTCAGTCGGGGAGATCGGCATCGTTCTCGAGCCGGAGACCCGTGCAGGGAAGAAGGCTCTGGAAGATGCGGCAGCGGGAATAGCCCGGCTGGGTATGACTGAGGAAAGCCCGGTTATGGATACGACTTAGAAGTTCGGGCAATACCTTTTTTTACATTCGTCAAACATGGAAGGATGAGAACATGAAAAAGAGGGCTCTTCATCAGAAAAAAAATGGTGTAATCCCCCTTCCACCACTTCTTCGGGAATTTCTTTTTCAGGACTTGATCACTACCGATCCTGATGTCAGGATAAGAGGCAGATGGGGGATCGCGAGCTCATCAAAAAAAAACATCGGACATCTCCGGGTCATAGTGTTGGCCGGTATGCACGAGGATCTCCTCGAGCTCCTTCCGGAGCTCCCGCGAGACCGGGGCGCACTTGATAAACAGGGGTCTGGCCCCGACAATGGTGACGATCTTCAGGGTAACTCCTGGAATATTGACGGGTCTTTTTGTATCGACAGGATTATTCCTCTTCCATCAGCAGAGCCTGATATCCTGCCAGTACAAAATGACGGTCACTTGTCAGCGCTTCACGAATTTTTTGTTCCCGCATAACTTCAAGCGAGATGCTGTCGGTGAGGCTCCATGATTTATCAGAACGTTGTTCATAGAGTGCCCATCCTTCCGACCATAAAACCGGGAACCTTAAGGGACACTATCCAGATCTGAAAACATCCGCATAATTTATTACCCGGAACAATAATCTATATCTTCCCCATATATAGATCGGATTTTAACTTCACCCGGTTATCAGGGAAACAGAAAATGGGCAGGTGATAAAAAATGTCGAAAGAAAAACCGACGGTTGAAACCTCCTTCTCTCCCCAGTACTTCATCATACCCAGGGCCGAACCAGCGTATAATCTCATCAAGACTCAACTGCTTGATTCCTCCCGGTTCCCGGCCGGGTCTTCGAATTATTTCATCCGGGCGGATGAGGAAAAAGGCTGTATCTGCCGGATTCGGGCGGGTAATGGTACCGTACTGTTCTATGAAATCCTGAACCATCTCCGGGAAGGGATATCCGATGAGGATATTCAGGAAGCCTTCACGGACCCGTCAAATGCATGCCCGCTCCCCGGGTATTTTCACATAACACCAAAAATTAAAGAGAAACTGCATGAACTCCCCCTGATGGACACCACAGGTCACGGGATTCTGCATAAAGAATCAAATGCTGTGTGAAAACCCGCTTGCATCTTGTCAGAAACACACGAATTGCATTGGTTGAGTTGTCTCTGTTTTTTCAACCGGTCGTTTCCGGAACGCGAATCTCTCTTTAGTAACGGGATTGTTTTTCCAGGGGTCCGCGTTCCACCGGATCGCTATCAGCTTAATGACGGGGTGCATGACACTGGGGGTAGGGTTTACCAAGATCAGCGATCCGCAGAATCCTATCAGATCACACACGGGAACATGAGGTGAACGGTGACACAAGTGGGCAATAAAAACCGGCGAGACCTGAATTTTCGATCGAACCGGAACCGTCCGGACATCAGGAGAGATGATGGATTGCTTAAGTATTCTTCGTTTCTTATATGATGATCATTTTATAAGGATTCGTGAAAAACTATTATTACAAAAAAACTAATGAGAGCGATTATGACAAGTGAAACAAAAATATCCGATGGCAATTCCACCGTACTTCCCGCCGAGATCCGGAAAACGCTGAACCTCACCCCGGGGGATGTGCTCCAGTGGGATGTGGTGGATGGCATTATTACTATCCAGCCCCGGAAAAAAATGACACTCGCGGGAATGTGTGGTGTTATCAGTGCCGGGGGAGACGCGGTGAAAGATAAAAAGAAAATTCAGTCAGGGAAATAATGATCTTCGTTGATTCCTCATTTTTTATTGCGCTTGTTGACCGGAAGGATCAATGGCATCCTTTTGCAAAGCTACTCCTTCCCGTTCTGGCTGACGAGTCAATTCTCATATCAGATCTGATCATTGCCGAATCCGTCACCATCATAGGCAGGCGGAGCGGGGGGAAGGCGGGAGAACAACTGTATAATTATTTCATGGATAATTGCGATCTCGTGGTTACGAATGAAAAAATTTTCAAAGGAAGCATGCAGGTATTTCTTCGCTTTGACGGGACCCTGTCGGTTTCTGATGCAGTATCGGTTTTTATCATGAAGAAAAAGAATATCGACCGGATCATCTCATTTGATTCGGATTTTGATAAAGTTGAGGGAATCGTCAGGGTACATAAAGTTTGAGGGAATACCTTTCATCAAGGCGAATTATCCATTCCGCCGGGTTTCCGTACCGGTACGATGGAGGTTCCCCGTGCTATCGTACCAGGATTGTTTTACATGAGGATTTCGCCGATGATGCCAGCGCTGCATCGGCCGTGACAAGCGGGCAATCCTCGTGGACAGCTGCTGCAACAAAGAGGGCGCATAGATCGTGATCCGATACAGGCACGCCAGTTCGTATGCCGGTTCCACGAGCGTATAGGTGGGGATCAGTTCACACGCCTCCGAGATGAACGCGATACAGTCGGACAGGGACGAACGGATCGCAGCGGGATCCTGTTTTGCATGAACCGCCCGTTTCCATGCAACATTTGCGGTTTCTGCCAGTGCAGGTTCTGTCGTGATCCCTTCGGATTGTTCCACGATCTCGATCGCCTGTCCCGTGATCGCCTCGGGAAAAAAATACTGCCGCAAGGATCCTGGAGTCGGGCACGATCCTACCGGCCATTTCAGCCCGGATGATGAGCCGGATGGTATCAAACCGGATAGGAATAAACCGGATGGTGTGAACCCGAAGAACTATGAACCGAATATCATTGAACCAATGGTCATTGAACCGGAGGGTATTGAATCGGATAGGAATAAACCGGATGGTGTGAACCCGAAGATCTATGAACCGAATATCATTTAATCAATGGTCATTGAACCGGAGGGTATTGAACCGGAGGTCATTGAACCGGATATCATTGAACCGGATATCATTGAACCGGAGGTCATTGAACCGGAGGGTATTGACCCGGAGGGTATTGAACCGGATAGGAATAAACCGGATGGTGTGAACCCGAAGATCTATGAACCGAATATCATTGAACCGGAGGTCATTGAACCGGATATCATCACCCAAAAAAACAAAGAACCGAATATCATTGGACGGAATAACACGAAATCAGAGTGTAACGAACTCCTCGACAGCGGGATTGTACCACCCCCCACGGGAATCGTCGCCGGGGACAGGTAAGGAAAAACCGTGTCCCTGGATGGGGGGATATAGCGGGTAAGATCGCAGACAGGGTTTCTGAAATATGCAGGAAGCACCGGAAATATTCTGCACTCCCACCTTTTTTCGCATGCAGGGTCATAGGCACTATTGACAGAATACCGGTGATAGGATGCCCGGATCCCCTCACCATTTTCTTTAAAGATTTCCGGATATTTATTATTCCTTTTCAGTCCATACACTAGTAAAACAACCACAGGTTTTCCCATGATATCCATTATTCTCGGCACACGCCCGGAGATCATCAAGATGGCACCGGTGATCCGGGCATGCCAGAAGAAGAATATCCCGTATTCAGTACTCCATACCGGGCAGCACTATTCCTACGACATGGACAGGATCTTTTTTGAAGAACTCGAACTGCCCCGGCCGGAACATAATCTCGATGCCGGGTCCGGCAGCCATGCAGAACAGACCGGGAAGATCATGACCGGCATCGAGAAAATACTCCTGGAAACACCTCCGGACATCGTGCTGGTCCAGGGAGATACCAACACGGTCCTTGCCGGGGCTCTTGCAGCCACCAAGCTGCATGTACCGGTCGGCCATGTCGAAGCCGGCCTGCGCAGTTTTGACAGGAGCATGCCCGAAGAGATCAACCGGATTGTTGCCGACCACATCGCGGATTACCTTTTTGCACCCACCGACCAGTCAAGACAATACCTGCTCCGGGAAGGGATTGATGAACAAAAAATTTTCGTCACGGGCAACACGGTTGTCGACGCCGTGTACGAGAACCGCGAGATCGCAAAGCGGAAACCTGCGGTCCTGAACGGGAGGGGCCTGACCTCAAAGGAGTATTTCCTTGTTACTGCTCACCGTGCTGAAAACGTTGATGTTAAGTCCGGCCTTGATGGGATCATTCAAGGTCTTGCATCGGTTCACGAGACCTACGGCATCCCGGTCATCTTCCCCATGCACCCGCGGACGCAGAAGATGATGAAGGAATTTGGCATTGATTCACACGGAATTACCATCACCCCGCCGGTCGGGTACATGGAATTTCTGGAACTTGAAGCAAATGCAAACCTTGTTCTCACTGATTCCGGGGGGATCCAGGAAGAGGCGTGCATCCTTGGCGTTCCCTGCGTTACGCTACGCAACAACACCGAACGGCCGGAGACGATCGATGTCGGGGCAAACATGCTTGCCGGAACGGATCCCGGTGCAATCTCCCGGGCAGCCGCTACCATGCTGAAAGCCTCACGGACCTGGAAGAATCCCTACGGGGATGGTCATGCCGGGGAACGGATCGCAGAGTTCTGTGCCGGAACCGGACACTGACAGGATTGATGCACCAGCGGGTGGTCACACCGGGTTCATATCCGGCTTCCTGTGGTACCACCGCCAGCACAGCAGCGCGGCCATGGCTGCGACGATACCGCCAATAATAAAGTCTGTTGGATGGTTCCAGGCCAGCAATGAAATCGTATTTTTTCCCCGACTGAGCCCGAAACACACTCCCGAGAGAATGCAAAGACCAAACACCCCGCATGCCAGCAGGCTCCGTACCCCGTGGAGATGGCGGGCAAGAAAAGCAGCGATGCGGCGGTGGAAGATGAACACCCCGATGCCTGCACAGAGGAAGATAAACAGCAAAACTTCAAGCGGGTTTGTTATATCACTCAACAGCAGGGCAATGAGGTCGGATGAATGGGTGAGCCGGGGAACCGCCCCATACACCGGGTAGAACCAGTTCTTCGGCTCCTGCCACATGGTATCCAGGACCTGGTGCGAGAGAATACCTGCGGCGATCCCGACAATGGCCGGGTTCTTCCAGTATATCAGCACCAGAAGACCGACGATACCCAGAACAAGGACAGCAAGTGCGGCATGGCCAAAGATCCGCCCGTTCCCGATGCTTGCGGGTAATATCACCAGGCCCAGCGGCTTGTCGACCAGATCCGGGAGGACCGATCCGAATGCACACGGGAGGACCCACCGCCGATCTTTGAGGAGATCCCCGAGGAGGAGCCCGATGATGGTACCGGTGAGGAGGTGGAAAAAGAAGTACATGGCGATCCTGTACAATCCGGTTGCAGGCCCGCAGTAAAAAAGGAGCAGGATCACCCCCATAATGGTTAATGGCTGCCCGGGAAAATCCTGATTCCCGTGAAATAATTCCCTCCTCCTGCACCGCCAATTCCTCGCCGGCATGACGCTGCGCATAGGGATATCGTATATTATCGGTGTACTCATGTTCTCTGTACCGGTTCACGGTCACATCACCGGGACGCCATTACAGTGGGGCCGTGTGCCTGCATGCCCCCGGGAGCGTTTGGATTGTCTGGAATTTTCCCATGAAAATCGGCCTCTTCCTGAATTACTGATCGGGTTTGAGACCCCCATACCCCAAAAAAAGATAACCGCCACCCCCGGGGTGAATCAAGACGGTTGAAATAATTATTTACCGATTTTCATGGCTTGGGTATGACCCGGATCGGTTCATACTTGTTTCTCCAGATAAAACCCGGCCACGGGGAATCCGGCTGTACTTCCGATACCCGTACACCCGGACCCCCCGTTTCCGGTATCCATTAATATCATTCGCGCCCAATACGATTGAAGAAATTCAGTTTTAGAGAGCATATCCCATGAAATACATTGTCACCGGGGGAGCCGGCTTTATCGGCTCGCATATTGTAGAAGAACTTGTTAACCGGCAGCATGAGGTAGTCATCCTTGACAACCTCTTCTCCGGGAAGATGGAGAACATCCAGCCATTCCTCTCAAAAAAGAACGTGATCTTTGTCCGGGGCAGCGTAACGGATCCCGCGCTGCTGAAGACGGCGTTTGAAGGTGCCGACGGCGTCTTTCACGAGGGGGCTATCGCTTCGGTCCCCCGCTCGATAAAGAACCCGGCAGCAACCAATGACGCGAATGTGACCGGTACCCTGAACGTGCTGGTGGCAGCCCGGGACGCCGGGGTAAAAAAAGTGCTCTTTGCCTCCTCGTCATCGGTGTATGGCGATACCCCCACGATGCCGAAGCGCGAGGATATGGCACCCAGCCCGCTCTCCCCGTATGCGGTCTCGAAACTTGCCGGGGAACATTACCTGAGAGTCTTTGCCGACATCTACGGGTTTGGCACGGTCTCGCTGCGCTACTTCAATGTCTTCGGGCCCCGGCAGGATCCGGCATCCGAGTATGCAGCGGTGATCCCGAAATTCATAACGGCCCTCCTCAACAACCACTCCCCGACCATTTACGGTGACGGCGGACAGACCCGGGATTTCTCGTATGTCAAAGACGTGGTGCATGCGAATATCCGGGCAATGGATAGCGATGCCCGGGGGGTATACAACGTGGCATACTGCCAGCGGATGAGCCTTCTCGAACTCGCCAGTACCCTCATGGAGATCACGGGTGTAACCGTCCCGCTTACGTTCGAACCGGCCCGGGCCGGGGATGTGCGGGATTCGCTTGCAGATATCTCGCGGGCTCAGGCTGCCTTCGGGTATGCACCGGCATATACCGTGAGGAGCGGCCTCGAAGAGACCGTTGCCTGGTTCCGGGAACAATCCCGGCACCCGTAAATTTTTTTTTAGTATCTTAAAAAAAAAGGAATAACCGTTTCCCCTTTCGGGGATCAGGTTACGTTCATGGTGAGGGGCGTATCGGTGACCACCGGCATTG
>JBAZHD010000062.1:0-20345 GCA_041652515.1 Methanoregula sp.
TTAGGGAAGTATTTCGGGAGCGTTGACTGGAAATAGGCAAACAGGTTGCGTCCTCCCTTTTTTATCCCCTCTTCGAGGGCAAATTTGAATATCGGCTCTTTTGCAACCTGGTCCGTGTAGAGGAAGAGAACGATGTCGGTGAAGATATCCTGCAGCAGAACGGTTTTTATCTCCGGCAGGTCGAGGCAGGCAAGGTCATCCTGTGCCTCCTGGCCGCTCTCCATCCCCACCCGGGTTTTTTCCTGTGCAGATTTCGCCAGGGTTTTCTCCTCCCGTTCAGCAACTTTACGGAACAGTGCCACTTCGATGGCTGCTTTGATCTCCAGTTCATTGAAGGGCTTGACAATATAGCCATAGGGCCGGGCACTTTTTGCCTTTTCAATGATGGCATCGTCGGCATACGCAGTGACAAAAACAACCGGGATATCCAGATCCTTTGTAATGATCTTTCCTGCCTCAATACCATTCATCTTTCCCGGCATGACGATATCCATCAGCACAAGATCCGGCCTGATACGCCGGGCCTTATCGACCGCATCTTCGCCCGAGGCTGCCATACCGGCAACGGTATATCCCATGATGGTCAGACGTTCTTCCAGCTGCATCGTGATAATCGCTTCATCATCAACAACAAGTATCTTTGACATATTTTCAGACTCCCGCAGGTATCAGAGGAAATTCCATGCTCATTTCAGTACCGTTTTTGCTCTCAAAAGTAAGGGATCCCTTCAACTGGTGCTGCACCAGCGTACGGATCAGTTTGAGCCCGAGACTGCTCGTACGGCTGATATCAAAATCTGCCGGTAATCCGATCCCGTCATCGCGGACCGTGATCCTGATCCGGCCGTTCTCCTGCACTGCAGAAATCCCGATGGTGCCTTTTTTTCTCCCGGTAAAGGCATGTTTGTACGCATTGGAGAGGACCTCATTCACGACCAGCGCACAGGGAATGGCCTGGTCTACCGGCAGAAATACTTCCCGTGAATGGATCTCACACCGGATCTCGTGTCCCTTGTGGGAATAAATATTGGATAACGAGGCTATCTGGTCCTGGATCTGGCCCGTTAAGCTGACTTTTCCGAACTGCTTGCTCTCATACAGCCGGGTATGGATCTGTGCCATGGTCTGGATTTTGAGCATCATATCGGTCAGGATGTTGTTGGTGGATTCATCGCCCGTACGCATCCGGGTCATATCCAGCAGGCCGGAGATCAGCTGGAGATTATTCTTGACCCGGTGGTGGATCTCACGGAGCAGCACTTCCTTTTCCTGCAGGGAGGCCACCAGTTTTTCCTCTGCATGCTTGCGATCGGTAACATCCCGGAAACTCCAGACCCTTCCGACAACACTGTCCCCGATCTTCTGGGGTTTTGAATACCGCTCAAAGATTTTCCCGTCAGCAAATTCGATCATGTCAAAGCTTTCGCGTCCCGGGTTGGACCGGAGCTCCCTGATGCTTGCCAGAAACCCTTCTGGATCCTTAAGCTGCGGCAGGACATGATTTATCACCTTCTCGTTCTCTCCGGATTCCAGTAAGTTCCCGGGAATGTCCCACATGCTCATAAAATTCTGGTTATACCCGGTGATCGTTCCCTGCTGATCGACCACATAGATACCGTCTGCAGTTGATTCAAGAGATGCATTGAGGAGCGATAAGGTTTTTTTCAGGGTGATATCGGATTCTTTCCGCTGATGGACCTCATCTTCAAGCGCTACGTTCAATTTTGCATATTCGGCAGCCCGGTGGCGGTACTCGGACTCGATCTTTTTCCGGTCGGTGATATCCTGTCCCTGTGCGATAATCGAAACAATGGTCTTGCCGTCTGCTCCGAATATCGAGGATGAGTTCCAGAGCACCATCCTGATCCCTCCATTCTTGTGGAGGATGGGAATTTCCACACTCTCCCATCGTTCTCCGGTTATGGTCTTCCGGATACGGGCCATCACTTCTCCCAGACAGCCTTTGGGTAACAGGATCTCAAGAGGGTTGCCGATCACCTCTGCGGCCTTCCAGTCGGTAAGGTGTTCAAATGCACGGTTGAAGAGGGTAATTTTAAATTCCGGGTCCCAGACGATGATCGGTGCATTCGCCTGATTGATCAGGTTTTCCAGGTACTGGCTCGTCTCGCGCAGGGTATTTTCTGCTTTCCTGCGTTCCTCGATCTCGATCCGGAGACGGGCATTGGCCTGCACCAGTTCTTCTGTCCGCTCTTTTACCCGCGTATCAAGGAGATCGTGCGCTTTTCTGATCGTATCTTCGGCCTTTTTCCGTTCGGTGATATCCCGGGCAGAGGCAAAGACACCAATGACATACCCAGCGCTGTCCCGGTACACGCTCGCATTATAGAGGACCGGGGTCACATGCCCGGCCCGGTGCCGGATCTCCAGTGCGTAATCGGTCACCGATCCTTCGAGAAATACTATCTTGTACCCTGCCTCTGCTTTCGCAGGTTCGGTAAAGTAGTCGGAAAAGTTGGTCCCGATCAGTTCCGCCCGGGTGAAACCGGTGACGCGAATCGTTGCTTCGTTGACATCGCTGATTATCCCGTCAGCGCTGATGGTGACCAGCGGGTCAAGGCACGCCTCGATCAGGATCCGGTTATATGAATTCGCTTCCTTAAGCCCCGATTCGGCTGCCTTCCGTTCCGTGATATCGATGCCCATCTCAAGGATCATGAACGTGCCATCGGCATCGGTGAAGGGGAAGTCGTAAATGTCGTATTCCCTGCGATTCGGGCCGGTCCAGAACCAGCGGTGGGGAGCCCGTGTTTTCATGACGATATAACTGTCACAGGTCTCGCAGGGTTCAGTCCGGTTGAAGAGGAACTCATAACAGCGCCGTCCTTCCGGGTTCCCGAAGGTCTCCCGGAAATATTTGTTGGCAAACGGCATATGATAGTCCTGATCGAGCAGGCAGATGTAAACGGGCAGGGTTTCCAGGACGTCGAAGAGCCGGTGCCGCTCGGACGCAAGGGCTCCCATCACCTCCTTCAGATCAGTGGTGCCTTCCCCGACCCGGGTCTCAAGAGGTTTGAAGGATCTCTGGAGCATTTTTTCTGACTTTTTCGTATCGGGGATTTTCCGGCCGGATGCCACAGTACTCGCGGCCGGGTCTTCATCATTACCCGGGGCTGGATGCTGGTATGAACCCGGCAGGTCCTTTTTTATCGGTTTACTGCTTGCTTTTCTCATCTGCCGGTATCGCCACCCGTAGTACCAGAGAGATATTCGTATAGATTACACTCAAAATGCCACTGGTAAATACGATCAATAATTTACAATAAGTAAAACTTTTTTTAAATACTTAAAAAGGATTCTCCCAGTTTGCAATTTTTGAAATGAGCGTCTGTTATCCGATTTCCGGTACAAACACCTTTGATTAATACCGGTTCACATCAGTTTTTGCAACAACAGCCAAGTCTTATAGACCCGCCCCCTCCATGAGGGCATACTCTGATAGCGGTAAAAGCCGTCAAAAATTTTTAAAAATCATATCAGGGAATGGAGTTGAAAACACCTATGACAAAAAACCTGAACGCAGAAGCCAGCAATGCCGTCGATGACGCCCGCGTGGCCGCCCATGCTGTCTATGATGATGCAACCGTTGCCGCCCACAACACCCTTAAGGATGCAACTGCGGGAGCACAGAAATTATCCGATGAGGCACAGATCGGGGTCCACAAGGCTGTTGCCGATGCCAAGATTGCAGTGCACGAAGCCGGATCAAAAATGAAGAAACGATAAGGGAGGGGGTGAATTATGGCGGGTTTAATTTATCTTGCAGTAGTCTTCCTTGTGCTGGCGCTTGTCGCCTATATCCTGGGTGCACGGGGAATTGCAGGCTTTTCCATGGAAATCGCGCGGTGGCTCGTGATAATATTCGTGGTTGTCGCCATCGTGACATTTTTCCTGTAGCGGGATCGAACAAGAAAAACTGGCAGGCATGATGGTGAGGCCGTTAGATCCCGGCTTCACCCGTTTTTCCTGCAGAATCGGGACGGAGTATCGGGCATACGGGAACAATCTGCATTACCCGGGACAAGGCTTTGCCATCCGGGGATCCTTTTCAGGTACGTGAAGACCACAAGCTGCCGCTCCCTATCCGAGCGATGTATCTTCTCGGTATCCCGGATCCCTGCTGCTCGTCTCAGCAAAAATTCGGGCAGCTGCCACGGTAACAGATCGTATGCCATTTTCATCAACAGCATTCACGCGCCGTAATTACATCCGTATCGGACGCCGCGTTGCCGGAAGAGTAATCGCCATTGCCGGTTTACGCCATTTTTATCCCGTTCATATCAGGTATCACCGGCAAAAACCAATCAGGTCCCATGCGCCAGTACGACCGTGATATTATCGTCACTACCAAGAGTCAGTGCCTCTCTCACCAGTTCCCTGACAGATTTCTCCACATCTTCCCCATTTGCCATGATAATTTCACGAATCCTCTCCATGGTCACGAAATCATGTAACCCGTCAGAGGAGAGAAGGAGAAACGTGTTATGTAAATTCACTTCGTAAAAATCGGGTTTAAGGGCACTTTCCGGATCGCCAAGTGCCAGGGTCAGCACCGTTGACAACGGGTGCTGCCATGCTTCAGCCGGGGAAATTTCCCCGGCATCAATGAGTTCATTCACGTACGAATGATCTTTTGTCGTTTTCACATCACCGGGAGTAATGATGTGAGCGCGGCTGTCGCCGATGTTCACGATGGTGCAGTTGAGGTCGTCATCGATACACGCGGCGATGAAGGTTGTCGCCATTCCCCGTTCGCTCCGGGTTTTTTCCGACTCCGAAATAATTTTTTCATGAGCATCAAAAACAGCATTTCCAAGCAGCGTCCTCATATCGCCCTCAAAAAATATCATCGCGCTTTTCAGGCACTCAATTGCAATCCCGCTTGCAACTTCACCACACTCGTGCCCGCCAAGTCCGTCTGCCACGGCAAGTACATCATAATCACCGATTCTTTCGGCACAGGAAGAGTCCTCGTTATTGTCTCTCAGTCCCTTTTCTGACAATGCGAAGAAACACAAACCAGACATGATCATTATGGGTGAGTGATATAACGATTTATAGCCAGCCTTAATGAGAACGGGCGGGATATTATCGAATTAAAAAAACCTCCCGGGCGGGGACCGGGCAGTCGCTATCGTCACCGGTCTCGACCATGAGAAAAAAGGGTTTTCCCATTCTTGTTTTCATAACCCGGTGCAGGGATTTCTCCGGGTAACAGATGAGGGGACGGGAGAACAGAGCCGGGATGTCCGTTGATCCGGCTGCAGGATCCTGTGCCGCTATTCCACCGTCAGGGATAGACAAACACGCGGTTATTGCTGCACCGGCACTGCACGGGAGGCAAGATACGTCTCCTCCTCCAGCTGTGCGTTTTCTTCCCGGGCACGGACTGTTTCGTTATAGGCGGCAAATGCCGGGTTGAAGACGATACCGGTTGCACCGTCACTGAACCCGCTCACCTGTTCCCCCCCGGTGAATGACCCGTTGAGGTACTCCGCAATGCCGGTATAAACGACCCGGTCCACCCGTTTTATTGCGGACGCAAGCACGAATGCCGGGCCGTACGGCGACTGGTCGGAATCCGTGCCGATGACATACCGCCCGGGGGTGGTATTTGCTGCTTCAAACGCTCCCATGTTGGAGATCCCGGCACAGGTAAAGATCACGTCGGTCCCGTTGCGGTACATACCTTCAGAAATCCGGCCTGCCTGCCCGGGATCCGTGAACCCGGCCGGGGAGTCCTGCCGGACATACGCGTGATCGACGGTGACCGATGCATTGACGGCACGGGCACCGGCCGTGTAGCCCAGCATGAATGTGTCGAGCAGGTCTGTTTTCATCCCCATGATAATCCCGATCCGCCCGGTCTTTGTTGCCGATGCCGCAAGGACACCGGCCAGGTAACTGTCGCCATAGGACGTGATCTCGGTCGCCCGGAGATTATCCGATCCGGTACCTGACTGGTCGATGGCAAGGAACCGGATTTCCGGGTGCTGCCTTGCAAGATCCCGGGTAAAACTAGTGTACTGGAAACCGACCGTGATGATGAGACCTGGTTTTTCCGATCCACCGGCACTGTTGAGAAGCTGCGGAAGGGTTTCGTAATCACGGGGTGTGAACTCCTTTGTCGTGACGGACAGATCATGCTGTGCCGCGGCCAGGCCCCGGTATGCGCTGTCCGTGTACGAGAGATCGCCTTTCTCCGATCCATACACGATATACACGACAGGATCTGCGGGTTCGTGCGGCATCAGGCCGGTTGCAGCAACTGCTGCAAGAGCGATGACGGCTGCACCGATGATTCCGTAAAAGAGGTAGTCCCGGTCCATGGAAATAGTTCCCTGAAATGAAAAGGGATTTTCAGCCCCGCAGGCTGGCCGTGCCGGGCTCCATGTACCGGCCGGCGCCGAGCATCCAGGTGCCGTCGACATCCGTCACGTAACTGATCTTCAGCTGGGTTGTGTTGGTTGCCGGGTTCACCGAGTAATACTCAACCATCCCGTCTCCGGCGCGGGCACCATCAAGGAGAGCCCGGATATGGTATGTTCCCATGGTATCGGTTGCATTGAACCGGTTTACGCCAACCTCATCAGGGCGGTACGGCCATGCAAGCACGGTCCCGTTGTAATCGTCGGCAAAGATGTAGAGGCCGTTTTTGATAAACGAACCGTTCGGGTTATTGAACTCGGCAAGCGCTTTCTCTCTGCCACGGGTTTTTGCATAGGACTTTGCGTCCGCGACAAACTGCCGGAGTTCCTGATCAACGAGCAGGTCCTCGCGGGTATAGATGCCGGCACCGATCCAGTACGTGTCATCGACCGGGCGCACGTAGCTGACCTTGTACTTCACGGTGAAATTATCAGACGGGTCCGGGTACTGGTACAGGAGATATCCCCCGCCGTCATTAGCGAGCGTTATCTCCGTCCGGGTGTAATACCGGCCGGAATTATCCTGCAGGTTATAAAAACTGGTGCCGACCAGCTGCGGCTGGTAGAGCAGGGCCAGAGCATGGCCGGAATAATCAAGCGCGTAGATGTAAACGTCCCCAACAACAAACGGACCGGAACGGTTGGAAAAAGCAGAGAGGGCGGCAGCTTTTCCGTTCATCTGTGCGTAGGCCGCGGCATTATCGACAAAATCTTTGAGATCCTGCGAGGTTGTTGGTGCATCCGGAGATAATGCGACAGCGGGTTCAACGGGTCCTGTGTAGATCCCGGAACCAAGCCACCAGGTATCGTCAATCTTCACCCCGTACCCCAGTTTGGTTTCAAGGGTCCGGTTGTGGCTTGGATTGACATAGACGAACGGGTAAAACCCGCTCCCGTTCCTGACGACATTTCCCATCTCCGTAACAAAAACGCCATTGGCACCCTCACGTTTTTTCCCAATAGCCTCAGGGTTGACCGGGTGGGCGAGCGTTGTCCCATTGAAGTCATAGGCATAGATGTAGAGTTCGCCTCTCACGAACGAACCGTTCCTGTCAGAAAATTCAGCAAGCGCTGCTTCCCTGCCGTGGGTGGACGCATACGCGATGGCTTCGTGGACAAACGCGACCAGGGTTTCATTGGGGGTAACACCGGCTGCAACGGTCTTGTCGGACATTGCCGGAACTGCTGGGGAAACGGTTACCGGAACGGTTGTGGATGACGGCTGGGTACATCCTGCAGCAACAAGCAGCAGCGCGAGAACGACCGATAGGGAGATGAACGCAAATCCCGGTTTCATGGTGACAGGTTGTTCCTGATGATAATTATACGTGTTTTGTCCAACAGCCGAAAATAAAATTTTACTGTTTGGTTTTTTCCCTGCCAGGTAACCTGAACGGAAGTCCATACCGGAACGAGGAAAATCGGCAAATAATTATTTCAATCGTCCTGATCCGCCGCGGGGGCTTTCGCGGCGGCTTCAATTCCCGTTTTCCCGGAAACCGATCTTGCTCCGCCGTGCCGTACCGAGGCCCTGATACGGGGAGCCCTCGAAAACATTTAGAGATTATTGATTTTCATGCTTCGGGTATTCACACCCGTACGTGTGCGTTTCTATGGTGCACGGAATTTACTGATGCAAACATATTCCCTGTAAAAACGTGCGGAGAACACGAAGGAGACTGGCAGGGAAATTACCGCTCCCCGCCGGTCCTGAACTCGTCCGGCCGCTGTTCTTTCTGCTCGTGCTCTTCGAGCAACCGGCGCAGCTCGTCATGCACCTTCCCCTTGTCCACAACACCCGTGAACAGGATGCGGACCCCATCGGTATCGTCCTTAAGGTACGCTGCTTCATCGTAGATGACGAGGAGGATCTCATTGTCTTTGCCGAAGGTATGCTCTTCAGATTCCCCCCGCATGTAACGCTCCCGCTGCTCTTTTGAGGGGGCGGAATATTTGCTGTCGTACCGGAAGATGCCCATGGTTTTCCCGTACGATCAGGCACTTCCGGGAGTATTAAGGATACCGTCGGTACCTGGTTCCGGATCCAGGTACCGGTCCGGGACTACAGGGATCATGGCAGGGCTGGATGAGCGGCTGGAGATGAGAGAAATAAGCCAGGGTTCATAATTTTTTTTAACCCGCGCCGCCAACGGGTGTAGGCATCTATGAGTCCAGACCACAAAGGACCGGAAGTCAGCATCATCCTCCCAGCCTGCAACAGCGCAGACGGATTGCCGGCAACAATAGAGAGTGTCCTGAACCAGACATACCCGTATTTCGAACTGATCGTCGTCGATGACGGGTCGACCGATACCACACCGGAAATCCTGGCCGGGCTGGAGGACCCGCGGGTCATCATCATCAGGCACCCGGAACAGCAGGGCATGGCACGTGCCTGCAATACCGGAATCAGCGCAACACGCGGCGAACTTGTCGGTTTCATCAGCAGCAGCGATGAATGGGAAGCAGGGAAACTGGAGGAACAGGTCGCTGTATTCTCCCGCCTTCCCCCGGAATACGGGGTTGTATACACCGATGTCTGGGAGATGACACCCGCAGGAAACCGCGCGTACTGGCACACTCCCGGGATGGACGGCCCGGATCTGCTGAATTCGTATGCAACGGATTTCCAGGCCGGCACCCTTGGCACCGGCCCGATCCTGGTAAGGCGCTCGTACCTGGACGAGGCCGGCCCATTCGATGAACAGCTCCGGTGTTTTTCCGATACGGACATGCTCATCCGCCTGCAGCGGGTATGCCGGTTCCACCATATCGAAAAACCGCTCTGCTTCTGCCGGTCCCGGCAGGCTCATACCGGCACACCGTTCGACAGGAGCATCGCGCTGCTGCTCCTCCTGCAAAAATACCCGGAAACCCTCAAAAACCCGGTCTTCCTGACACAGCAGCTGGACAGGATCCGGCGCAATCTCCAGCAGGCACCGGAGAGTCGTCCTGAAGCACCCGGACGGGTGGCGCAGGAGCCGGAACAGGGGCATTTCCGCGAGCCGGTATCAGAACTCTGATCACGTACCGGCACCGGACTGAAGATCCTGAACAACCGGTTCAGGCTGCTCCTCCCGTACCCGCTGGTACGGTCACAATGGTTATTAGTCCCCGGGGGAGAATGGTGGAATGAGAAAACCCGGACGGGGTGAGCCATGGCAGAGCCGGAGAAGAAGAAAGCCGAACTGAAGATTACCGGGATGCATTGCGCTACGTGTGCAGTGAGTATCGAAGAGTCCTTATCGAAAATCAAGGACGTAGAATCTGCGCAGGTAAATTTTGGCACCGATTCCGCCCACGTTGAATTCGATCCAAAAAAAGTCTCCATTGGTGAGATAGAGAAGGCCGTGAAAGAAGCAGGCTACGATGTCGTGAACCAGGAAGTCACCATCAAGGTCGGCGGCATGATGTGCGCCACCTGCGTGGAGACGATAGAAGCAGCCTTAAAAGAATTACCCGGGATCGTCACGGCAACGGTCAATCTCGGTACCGAGAAAGCATACGTGACCTACAACCCCTCGCTCTCCACGGCAGCGGACATGAAGAAAGCAATTGAGGATGCGGGCTACCAGTACCTCGGGATATCGGGAGAAGTGAGCGAAGAGGCCGAGAAGAAGGCACGCGATGCCGACCTGCACGATAAGTTTATCCGGTTCGTGGTCGGCTTTGCCGTGAGCATCCCGCTGATGCTCGCAATGTATGTGCCGCTCCCCATCTCCATGCATGAGCTCGCGTATGTGATGCTTGTCATTGCAACGCCGGTATTCATCTATGTTGCAGCCCCGATCTTTCGGGCTGCATGGGTCTCCCTCTCGCACCGCACACTCTCGATGGACGTGATGTACGCGATGGGCACGGGGGTCTCGTTTGTCGCGAGTGTGATGGGGACATTCGGTATCATCCTCACCCACGAGTTCATGTTCTACGATACGGCCATCATGCTCGCAGCGTTCCTGATGCTCGGGAGGTACCTCGAAGGGAGGGCAAAGGGCCGGACATCGGAGGCCATCAAGAAACTGGCCGGGCTCCGGGTGAAGGTCGCAATCGTCATCCGGGACGGGAAGGAACAGGAACTTGCGGTTGAGGAGGTCGTACCGGGGGATCTCGTTGTCGTAAAGCCGGGAGCAAAGGTCCCGATCGACGGGACGGTTGTGGAAGGCGAGAGTTATGTCAACGAGTCGATGATCACCGGGGAACCGGTACCCCCGCTGAAATCAAAGGGCAGCCATGTTGTCGGGGGCACGCTCAACACGAACAGCGTGATCACGGTGAAGGCGGAGAAGGTCGGGAAGGACACCGTCCTTGCCCAGATCATCCAGATGGTCGAGGACGCACAGGGATCGAAACCGCCGGTCCAGCGGATCGCGGATGTCGCTGTCACGTATTTCATTCCCGCGGTCCTGCTCATTGCTGCGGTAACATTCGTGCTCTGGTATTTTGTGTTCCACTCAACGGCCCTCTTTGCCCTGACCGCACTCATCTCGATCCTCGTTGTTGCCTGCCCCTGTGCACTGGGCCTTGCAACGCCGACCGCGGTGACCGTTGGTGTCGGGCGGGGCGCAGAGCTGGGAATCCTGATACGGAACGGTGAGGCGCTGGAAATTGCAGAGAAGGTTACTACCATCATCTTCGACAAGACCGGCACGCTGACCCGGGGAAAACCGGAAGTGACCGATGTTATTCCGCTCGGGATCCCGCCGGAAACCCTGCTGGCACTCGCAGCGGGCGTTGAGAAGAACTCAGATCACCCGCTTGCCCAGGCGATTGTAAAGGCGGCACAGGAACGGAATGTCACCATCGAACCAGCCACACAGTTCGATACATTTGGCGGCAGAGGGGTCGCGGCAACCATCCTTTCCGAGACCGTGCTGATCGGCAACCGGGCGTTCCTCATCGAGAAAACCGTGAAGATCCCGGAAGAGACTGAAACCCGGATCACTGCACTCGAACAGGAAGGAAAAACCGCCGTGCTGATCGCAGCCGGCGGGACGATGTCCGGGATTATTGCCATTGCGGACACGTTCAAGCCCACCACAAAGGATGCAATCACCCTGCTCCGCGGCATGGGGATTAAAGTCGCCATGATCACGGGCGATAACCAGCGGACCGCTGAAGCAATCGCCCGGCAGGTAGGGATCGACAGGGTAATCGCAGAAGTGCTGCCACAGGACAAGGAAGCGGAGGTGAAGGTGCTGCAGGCAAAAGGCGAGGTGGTCGCCTTTGTCGGGGATGGCATCAACGATGCACCCGCTCTTGCGCAGGCCGACGTGGGCATCGCAATCGGGAGCGGCACTGATGTTGCCATCGAGAGCGGGGATATCGTCCTGATCCGGGACGACCTGCTGGATGCAGTGGCTGCAGTCCAGCTCTCGAAGAAGGTGATGGGCAGGATCAAGGGCAACATATTCTGGGCGTTTGCCTACAACGCGGCACTGATCCCGGTCGCGGCCGGCATCCTCTACCCGTCGTTCGGGATCATGTTCAGGCCAGAACTCGCGGCACTCGCGATGGCAGCAAGTTCGGTAACAGTCGTCTCGCTTTCGCTCCTTCTCAAAGGATATATACCGGAAGCGAAGAAGGGAATTACCTGAGGTGTTGTATGGCAATCGACCCGATCTGCAAGATGACCGTTGATGAAAAGACGGCGAAGTTCACGACCGATTACAAGGGAAAAAAGTATTATTTCTGCGCTCCGGGCTGCAAGAAGAAGTTCGATGCTGACCCGGCCAAGTACACGTGAGAATCCGGGCTGGATCGTCCGCGTGATTCCCGATATACCCACAAATTCCTTCTTTTTTCTCAGGTTCCGGTGAATGTCGAGGGAGAAATACTCGAAACCGCTTTCTCTGCTGTCGGCAGTGCCTCCATAACAGGCACAAGGCGGGAGAATATCGTTTTTCATCATCAGGCCTGAACTGTATGCCAGGGAAATCCTCTTTTCAAGTGATGATCGCTCCCATTGAGCCAACCCTACCCCAATTGGGGGCGAGGGCGTATTACGATGCCCCGTCATTACCCAAATTGCAAATTTCCACACGATTACGTACAGGTAATCCGGGACAATCGTAATCGGAGGGTGCCATAGCGGCGGGGGCAGAGCCCCCGGGAGCGTCTGGTCCCGGTAAATGCGTTCCCATGAAAACGGACATTATATCGAAGGGTGAACGGCACACAGAATGGAAATTTTAAGGACATTTTCATATTAAATTAAATCCTTTCAGACAGAACAATGGGGGTTGAGACCCCCATACCCCCATTACGATAGGTGCCGCCGCCCCGAAGGGCGCCCCGCGGCGGATTAAGACGGTTGAAATAATTATTTGCCGTTTTTATCGTTTTGGAATGAACCGGATCGGTTCATCCTTGTTTCTCCACACAATGAAACTGCAATCGCAATCATGATCGCAATCCATTATTGATCGCAGAACCGGATCCCGGTTCTTCCGGTATAATCGATCCATGGATGTTTTCTCCAGAACCATTTTTTTTAAACATAATACTCAGGAAACTGGCAACCATTTTTTTTATTTTCCTCATACAATCCGGACGCACTCACCCTCCCGCAAACGATGCTTTATGTCCCATCACTGCCAAGTGAGGTAATAACCTGTGAAGGAGACCTTCCGAGCCCTTTCCGGTGACATGCTATGAAAACCGAGATGCCCTTGTCAAAACCAATTCGCCGCCTCATCACCCAGACGGAAGAGATGCTCGATACCCAGATAACACTCCACCGCCAGCCCGATGCCGATCCCCAGGGAACACTCGTTGATGTCTACACCTATGACATGGAAAAAAATGTCAATGTCATCATATTTCCTGCCCAGTATATCGGACTTCTCAAGGATTTCATCATCGCAAAACACTGCACGAACCTGCTGATCAAGGGCGCAGCCCATAAAAAAGGCAAGTATCATGTCTTATCCTACACGGAGGATTCGGTGTACCGGGGCATGCGGCAAATTTATCTCGACGCTCTCAAAGACGAGGCCAGAAAAGAGGACAAGAATAAGCTGCCGGTCAAGAAGCTCATCCAGATGCTGTTCATCCTCTTCACCCATTTCAATGACGACATCAACGAGGTCCCCTGGAACGCAATGGTCAACGCAAGCGTGTACCACCGCATGCCCAAGATACGGAAGACCCAGCTCTACCATGTCATGAAGGAGAGCAAGAACGACATGGACGAGATGATGGAGCAGGAAAATATTGTTCCCCGCCGGTATTTCGTCCTCAACAAGGGAATGTTCTATGCCCGGGACATGTTCCTGGCCAAAACCCTGCCAGCGGACGAACTGATGCCGGTGCTCAACATCCCCCAGATGAAGAAGTTCAACCACCTTGAGGTCAAGGAGATGCTCACCACCCGCTGGACGCATACGGCGTGGTACCAGTCGAAAGTGTTTGGTGACAGCATGCTTGAGATCGTGGACAGGCATCTTGACAAAGTGGAGTGGAATACCCCGCCCACGCTCGATCATTATTATGAGCTCTACCAGCTGGGCGTCAATCTTTCCAACCACCTGATATCCTACATGACGATGAAAGACTGGTTCGTCTGGGAAGAGCCAAAACACCTGCTCAGGGCACACGAAGTGAAAGGCGAATACGAGAAGCAGGCATTAAAGAAGATCTTCGGCGACCTGCTTGGGGATTCGTGGGGTGACACATGACAACGAAAGAAGTAGTGGAACTCGCAAAGAAAGGGCGGGCCTATGCCCAGAGGACCAAGTACAAGGAGGCAATGGCCTACTACAACAAGGCCCTGTCCATGGACCCGAAATTTTCGGAATGCTGGTACCTGCGGGCATCGGTGCTGATCGATACCGGCAAACCGGAAGAGGCGCTTGTCGACTGCGACCGGGCACTTGCACTGAACCAGAACTATTCCGATGCATGGTCGAAAAAGGCACTGGCGCTGTTCAATCTTGAACGTTTCGAAGACGCAGTTGTTGCCGCCACCCGTGCATCGACCCTGAACGGCAACGACGCCATGGCCTGGTATATCAAGGGGGTCTGCCTGGACGAACTCGGCAAGAGCGATGAAGCGCAGGTTGCATACGGGAAGTCCCTTGAACTCGAGATCATCATGGACATGGATGCCGAGAGAAAGAAAGTCAGGAAGTCCTGAGGTTACGATAATCCGGTACCCGGTCGGTTTACCTTTACGTTTCATCCCAGAATTGTGAGGGTAACCACCTCTCTCTCACGGAAGAATGTGATGCATGCTTCTCAAACCTCATGTTCCCGTCGGGAACCGTCAGCTCCCCGGAGGGCTACGAAGAACTCTTTGAGCTCATTCTGGTGCCAAAGGGGAAGCCGCACCCCCGACCCCATTTTTCGATATTTCGTTTTACGCTTATGTCATGAGGGTTTATCCGGCAGGGTGATGCCATAGCGGCGGGAGCAGAATCCGGAGGGTATGTCAGGACCGCGATGATGAGAATGTCAAAAGTCTTCAGAATTCCGAGTGGGTGAGGTCACTCTCCTTCACCAGGACACATCAGTGTTCTTCGAGCCATTTGGCAAAGCCTCCAAGAGCAGCCTAAAAAAACCGGTATGCAGAAAAAACTGCAGAATTCCGCTCCGGGCTGATGTGCCGGAAAGGGAAATTTCTGCCTCATTCCAAAAGCATATTATTCGGAAAACCAATGAACGATCCATCGGAGGTTACCCAATGATATCAAAAACCATTGAGACAGCACTCAGCAGGCAGGTAAACCGTGAACTCTATTCGGCATACCTGTACCTTTCCATGTCTGCGTATTTCGAGACCATCAGCCTGAAAGGGTTTGCAAAATGGATGCGGATCCAGGCAAAGGAAGAGCAGATGCATGCCATGAAGATCTACGACTACGTTGTTGCCCGGGGAGGAAAGGTTGCCTTCCAGGACATCGAGGCACCGAAGGGCAAGTGGGCATCTGCCGGGAAAGTGTTTGAGGACTCCTATGCCCACGAGCAGAAAGTGACCGGGATGATCAACGGGCTTGTCGACATTGCGATGAAAGAAAATGACCACGCGACATTCGAGATGCTCCAGTGGTTTGTCAAAGAACAGGTCGAGGAAGAAGAGCATGCCAGCGATATCCTGAACCAGATCAATATCGTTGGCGATGTCCCCGGGCACCTGTTCTTGCTGGATCACCAGCTGGGCAAGCGCGAATAGACCCATAATCTTTTTTATTTAAATACTCAATGGAATATCAGGATACCTTATGCATACTGTCCTGATCATTGACGACCAGCAGGATCTTCTTGACATCACCCGCCTCTTCCTCGAGCGATTTGGCGAGATGAGTGTCGATACTGCAAAAAGCGCAAAAGAGGCGCTGGCGAAGATGAAGGACAGAAGCTTCGATGCGCTGGTTGTCGATTTCGATCTTCCGGATATCTCGGGTATTGAATTTTTAAAGATTATCAGGGCGAAAGGGGATACAACACCGATCATTATCTTCACCGGTGTTGGCCGCGAAAACGCTGCAATCGAAGCCCTGAACAATGGTGCGGATTTCTTCTTAAAGAAAGGCGAGGACCCGCACGCGCAGTTCCGCAGCATGGTGCATATGATCAACCAGGCCGTGGAACGGCGGTCCATGGGCCGGGCTATCGGTACGTCGGAACGGCTCCTGTCAGAGACAATATCTTTCTTTTCCGAACCGGCATATGCCCTTGACCGCGAAGGGAAGGTGATCGCGTGGAACCGGGCCATGGCAGAATTTACCGGTATCGATGCAAAGAACATGCTCGGGAAAGGCGAGGGGAAATATTCCGTCCCATTCTTCGGCCGCAAGACTGCCATGCTCACCGACATGATCTTTGACGATGAGACGATCATCACAAAAAACGGGTATACCATCATCAGTAAAAAACAGGATTCTGTTGCTGCCTGGAAAAGGGCAACCGGTAAATCCGGTGAGGACCGGGTATTATTGATGAGGGCTTCAGCCCTCCATGACGGGAAGGGCGCTTTTGTCAGCAGTATCGGGACCGTGAAGGATATCACCGATGAACTGGGACCGGAACTGTTAAGACAGGTAGCAGCCGGGGCTGAGGACATTCCTGCACCTGTTGGCATGTCCACATCAGCAAGGACACGCCTCGACAGGTTCCTCGGCAAGGCAAGGACAAATTACAAGCAGGGATTGTTCCACTATTACCGTGAAGGGAATTACCCTGAAGCAATCCGGTTCTTTGACCAGGCAATCGAGATTGATGCGTCGCTTGCCGCAGCCTGGCATGACCGGGGACTCAGCCTGCGGGAACTCGGGAAGGACGAGGATGCACTCAAGAGTATCGACAAGGCTGTTGATCTTGAACCGGATAACGAGGAGTTCCTGTTCAACCGTGCAGAATTGTTAAAACGGATCGGTATCCTGCAGGGACAGAAGAGGGCCATCGCTGCTGCGGTGCAGACCTTCAACAGGGTCCTTGAGATCAACCCGAACAACGCAGACGCGTGGAACGGCCTTGGCGTCTGCATGAAAGAAGAGGGGAAAGACGAGATATCCCGGCAGTATTACGAGCGGGCCCAGAACCTCGTCCGCTGGGGCAAGGCCAAACGAAAGGTGCGGAACCTGGATACGATTGTCTGATCCGGACCAGCAGGTTTTTTTCTCCCGGCCGTAATTTTCACTTCAGGAGAGTGGATACCATGACAAGTCCCGTCTATTTTGCATCCATGCGAGCATTTTCCGAAACCGAAAGCACCACGGCAAAAGTACAGCGCCTGTTCGATAAAGCGGGTTTTGCAGAACTCATCACCCCGCAGGATAAGACTGCCATCAAGCTCCATTTCGGGGAGAGCGGTAATGACGGGTTCATCAGCCCGGTCTATGTCCGGCAGGTAGTGGAGAAGGTGAAAGCATGTGGCGCCCTGCCCTTCCTGACTGACACGAACACGCTCTACTCGGGCAGCCGCTCGAATGCCGTGGAGCATATCGGGACGGCGATCCTCCACGGGTTCGATTTCGCAGTCGCGGGAGCGCCTGTCATTATTGCCGACGGCCTGAACGGGAAGAACACCCATAAAGTCACGATTAACAAAAAACACTTCAACGAGGTCTCCATTGCCGGGGATATTGCAGCCGCGGACAGCCTGATCGTGCTCAGCCATTTCAAGGGGCACATCGCCTCGGGTTTCGGGGGAGCAATCAAGAATCTTGCAATGGGATGTGCCCCGCCGGAGGGCAAGCGGGCCCAGCATAATGCCCGGCCGTTTACGATTCCGGAAAAATGCACCGGGTGTGCATCCTGCATGAAGATCTGCCCGAAAGACGCAATCACCGTGAAGAAGAAAAAGTCGGTCATTGACCAGGAACGCTGCATCGGCTGTTTCGAATGTATGCACGCCTGCCCGGAGCATGCGATCGACATCGACTGGGAGACGGAGATCCCGCAGTTCATGGAGCGGATGGTCGAGTACGCATACGGGGCGGTGCATGAGAAAGAGAACAAGGTGGGATACATGAACTTCCTCATCCGGATCACACCGGACTGCGACTGCTTCGCGTTCAGCGATGCACCCATGGTCCCGGATATCGGGATCCTCGCATCGAAGGACCCGGTGGCAATCGATGCGGCAAGTTTCGATCTCGTGAACCAGCAGCAGGGATATGCGGACTCACTTCTTACTGCCCACCACCACAAGGGTGGGGACAAGTTCAAGGGGGTCCATGCGCAGACGGACGGGTACCGACAGGTGAAATACGCCGAGGAGATCGGGTTGGGGACCGGTTCCTACGAACTCATTAAAATCTGATTTTGAAAAACACGATTTTTGATTTTTTTCCTTTTTTTTTTGATTTTGACCTGGATTTTTTCGGAAAATCGGGGGGAAATGCGCTTCCACCATCGATTTGAATCGAAATACTTATAAGAGGGTGGAAAGCAAGCGCTTATTACCGAAGGGGTTTTAAATTAAAAATTGGTTTGAGTGGTGCTATCCTTCAGACTTCACCTTCGATTTACAGAAGGAATTCAATTGTTACAATTCGGAGTGTATTCATGAATCTTAGACAGCCAAATGCAAATGAAGCAACGGGAACTGTCAACCGCTCACGGAGTGTTGCTCCGTGTTCCGGTATCTGTACCCGGTGCATGGACGGCTGCAAGGGCAGCTGTGAGATCTGGTTATCATCGTTCCGCGGCAGGGAAGTACTGTACCCCGGCCCGTTCGGTGAGATCACTGCGGGTGCTGACAAGAATTACCCGATTGATTACTCGCACCTGAACATCCAGGGATATGCACAGGGAGCCAAAGGACTTCCCGAAGGAACCGAGATCGGCCCGGACTCAGCGGTTTTCTCTTCCGTCAACACCGAGACCGAATACGGCTGGAGCAAGAAAGTCCAGATGAAGGTGCCGATCTTCACCGGCGCACTCGGCTCGACCGAGATTGCCCGGGCAAACTGGGAGCACTTCGCGGTTGGTGCAGCAATCTCCGGCATCACCCTTGTCTGCGGTGAGAACGTCTGCGGTATCGACCCGGGCCTCAAGCTTGACGCCAAGCACAAGGTCAAGGAATCTCCCGAGATGGACCGCCGGATCAACACGTACAGGAAATTCCACAACAAGTACGGTGAGATCCTCGTCCAGATGAATGTCGAGGACACCCGTCTTGGCGTGGCCGAGTACGTTGCAAGCAAGCACAACCTCGACACCATCGAGCTCAAGTGGGGACAGGGCGCAAAGTGCATCGGCGGCGAGATCAAGGTCAAGACCCTTGAGCGTGCCATCGAGCTCAAGAAGCGCGGCTACATCGTCCTCCCGGACCCGACTTCAAAGGAAGTCCAGGCAGCGTTCAAGGCCGGCGCTATCAAGGAATTCGAGCGCCACTCCCGCCTCGGCTTTGTCACCAAGGAAGGTTTCCTCGAAGAGATCGACCGGCTCCGTGACATCGGTTTCAAGCGTGTCACCTTAAAGACCGGCGCGTACTCCATGGTCGAGCTCGCCATGGCCCTCCGGTACTGCTCCGAAGCCAGGATCGACCTCCTGACCATTGACGGTGCCCCCGGCGGTACCGGCATGAGCCCGTGGCCGATGATGAACGAGTGGGGTATCCCGACGTTCTACCTGCAGGCACTCACCTACGAGTTCGCCCAGAAGCTCGAGAAGAAAGGCTACCGCGTGCCCGATCTCGCCATGGCCGGCGGATTCTCTGATGAGCCCGGTGTCTTCAAGGCACTCGCGATGGGCAGCCCGTACTTCAAAGCGGTCTGCATGGGCCGTGCCCTCATGATCCCCGGATTCGTTGGCAAGAACATCGAGAAGTGGATCAAGGACGGCGAACTGCCGAAGTCAGTCTCCAAGTACGGCAGCAGCATCCAGGAGATCTTTGTCTGCTACGAGGAACTCAAGGAGAAGTACGGTACCAAGATGAAGGAGATCCCCATGGGGGCAGTCGGTATCTACACCCATGCATCGAAATTCAGGACCGGTCTCCAGCAGCTCATGGCAGGCAGCAGGAACTTCAACCTCTCCACCATCACCCGCGACGACCTCATGGCACTGACCGAGGAAGCAGCCGGTGTCTCGGGCATCGAGTACGTCATGTCCGCACGGTACGACGAGGCGATGGGCCAGCTGCTCGACTGATCAACTGAACGCTGACATATCAGTTGTTACGTCCGCGCCGGGCAATACCCGGCAACATTTTTTTTTAAATTCTTTGCTCTGTTGAAATCCTCTTTTCATGGTGAGGGTACCCCCCCTTGCGATGCCTCTGAATTACCTGTACAGGAAATTTCTCCATTATTATGTACAGGCGATACGGCACTATCGCAACCGGGGGATGCCCTGGCGGCGGGGGCGGAGCTCCCGAGAGCGTCCTGATTGATATCAAATGATTTAATAGGCTCTTCGCTATTCTGAGTGGGTAAGTGAGTACTGAAGTGGGGG
>JBAZHD010000063.1:0-19738 GCA_041652515.1 Methanoregula sp.
TTCCTTTTCAGCAGATTCAGCAAAATGGTAAAGGATGCACCCGTTCTCTGCCCGCGAGGCTGTGGTGAGATCGTGAGCGATCACCCGCATTTTATTAATGGAATCCGGCCGGATCACGAAACGTGCGGTCACAACAAAATTGGAGCGGGGAAAGAGGCCGGTCATGGTCTGTCACTTCACAGGGAGGTCATCAGCAGAGTCTGCTGGTATCCGTCGGAAAAGGTTCCGACTACATTGGCATTCGCCGCATTGGCAATCCGGTAGTACTGGATTGCGTAGGGGTTGCCGACTACTGGAGACGAGATCGTCCGCTGGAAGGTTGTCCCGTCACGGTTGGTGATGCGAACATTAAGGCTGCTTAACGATTTCGCATCGTTCCCGCTATCAACCCGGATAATGACGCTGTCAAGGGTCTGTTCGGCACTCACATTAACAGCCATGCGGAGGTGCGGGGTTAACGTCGTTTCGGCAACAGGAGTGATGACCATGACCCCACTTGTTTCTGCCGGGGTGACCGGGGGAACAGAATCGGACTGGATGCAGCCACATGCAAGCACAGTCAGGATCAGGACACAATCCACAGACAGGAACAATCGCATACGCGTGTTGTGGGGGTGTCGTGATAATAAAGGTTGGTAAAACCGCGGGATTACCTGATGATAGGGAATAGGGGGAAAAAACGCAGACAGGGTGTTCGAAGATCGCACCACTGGCCCGTACAGGAGGGGCGTGCCGGGTTCAGCTGCCGGAATCGACCTGGAACTCCCGCTGTTTTGCATCCGATACATCTTCGAGAGATTCCATGGCGCCGGTGATGTTCCCGTTTGAATCCCGTATCAGTGTCGCGGTACAGCGCAGCCACTTCCCGCAGGGACCAAAAGCAGGGAAAAATTCTGTCGTTTCAATGGACTTTTCAGGGTTTTGCAGGGTTATGTTTTCTTTCCCCTGCAGCTGCCCTGACCGGGTTGCATTGTCATTGAGGAGCACATCGGCAAGGCAGGGCCGGGGATCGGGATAAAATGCCTTCCACTGGAGGGTTGTGCCCATCACATCCCCCTCCTTAATTTTTGTCATGATCTCCATCGCCCGGTTCCAGAACACGATCTTATGGTTCAGGTTAATGAAAAACTGGGGTGTCGGGGAGACCTGCAGGATGTTGAACAGGAACCGTTCGTTCTCCCTCAGGGCGATCTCTGCCCGGCGCTGCTCGGTGATATTCTCGAACATGACCGTGATGCCTGGGTTTCCATCGTCCAGGACTGCAGGGATGAAGCGGGCAGAGAGATAGACCGGGTTCCCGTTTTTCACCAGCCGGATCTCCTTGGTCCAGGCCGGCCCGCCTTTGAGAAGAACCGAGAGGTCGGTCTCCTCCTTTTCCGAGAGGACGGGAACGGGCAGGCGGCTCAGCCTGCTGCCCGGCATCCGCTCTTGGGAACATCCGATGAACACGGAGAACGAGTCGCTGGACTGCACGATCCGCATATAGCCGTCCAGCATCACGATCATCTCACGGGTGAGCTGGAGGAGGTTCTGGACCGGGACGCGGTGGGAGAGATAATAGAGTTTGGCATTCCCGATCTGGCGGACATTCAGGTGACCGGTTGCGGTGAGTACATCAAGGTACTTGGCTACCGAATTGCGGCTCATGCCGATAGCTCCGGCAATCTCCTTAATGTTCATGCCAAGGGGCTGCTCCCGGAGCACATCCTTGATCCTTGTCTCTTCGTCCGTTGCCAATCCTCCATACTGTTTTTATCATTTCCCGCGATCAGGGAATCTGTCGTCTCTGTTACTATTGACGATTGTGATTGAAAAACACAACGATAATCGGCAGGGCTTCGCTCTGTCGGTGCAGCACATACATTCAGATAGTAAATGTTTTATATCCGCCAAAGACCACATAAATTGTGCATAGTGTATAAGCACTAGTGCACAGCGCTTGGGTAATACACGCCAGCCACACACACGGATGGTTTACCCTTCAACCACCATACAGTGGGGCCCGGTCTCGGATACAACTATGGTTGATACACACCTCTTACACCTATCGCCATAGCGGGACACACCCCTTCTTTCTTTTCATTTTCAGTCGCACGGACTGCCATTATTCATTACTGGGATCCAGGCTTCAGGATTCGATATTCGGAAAAGGCCTGCCGGTCAGGTCAGCATAATGGTCACGGCAATTGCTGCGATCCCAAGGACAACACCGATGATGGACGAGATCCCGGTCCTGCCGGTTGCTTTTCGATAGAGAATGAGCCCGGCAGTCCCGATCAGGATCGCGCTGAGCCCAAGAATCAGGGGCAGGATACCAAACGCAAGGATACCGGGGAGCACACTCACGATACCCAGCCAGTTCCACCGGCGTTCCGGTGCAACACCGGGAGCCGGTGCCGGGACCGGAGCTGCCGATGCAACTGGCGGCGGGTAAGGTACAACAGGCACCGGAACCGGTTGCCGGGCTGCCGGATAGGTTACCGGCACCGGTGCCGGCTGTGCTGCAGGCTGCGGGGCCTGTTGTCGTTTCGCAAGGGGTTTTCCGCAGTTTTTGCAGAATTGGTTGTTATCGGGGTTCCCGGTCCCGCATTCACCACAGAACATACTGCACCTCCCGGCGATCATTGCCACTCACGGGTCTCTCCGTTCCCGGAAACACCACCATGCCTCCTTCGGGTCTCCCCAAGCCCGGAGATCCGGTACTGGTCTTCATAGGGTACTCGCCCCCACACCCTGGCCGCTCGCAAGCCGCTGACGGCAGGTCTGCTGGCTGATCTCGCCGATGAGCATCCTGCTGATCTTCTGGCTCCCCATTGCCTCGCAGGCAGCAGGGTTGTTGTTCCGTATGGCAACCTCCCACAGGCAGTCCTGCTTATAGTACGCCGTGATATCATCGGTCAGCGGTACCTGGTCGCAGATACTAAGGTCATTCTTATTCGATGCAATGAGACAGTAGCACTTGGTCCTGGGTGCACCCCGCTTAATGCCGGCGCATTGCGAGGTGTCCCCGGTCTGGACCGCGACGAACTGAATACAGTGGTCGAGGTCTTTTGACTTCTCATTGGGACGGATAAAGGATTCATAGAGATTGAAGGCAGGGCTCCTGCAGGCAGACGAGAGAGGTTGGGTTAGTCCCTGTATCTCCCAGGTGAATTCGGAAGCAATCTTTTCGAAGATACCGGAACTGACCTCCGATGACTGCCGGGTACCATACTGGATGCTCCCGGTAACCAGCACTGCCGACACCAGCAGGAGAACAGAGAGCACAGAGAGGAAACCTTTCATAAACTGGTATTAAACCGGGGGGATAAAAATAGGTTGTGTTTTTCGTCAGTGAAAACACGATAACGGGCAGGGGGATCTCCTCCGGATTATCCTTCCACCTCCACCCGGTACCGTGCCCAGATGACCCCATCTCCGACAACTTCAGCGCTCTGCAGCCGGAGGGGAACCTGCAGTTCCGGAATACCGGCTTTCAATGGATCGGACATGGTCGGGTCGGCTTTTCCTCCGGCAATGAAGGGGTGGATAAGGACACTTACTTCATCAACGAGCCCGGCATGCAGGAGCACGCTGTTGAGTGTCCCGCCGCTGTCCACCCGCAGGACCTTCACGCCGAATTTCCGGTTCAGGGTTTCAAGGGCAGCCCGCATATCGATATGGTCACCCCCGGCAACGATCGTCGCAATTCGCCGGTCTGCAAGGTAACCGAGGTATTCCTGAGGGGTTGACGTGGAGCACAGGGCAAGAACGTCCCGCATGTAGGGCCACTTCCGTATGACATCCCAGCAGCGGACTCTTCCCCGACTGTCAGCTATGACCAGCAGTGGGCGGGTATCTTCTGTGTCTTTGGGCGGGGTAAACAGTTCCTCGTGTTCCGGGGGGACTTCCAGTGACGGGTCGGCACGGACCGCAGCAAGGATCGTTTCACTTCCGAAGAGAATCGCATCGGGATTCCATTGCGCTGCAAGGCCGTAATAGAGCTCGAGGTCTGCGGGAAAATTCGTGATACGGCCGTCAAGGCTCGTGGCAATATGGAGGATTACTCTGGGTAACATGATAATCTGAAAAGATGATCAATTTTCCTCAAGATAAAAAGAGGGTTATGCGGGGTGAAACTGGTAGTGGAGATAAGATGATCTGTCATGCAGGCCGCAGGCCCTTTGCCGGCATCTATTCCGGCTATTCCGGAACAGATCGGTGATTGAGACAAAACGCGGTTTTTTTAGAGAACGCCTTCCAGGTACTGACGGGTCCGCGGATCCGTGGGATTGCTGAAGAGCTGGTCGGCAGGTCCCCATTCAACCGCCTCGCCCAGGTACATGAAGATGGCAAAATCCGCAAGCCGCCGTGCCTGCCGGAGGATGTGGGTGACAAAAAGGATCGTGTATTCCCCGCTCAGGCTTTTGAGTTCCTCCTCGATTGTACGTGCAGAGAGGGGATCGAGGGCTGAGGTCGTTTCGTCACAAAGGAGGATCTCCGGTTCGTTTGCTATCGCCCGCGCAAGGCAGAGGCGCTGCTGTTGCCCCACCGATAGGTTCCGGGCAGGGTCCCTGAGGCGTTCCCCAACCTCGTTCCAGAGCCCAACCCGTTCCAGCGAGTTGCGCACTACCCGGTCCATCTCCCCGTGATCGCGAAGACCGTGGATGTAGGGGCCATAGCCGACATTGTCATAGATGGACATGGGCAGCGGGTTCGGGGTCTGGGCAATCATCCCCACACGACGGCGGAGCTCTGTGACATCCAGATGGGGATCGAGAATATTGCGGTTGCCGATACGGAGCTCGCCCTCACAGGTCAGGCCTTCCACGAGATCGTTCATACGATTGATGCTGCGCAGGAAGGTCGACTTGCCACACCCTGAGGGCCCGATGATCACGGTGATCCCGTTGCGGGGAATTGCGAGCGTGATCTCACGCAGGATGGGTGTTCCCCCGATGGCGACACCGAACCGGTTGAATTCAATGATGGGATCCAAGACACTTCACTCCTACCGGATACAGTTTTTTGTGAGCCTTTTCGACAAGAGCCGGGAAGCTATGACGCTTGCAAGAACGATGACAAGAAGGACGACCCCCGAAGCATAAGCGCGGGACTGGACTTCCGCGAGCGGCGAATTGATCTGGTAGAAGATCGCAAGCGGAAGGGTTGCCACCGGGTCCATAACCGAGACCGGGATGCGGTCGGTATACCCTGCCGTGAACATGACCGCTGCCGCATCGCCGATCCCGCGCCCGAATGCAAGGAGAACCGCAGTCACGAGCCCCGGCAATGCCTGCCGGGTCACGACGTGCAGCAGGGTCTCGAAGTCCGTTGCACCAAGGCCATAGGATGCCTCCTTGAGCAGGGAGGGAACCATCTGCATCATCTCGTCCATCGCCCGTGCAAGCAGGGGTGTGATGAAGATGGCGACCGCGATGCACCCCCACAGGAGGGACGCCCGCTGCCCGATCGCCACCATCAGGAGGAATAATACAGCGCCGTATACCAGGGAGGGGATGCCGCAGGCCGCGTCAAGAGAGAAGCGGATCATGTCTGCAAGGCGCGACCTGCCGGCATACTGGTTCAGGAACCAGGCTATCGGCAGGGCCAGTGCAGTTGCAATCAGGATCGCACCTCCGGCAAGATAGAGCGACCCGAGGATCGCGTTCAGGATTCCTCCCCCGCGGCCCAGGTAGTACCCCCCTTCCGAGCTCTTTAAGAGCATGTCGGGGGTGAGCGCTCCGGCCCCTTTCAGGAACACGACCCCTATGACAAGTACGCAGGTGCCGGTAACGAGCAGGATCGAGCAGACCATGAGGGTTTTAAAGAAGAGTTCTTCGAGATGCCTGCCGTTCACAGGATCACCCTCAGCTTGACGCGGTCAAGAACGATGCGGGTAAGGACGATGAATACTATCAGCACCAGAAACAGGATCAGGGCGGAAAAGAGCAAGGCGGAATCGTACAACGGGATGGACATCATCTCCCCGTAGTTGTTGGCAATAAGAGCGGGAATCGGGTAGGCCGGATCCAGTACCGAACCGGGAACCTGCACGACATTACCCACCACCATCAGGACCGCCATGGTCTCGCCGAATGCCCGGGCAAAGGCAAGGATGACGGCAGCAGCGATACCCGCAAGACCCGCCCGCAGCGTGACGTGCTTGACCATCTCCCACCGCGTTGCCCCGCACGCAAGCGACGCTTCACGCATTCCTGCCGGGACCGCGGAAAAGACCTCGGTCATGACCGAGATCAGGAGGGGAAAGACCATCATGGCAAGGATGATCCCGCCGGCAAGCACGCAGTAGCCGGTACTCTGGGAATGGAGCGCCGGGGCCAGGTTGTCGCGGATGAAAGGCACGACAACAAGGACACCGAAGAGACCGAAGATCACCGACGGCACTCCCGCGAGGATCTCGATGGATGGCTGGAGGACCCGCCGTACCGCAGGAGTGGCAAATTCGGAGAGGTAGATGGCAGAGAGAAGCGATACAGGAATGGCAAGTACCATAGCGAGGATGGAGACGATGACGCTTCCCATGATGAACGGGAAGAACCCGAACTCCCCCGCCATCGGGCGCCAGACCGATGAGAGCAGCAGGGAGGGGAGCGTTGCGGTTGCCATGACCGGCAGGGATCGGAGGAAGAGCACAAGCGCGATGACCGCGACGATGACAGGGATGAGGAGTGCCGGGATGAGGAACAGCCGGTTTACCTGCCGGTCAAGGCTCCTGCGCAGGATAAACGGGGTGTGTTCGGGCAGCATGTTCCTTATCCGAGCGTCTTCAGTTCTTCCTGCACAACCACGGGGTCAACGGGCAGGTAGCCCGCGGTAGCGGTCAGGTTCTGGCCATCTGTGAGGATCCAGCGGACGAACTCCCGGGTCTCACCGGAGAACGAGTCACGGGTTGCCAGGTACAGCATCCGTGCCGGGGGGGACGGGTACTTCTTTTCGGAGATCGCACGGATAAGGTCGTCCCGTGTCCCGTAGAAATCCTCATCGGGATCGATCACCCCGTTACTGTTCAGGTCCAGCGGAACAATCGCGATCCCCGCAACCGGTCTGCCCGAGATCATGTCATAGGCGAAATTGATGTTATTATACCCGATACCGGCTGTATCCCCCTTCACTGCTTCGACGATCCCGGGATCGCCATACACACCGGTCCCATAGAGATCTTCCTGCGTAAAATTCCCCAAAAATTTCGACCAGACATCACTGGCACCGCAGGCATCGGAACGCGTGTACACATGCACCGGGGCCGCTGTACCAGGAGTACCGCCAATCGAAGACCAGTCTGTGATGCTCCCGTTCACGAAGAGGTGCTGCAGCTCGTTTTGGGTGAGCCCCCGTCGGGAGATGGCCGAACCTGCAGGGTTTCTGGCATTGTACGTCCCGACAACCGCATCCTTGGCAACCGCAACGTACCGTGCCCCGCGTGCCTCCTCGGCAGGACTGATATCTCGGGATACCATACCGATATCTACCATACCGGTCAGGGCATCGGTCATCCCCTTACCGGCACCCCCGGCTGAGATCTCGAAGTCGACCTCCGGGTGAATTTTTTTGTACTCCTCGGACCAGGTGATCATCATCGGGTACAGGGCAAAGGCACCGGAGATCCGGATCGTCTTCTGCGCCGTATCATTTCCGGCAGACGGGTTCTGCGCCTGCGTGCATCCTGCACAGAGAAGAAGTACACAGATAACAAGCACAAGAGGTGGGACATACGGTTTCATGCGATTATTCCTTCCAGGATCTATGTATTGGTGTACTACCAATAGGTATTGGCAGGGTATAAATTTTCAGAATACAAGATTTAAAAAAAGGTACTGGACCTGACAGGAATGAAACAGCAGTGAAGATCGATACTAATGAGATCGTATGTATAGAGGAGACTGCAATCACGGTCCGCTCATATCGGCGACGCACGACCGTGCCTTCGAGAATTTTTCACATGCTGGACCTTCAGCCGGGTGACTCGTTGCGATGGGTAGGCTTAAAGAACGGGACCGTCATGATCACCCGTATTACCCCCATGGGAAACAAGCAGCAGGAAGGCTGATCCCACGAACAGGGATAAAACCCGTGCTACGGGACCGCTGCCGGGGTCTGATACCGGAACGAACAGGACGCTCTGGCTCCATATCGGGGGCATAAAGACCGGGACAACGGCCCTGCAGAGATTCCTCTCCTGCAACAGGAAGGCTCTTGTACAGAAAGGATTCCTGTATCCCGGCACCCGGGAATCACATCGCGTTGTTGCGGATGAATTAGGCACTTACCGGGCAGGCAACAGCCCCGATACCCTGCATAGGATCCCCGGGCTGCTGGATGAGATGAAGAGATCTCCCTGTCATGCCTGCATCATCAGTGCAGAAGGCCTTGACGGGGTAAGCGGGGCTGCAACGCTGCGCGAGCTCATCCCCGTGACGTTTGATGTAAAGATCATCTATTATGTCAGACGCCAGGACGAACTGATCGAGTCCTGGTATAACGAGATCGTCAAATCGTCCCTTTCCCGGTACACAGGCAGGCTGGATGATTCCCTGGTCGGGAAATATTCCCTGCGGCTCTTCGACCATGATATAATCATACGCCCCTGGGCCGAATCTTTCGGGAGGGAAAATATCATCATCCGCGTCTATGAAAAATGCCGGATGAATGGTGATATCATCCAGGACTTCTCCAGCGTGATCGGGCTTGTACCGGACACCGGTTTCGTCTTGCCGGAAGAACGGTCCAACCGGAGTTTTTCTTTGGACCATCTCGAATTCATCCGGCTGTGCAACAGTTATTTTAAGGACGAGCCCGGGATCCCTGCATTTCTCGTCCGGGAGTTCATGAACAGCAGGCTGCACAGGACGGAGGAACGGCGGTATCTCCTCGCACCATCCCGGCGGAGAGAGATCCTTGAACGGTACGAGGAATCGAACCAGCGTATCGCCCGGGAATACCTGGGACGGACGGACGGACGCCTCTTTGATGACCCCTGGCCGGACCCGGATGAACCGTGGGAACCGTACCCGGGCCTCACTGCTGCAGCACTGGTTCCCATTGTCACGGAACTGATCTATAATCAGGGACAACGGGAATGTGCAGGTCAGCCGCTGCTGACCTTCATGCAGATCGCAAACAATATGCTGAAAATGGTACCCGGGCTGCTCCCTTCAGATACTCCTGCAACAACCCCGCAACATCCCGACAGGAGGAATATTCCCCTGTCCAGTAAATCAGGGGGGACGGAGACGGACCTGCTGGGACTGCATTCCGTTGACGAGCTGGTGCTGGTGGTTGCGAAGAGGATATACCGGAGGAACCTGATTCTGAACGAGAGGCGGCCACTCACCGCCGTTTATGTGATTGTCAACCATCTCCTTGCACGGGCAGTTACTCGGATACCGTACTGGAAACGACGGCGCATCGGTCGCAGGCTGGCTGGCGGAGGACAGGACAATGGATAAAAAACTGTACCTCCATATCGGGGGACCGAAGACCGGGACGACCGCGCTGCAGCTCTTCCTTGCACGAAACCGGCAGACACTGGAAAGGAAAGGCTTCTGTTATCCCGGAAGAGATGACGCACACTGGGGGATCTGCGCCAACTTAAGGGATCATACTCTCAGGGGTATCAAGGCCCGGCCGCATACGTTTGTCCGCAGGTGCATCTCGGAGATCCAGAAATCCCCCTGCCACACCCATATCATGAGTGCAGAATGCCTTGCCGGCCAGGACAAGGCGGCAATCCTGAGGGAACTGATTCCCGGGGAGCTGCCGGTTACCATCGTGTATTATGCACGGCGACAGGACGCCCTGATCGAGTCCTGGTATAAAGAGGTAGTAAAAATCGGTCATTACCGGGTGGATGAAAGGCTGGACGAGGAGTTCCTGAAAGGTGTATATCCCATGCCGCTGTTCAATCACATCCGCATCATTACACCATGGGCAGAATCCTTCGGCAGGGAGAACGTGATTGTCCGGTGTTACGAAAAACAGCAGATGAATGGCGATATTATCGGCGATTTCACCGGTATTACCGGGCTTTCCGTTGATGAAACCTTCTCACATTCCGGTGAAGATATTAATGCCAGCCTGGATCCGCACCACCTGGAATTCGTACGGTTGTGCAACCAGGCAATCAGCGATGCATCTGAGATCAATTATTTTCTCATCAACTGCCGGTTCGCGCAGAGCAGGCTCTTTGAGAACCTGCGAAAACAGCACCTGCTCTCCCCGGAAGCAAGGAATACCGTCCTCGACTATTATGAGGAATCAAACCAGAAGATCGCCAGGGAGTATCTGGGACGGGCGGACGGACGCCTCTTTTACGATCCACGACCTGATTCGGATGAACCTTATATGCCCTGCCGTGGTCTCACTGCCACGGAACTGGGCCCGATCTTCAGTGAAATGATTGCAACTCTTGACCGGCAGCAGCGGGATATGGAGCCGCTGAGAAGCATTCTCATGTGCCTGAATCGGGCAGCAAAAAAAGGCATCCGGTTCGTACCGGAACCGGTCCTGCAGGCGATCGCAACAAAGGCAGATATCCTGAACAGGTAAGGTACAAACGCCGCAGTGCGAAAAAAGATACCTACTGGACGATGAACAGGTGAATCTCCCCGATAACCGCCCGTGCGGAGGCATCCGGTACCAATCCCGAACGCACGACAACTGCCACTCCAGAGTCATTGATGAGCCGGCAGAGCTGCGCAAGGGCAACCCGTGGTGCATTCCCGGTCGGATCCGGTACCGGTAGCAAGCCAGAAAACAGTCCTGCATCAGCATCAAGAGAGACAACCGCCCTGCCATCTTCCCGCAGGTCCCGGAGCAGGACGAGGGACCGTTCATCTGCCGGGCTGCCGACAACCCAGTATGTTTCCCCGCGCTGAAACGTGGATTTTACAGCGGATTGTTCCTCCGCTGTCTCCGTGCACCGGCTCACCATACCGGCAGCACAGGTCTGGTTGCTCACCGGGTCGATGAGGATAAAACTGCCGGTCTGGCGGTTTTTTGCATACTCATCCATGAAAAACGGGTTCATGAGGTTTATGACAACCTTCCCGATCTGGTTGAGGGAGAGCGATACCGCGGGATGCCGGTGGAACGAATTCATCTCAAAGCAGTACCGTATCTGCACGACGCTCCCCCGCCCGAGCCGGGTGGTGTGCTTGACCGGGTAGATCCTTCCCGGCTGCAGGGGCTGCTCGTCCAGCCATACAAGAATGGCCTCGATTGTCTGCGCACGGCAGGGGACATTGGCCTCCCGGACGATCATGTCGCCGCGGCCGATGTCCAGTTCATCGGAAAGGTACACGGATACCGCCTGAGGGGAGAACGCGTAGGACTTCTGATCCATACCGACAACGATCTTCTCGACCCGGGACTTCTTCATGGACGGAAGGACAAGGATCTCATCTCCCGTGCGGAGGATCCCCGATGCTATGGATCCAAGGTACCCGCGCTTTGAACCTCCGTCCCATTTTGCCATCTGTACGGGAAACCGGAGATCGATGAGGTTGCGTTCTGCCGGAATATGGAGCGAGTCCAGGTATTCGAGCAGGGATGGTCCGGTATACCAGGGCATGGCCGTGCTCCGGTGAGCGATATTGTCACCTCCAGAAGCACAAACAGGGATGAACTGGATAGATTCTATCCGGAATTTTTCCGAGAACGCCAGGTAATCCTGCACGATCCGGTCGGATACTTCCTTTCTGAACCCCGCCAGGTCCATCTTGTTGATGGCAACGACAACGTGCCGTATCCCGAGGAGCGTGGAGAGGAAGGAATGTCGCCGGGTCTGGGTCATGACACCGCGGGTGGCATCCACAAGGATAACCGCGACCGTTGCAAGGGAAGCACCGGTGATCATGTTCCGGGTGTACTGTTCGTGCCCCGGCGTATCCGCGATGATATACCGGCGTGAGATGGTGGAGAAGTAACGGTACGCTACATCGATGGTGATCCCCTGCTCCCGCTCGGCCTTCAGGCCGTCAGTGAAAAGGGAGAAATCGATCGGCTGTTCGCGGTTCTTCTGCGAGTACTCCTTCACCGATCGGATCTGGTCTTCGAAGAGGGCAGATGAATCGTACAGGAGCCTGCCAAGCAGTGTCGATTTCCCGTCATCAACGCTCCCGATGATGACGAGCCGCATGAGATCACGGTTTTCCAGTTTTTCAAGGATGTCCGGATCCATTTCAGAAATACCCTTCCCTCTTCTTCATTTCCATCGAGCTGTCCTGATCATGATCAATCAGCCGGGTGATACGTTCCGAGTGCCGGGTACAGAGCATTTCCCGGAGAACCTCGGGCACGGTGGCTGCATCCGAACGGACCGCCCCGGTGCAGAAGTGGCAGCCGAGCGTCCGGAAACGGCACTTTACCGTCGTCACTTCTTCTCCGGGCTGGACCGGGACATTGGGGTAGACCGGGATCAGGTGCCAGTCCCGCTCGATCACCTGCCGGTCCGCGGCAAAATAGAGAGGAACAACGGCTATCTTCTCCCGGTAAATGTATGACCAGATATCGGTCTCGGTCCAGTTCGAGAGCGGGAAGACCCGGAAGGATTCTTTTTTGTTCTTGCGGGTATTGTACAGGTTCCAGAGCTCAGGCCGCTGGTTCTTCGGGTCCCACTGGCCAAACGAATCCCGGAACGAGAAGATCCTCTCCTTTGCCCGGGAGCGTTCCTCATCCCGCCGTGCTCCCCCGAACGCGACATCGTACCCTCCCCGGGCAAGTGCAGAGACAAGGGCCCGGGTCTTCAGCTGGCTGCAGCAGGCAACCGTCCCGTCACGCAAGGGGTTAACCCCGGCAGCAATGCCTTCCTCGTCCCGCTCCACGACAAGGGTGAGACCATATTGCCGGATAACTTCATCGCGGAACGCGTACATCTCGGGAAACTTGAAACCGGTATCCACGTGCAGGAGGGAAAAGGGTAAGGGGTCGGGAAAGAATGCCTTCCGGGCAAGGTGCAACAGTACCGAGGAGTCCTTTCCTACGGAGTAGAGCATCACCGGATTCGCGCACTCCGCTACCACTTCACGAATGATGTGGATACTCTCCGCCTCGAGCATGTCAAGGTTTGAGAGATGATACTGTTCTTCACCCTCGCGGGACACGGATCTGTCCATACTTATCCGGAGTATCTTGTGCTGGGGGAAGATATTCCTACCCCAGTGGGATCTTTCCCGCTGCTCCACCCTGTCACACCGGAAACAGGGTGTAAGTTCCGGCGGGTCCAGGTCGCACCGGACGGGTATGACCGGGGAAATCCAATTGCTTTTTTAACCTGTAGCAAAGTACTTCCTGTATATACACGTCACGGGACGGGAGAGCATTGGAACGGACAGGATTTGTAGTCTGGCTGACCGGCTTGTCAGGATCCGGCAAGACAACGATCGCCATCATGCTGGAGCTTGAGCTGCGGCACCGGGGGGTATCCTTTATCCAGCGGCTGGACGGGGACATTGTCCGCTCGGGGATCTGCCGGGATCTGGGCTTTACAAAAGAGGACCGTGACGAAAACATCCGGCGTGTCGGGTATATCGCCGGGCTGCTGAGTACCAACGGGGTGGTAACTCTTGTTTCATTCATCTCGCCCTACCGGGAGGCACGCGATACTGCACGGCAATGCTGCCGTACCTTTGTCGAGGTGTACGTAAAATGCAATCTCGATACCCTTGTCCAGAGGGATGTAAAAGGCCTGTACCGAAAAGCACTTGACGGGGAGATCCCGCATTTTACCGGCGTATCCGATCCATACGAGGAGCCGCTGCACCCGGAACTGATCATCGAAACCGCCCGGCAGACACCGGAAGAGTCGGTCCGGGATATCATTGCATACCTTGAGGGAAGAGAACTCATCGGATAATTACGTGTACGTCCCTGGCTGCCTTCCCATCGGGCACTTGAACCAGTGTCCCGCTACCGGGATCCGGCAGGGTATAAATTTTCAGAATGCAAGGATTATAAAAGAACCGGATTGGAAAGGGGATACAGTGAAGGTTTCTGCCATCAGGATCTGATACCGTCATGGAAAAGACACTCTACATCCATATCGGAGGGCCTAAGACCGGGACAACAACACTCCAGGATTTTTTCTCCCGGAACAGGCAGGTACTGAGGGACAGGGGGTTTTTCTATCCCGGCAGTGGACTCAACCATCTGGGCATCTGCAGGGAGCTGATGAATCAGACCGTTTCCGGGATCAAATCGCTCCCCGGATTATCGGTCATGAAGTGGATCGATGAGGTAGAAAAATCCGACTGCCCTGTCTGCCTCATCAGTGCAGAATGTCTTGCATTCATGGGGGGTGCAGAGAAACTGCGGGAACTGCTCTCCTCTTCACCCCAGGTGAAGATCATCTATTATGCACGACGGCAGGACACGCTTATCGAATCCCGGTACAACCAGTTTGTGAAAGCATCCATATACCGCATGAAAGAAAATCTGGATGAAAACCTTGTGGACTCATTTTACAGGCGCGTGGATTTCGATCACCTGCAGGTTATCACCCCGTGGGCCGATGAATTCGGAAAGGAGAACGTCATTGTCCGCTGTTATGAAGAGAGCCAGATGCCATCCGGGATTATTGAGGACTTCGCAAGGATTATCGGATTATCCCTTGACCATACACTGGAAATACCGAAAAAACGGATGAACGCAAGCCTGGATATCCACCATACGGAATTTATCCGGTTATGCAATCGCGTTTTTAACGACAGACCGGAGATAAACGATTATCTGGACAGGGAACAGTTCAGAGAGAGCCTGGTGTTTAAACACCTTCCAATGCAACACCGGCTCGCTCCGAAAATACGGATCGAAATCCTGAACCATTACGAACCGTCAAACCAGCAGTTTGCCCGCGAATACCTTGGACGGGAGGACGGGCGCCTCTTTTATGCACCATGGCCGGATCCGTCAGAGCCCTGGGAACCATACCAGGGACTGACTCCTGAAGAGATTGTACCCATATTTACAGAGATGATCTATACTTCCGAGATGCGGCAGAAGAGAGAGATCCAAAAAAAGGAACTGCAGCCATTGACCTCATGTCTTGAAATACTCAATTATTTCCTGAAAAAAGTCATGCTGCTCATTCCCGGGGGAATAAAACAGTATATCCAGGTAAAGAACGATCACTGGAATAACAGGAAGTGACCGCAGGAAAACGGGGGGATACTGGGGAGTGCCGTCAGTACAGCCCGGTCGGATCAGAGGTCTTTATTTACAGCATACCGTGCCCAGACGATCCCATCTCCGACAACTTCAGCGCTCTGCAGATGAAGGGAGACCTGCAGTTCAGGAATACCGGCTTTCAATGGATCGGACAGGGTCGGGTCGGCACGGGCTGCAGCGAGGATTGTCTCGCTCCCGAAGAGTATCGCATCGGGGTTCCATTGCGCTGCGAGCGGATAGTAGAACTCGAGGTCGGCCGGGAAGTTCGTGATGCGGCCGTCGATACTCATGGAGGTGTGGAGAATGTTGTTCGGAATCATGGTAATCCGGACAGAGGTCCGTTTTTATTCCGGATAAATGCAGGGCATGTGCGGTATGAATCTGGCCGGAGAAGAATGCAGGGTATACAATGCCAGAAAAACCACCCTTCATGGAGAATGAGAACCACCAGAACTCGCAGCAGAACGAAGAAATCCTTAAGAAAGAGCAATAAACCCGGCCCGGGAAGTTACTGATATGATCGGACAGATTACGGCCATCAACCCGGGAGAACTGGCACCGCCGCAGGGATACTCGCACGCCGTGGCGGTCCGCGGAGATCACGCCACAATCTATGTCGGGGGGAAAAACGGCATCTTGCCGGACGGGTCGGTTGCCGGCAGAAACCTGAAGATCCAGACCGCCCGGGCGCTTGAAAATATCAGGCTGACGCTCGCCGCTGCCGGTGCGGAACTGTCGGATGTCGTAAAATTTTCTGTGTTCCTTGTCCAGGGACAGGACCCGCGGGAAGGTTTCCTCGCATTCCAGGAGAAATGGGGAGACAGTCCCCGCCTTCCGGCGATAACGGTGCTGTTCGTCGCCGGCCTCGGGCACCCGGACAGGCTTGTCGAGATTGAAGCGGTTGCTGTTGTCCCGGAATGAGCGGGGACAGATCCGGTGTCCACAACCTGCACGGGCAGGAATAACGGGAATCCGTCAATGCAGGCCGCGGACCTGCCAGTATCGCAGTCATGCGAAAAGGACAATACCTCTCCCGCCAGATTCCCTGCCATACCATGGAGTCTTCTCCCGTACTAACCGCAGACGTGAACGGCATCACCATAGCGTATCATGACCATGGTTCCGGTTTCCCGCTCGTCCTGATCAACGGGTTTGCCTCGACTATGGACATGTGGAGCCCCCGGGTGCTCGGGGCGCTTGAAGACCGTTTCCGTGTCATCATCTTCGACCACCGCGGCACCGGGTATTCTTCAGCATCGGACGATCCGTTCTCCATCCCGCTGTTTGCGGACGATACCCTGGCTCTGATGGATGCCCTCGGTATCTCCCGGGCCCATATCCTCGGACTTTCAATGGGTGCATCCGTTGCACAGGAGCTTGCACTTTCCCGGCCGGAGCGGGTGGACCGGCTCATTCTCGTTGCCGGCACCTGCGGGGGCCGCGAGGCTGTCCAGATGGCACCGGAGGTCTGGCAAACCCTGTCTGACAAGAGCGGAACCGGTCTCGATCTGGCAAACCGTATGTTCTCCGTTCTTTTCACTAAAGACTGGCTGGCAGCACACGACCCGTGGATGTTCTGCCCGGACGTCCACGAGACGGTGAGCGAGGCGGGCGCCGCCCGGCAGGCCGAAGCGTTTTACACATGGCCGGGATCGTACGGCCGGTTACCGCAGATCCGGTTACCGACACTGATTATCACCGGTACGGATGACGTGGTCATCCCCCCGGCAAACGCGGTCACGCTTGCGGAGCGTATCCCCGGTGCCCGTCTCGAACAGTTCCCGGGCGCGGGGCACGGGCTGATGTACCAGTGCCCGGCGGAGTTTGCGAAGGTTGTGCGGGAATTCCTCGGGATTCAATCCTGAATTGTACAGATCCCGTGCCCATTACGCGCCGGGGGATAATCGTGAATCTGTCATCACAGGCCCTGATCCTGCCGGTATCCGTGAAGGACTGTTGCCGGAAAATGGGGGTTATGGATTTTTCTGAGGGGGCTCTGTTTTCTCCTCTTTCGAGGATAGGAAATAACTGGCGACGCATACGACAGCAAGGATTGCCACAGCGATCCCGACACGCAGGAGTTCCCTTGTCCTGCTTTCCATTGCCTGGGCCATTTGTTCAGGCGGTGCATACATGGCGGTCATCAGGAGAAGTGCATAAAAACCGGACATGAGAAGACCCAGGATACTGACGATTAATACAGGTTTCGAGATCTTCCGCATCCAGGTCATAATTTACTATAAACAAATCAGATATAAGAAAGTGATGAGATCTTTTTTGTAAAAGACAGGGGGTAATCCCGGCAGAGGACTCTGTAATTTTTTTTTTAACGGATTACTGTTCCCGCTCGGGGGGCCGGGACTGTTCCTGTCTCCGACCGACAAGGTAACTGGCAATACCGGCAATGAATAGGATCACAACGGCGGTCACCAGATAGATGAACTCCCCGTCTCCCCTGCCCCCGTGGGCCATCATTTCAGGTGAGGCATACGTAACATTTGACCGGATAAACAGGTAGAATACCGTGAGGAGAAAACCGAGCAGACTTACGAGAAAGAAGCCATTCGAGACCCTTTTCCAGTTGACCATATTTTGATATGAGGATATATTCAAATAAATTTAATGAATAGTCCGGTTTTCAAAAAAATCAAGAGAGCGGCGCTTATACAGGGATTCAATACAATGAGGAGGCTTGGGAAGACTCCCCCGCCCAAGGCCGTGATCTGGGAGTGCACACTCTCCTGCAACATGGCATGCATCCACTGCGGTTCGGGGGGGATGAATCCTCACCGGGACGAACTGTCAACAGACGAGATTGCAGGTATTATCAGGGATCTCTCTCACCTTGGCGTTATGCGGTTCCTTGCAACCGGGGGTGAACCTCTTCTACGCAAAGACCTCCTCGGAGTACTGCAGACAGCAAAAGAATCCGGCATGGAGACAGGATTCTCCACAAATGGTTCCGGTATCTCTGAGGAAAATATCACAAGAATCGTCAAGGTTGCCGACTCGATACAGGTCAGCGTGGATGGAATCGGGAAGACACACGATATAATCCGGGGAATGGATGGCGCATTTTCCGGGGCGATGAACGCTCTCCGCCTTTTGAAAACGCACGGGTGCCGCCAGGCCTGCATGACATCGATCATCTCGCCCCGTAATATCCATGAACTGGAAGAACTCTACCAGGCCGCGAAGGCAAATGCCGATCTCTGGCGGGTCGGGACCGTGATGCCGATTGGAAGGGCGTCAGGGAATGATTCACTCTTCCTGTCGGACAACCTGTTACGATCGCTCCTGGATTTCCTTTCAGAGAGGATACAGGATCGCTTCCCGGTCATTGTCGGGGAGAACCTCGGGTACCTTGGGGACTTTTATGACCGGAAGATCTACCGCGATGATTTCTTCTTCTGTGGGATCGGCATTATATCGTGCTGCATTGGCGCGGACGGCCGGGTCCGGGGGTGTCCGGAACTGCCACCCGTAAAAGAAAATACCATCGGAGACCTGCGGGAGGAGCGGTTCGAAGATATCTGGAGGAAGGGGTTCCTGCCTTACCGGGAAGAGCGGGGCTCCCATATTGCCCCGGGATGCAGGGACTGCACCGATCTTGAAGCCTGCCGCGGCGGGTGCTGCGTCATGCAGCTGAAGGGAATGGAATGTACAAAGAAGCGTGTAGAACCATCCCCCTGATAATCTGTCACGCGATGCCTGCGAACCTGACGGCATCCGTGAAAACGATACAATGACATTTCTTAATGAGAGCATTCGCTCTTTGGTAATACTTTGCAAGAAGACCGTGTAAGAAGGAAAGGTGATTGCAGCTTGGTATGGTTCCCGGGGACTCGCGTACCTCAGTACAGCATACTACGTGTTCCGGCTTAACTGCTGGGTTCGGAATGAGACCAGGTGTTTCCCGAAAGCTATGGCCGCAATCACCACGATGTTGTGATTGAATGTATCATTCAGGTCGTGAACCTGATGTTGTTCCATAATGAACAGATGACAGAATGTGCTGAGAGCATTCGCTCTTTGGTAATACTTTACAAGAAGACCGTGTAAGAAGGAAAGGTGATTGCAGCTTGGTATGGTTCCCGGGGACTCGCGTACCTCAGTACAGCATACTACGTGTTCCGGCTTAACTGCTGGGTTCGGAATGAGACCAGGTGTTTCCCGAAAGCTATGGCCGCAATCACCACGATGTTGCTTTTAGATGCTTTGTAACGGAGTGCGGACACATTTTTTCGACATAATCGATGTGTTGAACGCATTTCTCCGAAAGCCAAGGTCCGGATTTGAACCGGAGTGTAGTTGATCTGCAGTCAACCGCGTGGCCGCTCCGCCACCTTGGCAGCCGTGTAGGATAATACCTTGTTCTGTATGACAGAATAAGATATAAAATTTGGTTTACACTCAGAATTTCGTCTGGGTTTAATGTGGTGAGCATTAGTGTTTGGACGTTAGTACTTCCGGACTGAACACGTCGTTGCCTTCGTGCGTACATCCGAAGCCTATCAAACGGATCTTTTATCCATGTCCTCAACGGAGTCTCTTTTTAGGCCGGGTTTCAAGC
>JBAZHD010000064.1:0-19625 GCA_041652515.1 Methanoregula sp.
ATCTACTCGCAAGGCAATGATACCAACGGCTGCCCATATAAGGACTTTCGCTGGTACCGTGTCAAGCACACCGCCCTTCAATCACGCGCAACTATGATCTTTAAATTGGCCGAGTACGGTCATATATAATCTCAGAGATAAAATAATACTGCCCATGATATTCGAAGGCGGCCATATCGGCATAACATTCAGATCGAGTCCTATTTTTGCAGACAGAATTGATGAACGGGGTATAATCACTCATGTTCCCTTTGAATACGGCAACATCGCGTAGCTCGCCCGTATCCCGGGCTGCGGGATAGTACTCTGCCGAATGTATCGATCGTTCAAGTTCCGGGAATTTTTTTAAATCATTATCTGCAATATGAAGAATTGTAAGATTACGTCCACGAACCTGTCGGGAACTGAGGTTCCCTGCATATACATAATACTCTGTGTCAATCAATTTCTGGTCCTCCCCTCGAAGATCACCCGCCTCGATGGCATTCCCTGTCATCCCCTTTTCCGATGACGAATTTATATCCGGAACCTGACTGAATGTTCCAGCGGGAATAATATATAAATTTGAGACAAAGTTCTCTCCAGTCCCGGTTTGGAAGATGAGAATTACAACAAGTATACTAAGTATCGCAAGTGCCCAGTGCCAATTTTTCATTGTCATGATCTTTGTTCCTCAAGATAATCTGTCAAAGATGGATGTGGTTGCATCAATAATCCACTCGTTTTTCCTTTTACCCTGGTAGCACGATCAGTGACGTTATAATTCCCGGAGTTAAAACAAGGCTATTCCGATATAATAATACCGCCCGTAATATTCAAAAACCGGTAAATCCGCATAACATTCGAACCGCGTTTTATTCCTGCAGACCAAATTCATAAACCGGTCATAATCACTCTGGTTCGCTCCGAATCCCGTAGAGGACAATGACCATCCACTACCCTCTCCCGGGGGACTATTCTTCCTATCATGCATCGCCTTCGCAAGTTCCGGGTATCCTTTAAAATCCTCATCCGTAACGTGAAGTATCGTGATATTGCGCTGGGGCTTCTTGGGAGAACTGACATTCCATTCGTCTATACTGAGTTCTGCATCCATTATTTTCTGTTCTAGGGACTGAATAGCATCTGCCTCATGGGCTTTATCTGTCGTACCCTTTTCCGCTGAGGCATTCCCACCAGGAACCGGGTTGAATGTCCCCGCGGGAATGAAGAATATATTTGAAACGGTTCTCTCGCCCGTTCCCGTCAGCAGGATCAGGAGGACGATGAGTATGCCGATCGTTACGAGCGCCCAGTGCCATTTTTTTATTGTCATGATCTTTCTTCCAAATGATGTCCCGTTGCTGTTGGATATAGCAGCATCAATTATCCACTCGTTTTTCCTTTTACCTTGGTTGCACGCTTATTGAAGGTGTAATTCCCGGAGTTAAAACACGGCTATTCCAATAAAATAGTACCGTCCGTAATATTCAAAAGCAGGTATATCCGCATAGCATTCTAACCGCGTTTTATTCCTGCAGACCAAATTCATAAACCGGTCATAATCACTCTGGTTCGCTCCGAATCCCGTAACGGACAATGACCATCCACTGCCCTCTCCCGGGGGACTATTCTTTTTATCATACATCGCCTTCTCAAGTTCCGGGTATCCTTTGAAATCCTCATCCGTAACGTGAATTATCGTGATATTGCGCTGGGGCCTCTTGGGAGAACTGACATTCCATTCATCTATAACGAGATTTGCATCCATTAATTTCTGTTCCTGTGACTGAAGATCATCTGCCTCATTGGCATTATCTGTCGTACCCTTTTCCCCTGAGGCATTTCCACCAGGAACCGGGTTGAATGTCCCCGCGGGAATGAAGAATATATTTGAGACCGTTCTCTCTCCCGTTCCCGTCAGCAGGATCAGCAGGATCAGCAGGACTATGAGTATGCCGATCGTTACGAGCGCCCAGTGCCATTTTTTTATTGTCATGATCATCCTTCCTCAAGATAATCCGTCAAAGATGAATGTGGTTGCAGCAATATTAACGTAAAGTGGGTAATCATCTCATCACCACAGGAACGTTCGGTTTTGGCAATAATATAATTCTTCGTATTTCTTTATCGTTTTTTTACCCAAATATCTTTCCAGAGAAAAAGGCTGTTTTAATCGGAATAAAAAAAAGGGAAAATCAGGAAACATAACTGCTCACAATCCCTTTTGTTTCCTGCAGTCGCAACGCGTTATTATGGCCGATGTCCCCATGGATCCCATCATTGGTGGAGAAAATCAGAGAATCCTGGGAAACAGAAACACACATTGTCGTTTGTTTTACTGCCCCGTTCGAGAGGTAAGTCGTGGCACGATTATAAGATTCCCCCTGATTGGGAGCGATTTCATGAGCGCCATCGAACAGGTGACCGAGTTCGTGGGTAAAGACATATGCCCGATCTTGTGCATTTGCGACATATCCGGGGGGCATGGCTTCATATGACATAACCGCATGACGCTTCTTGCCTCCATCAAATCCTTGCGACAATCCGACAGCAGACCCGGTAAAAGGTTTTCCACTTAAATATATTGCAATATCTGCATGTTGAGAATCAAGGTATGACTCGGGAAAAACGCTCACAAATACCGGGAATGGATTTACAGGATTAAAATTCTGGGTCAGTTCCATCCTTTTGGAGTCGTCGAATATCGGCACCAGCCGGATTTTGATATTGTCGACACCAAATGCACTATTTGCATCGTTGAGAACAGATTGTGCCCGTTTTTTCCAGTTTGAATAACCGGTGTACATCTTATTGTCAGTGGCAATGAGAAGTTTCACATCAACGATACTATCCACGGTAACAGAACGTTGATCTGATGTTGGTTCGACAGAATCAGAGTTTTGATCATTGGATTTCTCCTGTTCGGTTTTTATCCAGGTGAGTTCCTCATCAGATAACAATGCAACTGGCTTTGTCTCACCGGATGGTAATTCCACGATAAGATCATTTGTCAAATCGATCTCGTGCTGGGTGACATCTTTTGAAGAATACGCAATCTGTTGTTCGGGAGTCCTGGGGTAATCATCCGAAACCTCGTCAAGGTAGATAAATTCTGATGAATCAACAGAGATCCGACCAAGTACTCCGCTGTCGTCCAGAGTAAGCAGGACACTGCTCTTTGGGAGAGTACGGCCATTCTTTGCCGAAACAAGCTTACCATTGAATGTGTAAACACCGGTTTCTGCGCTCGGATAGAATGTTTCTTCGTGCAGGTCCATAAAATAAGGAACACCATTCAGATGTATCGGAACTTGTTTGCCAGATAATAACTGTTTTTTCAAAGAGCTTGCATCAATATCGAGGGTTTCATATTTTGCTATCGATGATGATACCGCACTTTCCGATCTTTTTTCATTCAGGATTTGTGAGTTGAATGTTGACAGGCCATCAAATGTTATCAGTGATGTTTTTAATGTCTGATTTTGTTGGACTTGAGCTCGTTCGGAAGAAATCTCTTCCGTAGCGCTCACTATCGGTACCATCGCCATCGCCGCCAGCAGCAATGCCAGCAGGACGACGCTTAGCTTTCGTAGTTTCATTCGTTTTCCTCCGTTTTTTCGATACGCTTCGCTCGGAGGCATGGGAAAACCTTCATAAGAATGAAAGATAATGATCACATGCCCTCGGGCAGGATGCGGGCCATCTGACTTCTACGGCGGGTGGACCCGTCCTCTGATTTTGTGGAACAACCTCCGGTCGTCCACATTGAGCGATATAATTCAGTAGTATATATTATTTCTCGTTCAAACCTTAACCTATTGGGGAACATGACGAATTTTGGCTCATAAAACATTAATAGAATCAACAGGGTTTTCCGGAAGAATTTTTTTCCGGGGAAACAAAACCTGCGCGGATGGATATCAACTATTTTTATCATTGATAATCCTTTCACGAAAGCCCAAAATCGGTATAACATTTCCCGATGGATGTGCAGGCTGTTTTTTTTCAATCGCATTGCGCTCGCCATTTTCAACACTACCCAAACCCGCCCCCCCTCCGCTCTAAAGCCCCGCCTCTCCAAACCGCAGCGGATTACAGCGCTGCGGGAAATGCGATTGACCTGCCTGATTGCATAAAAAAAGGATCTCGTGATCTTTCCGTCCCAAAAAGGTTACCGGATTTTCCCAAAAAAATTTCTCACGCTGAAATTTTCTCTGAAAAAAACCATTACAAAAAATCTCCAGAATATTCCCCCGGTCTTCTGGAAAAATCCGGATTGAGCCGGGTCGGCACGAATAATTTTCATCGCGATCATTATCGCTGAAAAAAATCTGATCCGGTTAGTGTCGGCCCGGCCCCCTCATATACAGAACCCAAGCCAGCTCCGGGATCAGGACCTGACCCAGCTCCATCGTCGGAGAGCGTACTAATCCCCCTCCAGAATCCCCCGTAGGAATTCTGGTATAGCGGTGCCCGTATCAGGCCCGGTTGTACCTCTTTTCCCTCAACCCCCCATTTTCTGAGGTCATAATTCGCAAAAACACGAAACCAGGCCGGAATGAAGAGAAGATCTCCGGCGGGAACGGATGAGGGTGTATTTAGCAATGTTACAGTGGCCGACAGATGGCGGGCATGTGGTTCCGTACGTAGGTGGGTGGCAAGAGGAATTTTTCAAATCCATCTGCTTCATCCAAAAAAGATGAAGAATTCTCCTGCCCTGGGAATGAGGGCTTGTCGCGCCCGGAAACCCCCTGTGAGAATTCTGGTACAGCGGAGCCTATACTATGCCCGGTTGTACCTCTTTTCCCTCACCCCCCCATTTTCAGAGGTCATAATTCGCAAAAACGCGGAACCGGGCCGGAACAATTGTCAGTTCTCCGACGTGAACAGGAGAGGTCATATTTAGCGATGTTACAGAGGCCGACAGATAAGGGGCAGGTGGCTCTGGACGCTGGGGGACATAATGAAGGTCCGGACCAGATACCGATAAATCTCTGTCTTATTGTTTACTATCACTCAGCTGATGTGAAATTTTCCCGGCCCGCGATCTTTTTCTCCGGGAATTTTACCCGGCGCCCTGGTTTTATGAGATCTTTTTTCCAGCGGGGGGATTCCCGGCCCGATTCCCCGGTTCAGGAACCGGTATCGATTTGCTGGTTTCACCACAATGATCCAAAACCCGGTTGTTTGAATTTTTTTTAAATTCGCAGGCTCTTCAATACCGTTGAGAAAATTTCACCACTCATCGTACCCGGAAAGCGAACTGCCGGATGCTGGTGCACGATCTCTTTTTATATTCTCCTTTCCCACGATTACCCATGGTGATTGCCATGAGTGAATGTTTTATTTGTCAATAACCTGCGCTTTTTAGATACCACGTTACGGGACGGGGAACAGACCCCGGGAGTATCGTTAAACCCGGACCAGAAGCTTGAAATTGCGACCAAACTTGCGGCCGCAGGTGTCGATGTCATCGAAGCCGGTTCCGCTGCTGCTTCGGATGGGGAACGCAATGCCATCCGCCTCATCGCAGATGCTGGACTATCAGCCGAGATCTGCACGTACGTGCGGGCTCTTCACGAAGACATTGATTATGCTGCGGATTTGGGTGCAGACTCGGTCCATCTTGTCGTACCGGTCAGCGACCTGCATATTGCCAAAAAGATGCGCAAGACCCGCGAGCAGGTGGCCGCAATGGCTTACGATGCCGTGGAGTACGCGAAGAGCCGCGGGCTTATCGTTGAACTTTCCGGCGAAGATGCCTCCCGGGCCGACCAGTCTTTCCTGCACGAGATCTTCTCTGAGGGAGTGAAGCGCGGAGCAGACCGGCTCTGTTTCTGCGACACGGTCGGACTGCTGACTCCGGAAAAGGTTGCCGAATTCATACCGCCGCTTTCAAAGATTGCCCCGCTCTCCATCCACTGCCATGACGATCTTGGCTTTGCCCTCACGAATACGATGGCAGCGCTGAAATCCGGCGCATCGTGCGCCCATGTCACGGTCAATGGACTTGGCGAACGGGCCGGCAATACAGCATTGGAAGAAGTGGTAATGGCACTCGAAGTCCTCTACGGGTACCAAACCCGGATCCGGAAGGAACAAATCTACCCGCTCTCGAACCTTGTCGCCCGCCACACGGGCGTCCCGCTCGCGGTGAACAAGGCCATTGTTGGCGAGATGGCATTCACCCACGAGAGCGGCATCCATGCCCATGGGGTGATGCGCGAGCCGTCCACGTATGAGTCGGTACAACCGGAGATGGTTGGCCGCAAGCGCCGGATCGTGCTCGGCAAGCATTCCGGGACTGCATCGGTCGAAGCCGCACTCCAGGAAATGAATTACAAGGCCGAGGACAAGCAGGTCAAGGAGATCGTAAAACGGATCAAGCAGCTGGGCGATGAAGGCAAGCGGGTGACCGATGCCGACCTGATGGCCGTGGCCGACGCCGTGCTTGCGATCGAATGCAAACCGGTCATCAAGATGCGGCAGTTCACTGCCACAAGCGGCAGCCACATGATCCCGACTGCTTCAGTCACTCTTGTCGTGAACGGCGTGGAGATGACCGGTGCTGCGACCGGTGACGGCCCGGTCGATGCGGCAATGGAAGTACTCCGCAAGTGCGTGAGCGATGTAGCCGACATACGGCTTGAGGAATACCATGTTGACGCAATCAGCGGCGGGACTGACGCACTCGTCGAAGTGACAGTAAGATTAAGTAAAGACGGGAAGATAATTACTTCACGCGGCGCCCGCACCGACATCATTATGGCAAGTGTCGAGGCGATGATCGCCGGTATGAACAGACTATTGAGGGAAAGGACATGAAAACCGGGGCAAAAATCCTCGTCGAATCACTCCAGCGCGAAGGGACCGAGATCATCTTCGGGTACCCGGGCGGAGTGGTGCTGCCGATCTATGATGAACTCTACGACTCGTCATTACGGCACATACTTGTACGGCACGAACAGGCTGCAGCGCATGCCGCGGACGGCTATGCGAGGGCAAGCGGTCGTGTAGGCGTATGCCTCGCCACGTCAGGCCCCGGTGCATGTAACCTCGTTACCGGCATTGCCACGGCCTACATGGATTCGGTTCCTATCGTAGCCCTTACCGGGCAGGTACCCACCAACCTGCTCGGCAATGATGCATTCCAGGAGTCTGACATCACCGGCATCACGATGCCGATCACGAAGCACAACTACCTGGTGAAAAGTGCCGGCGATGTCAGCAGGGTTGTCCAGGAGGCATTCTATGTTGCAGGTACCGGCAGGCAGGGACCGGTCCTGATTGATATCCCCAAAGATGTGAGTACCGGTCTTTCTGCTGATGTGAAGTTACCGGAGAAAGTCACCCTCCGCGGGTATAACCCGACCTACAAGGGGCACAAGCGCCAGACAGAGAAAGCTCTCGAACTGCTCGGGCAGGCAGAGCGCCCGCTTATCTATGCCGGCGGAGGTATCATCTCATCAAATGCTTCTCCGGAACTGGTGGAATTTGCCACGCTTGCATCGATTCCGGTTACCACCACCCTGATGGGAATCGGGTGCATTCCCTGCAATCACCCGCTCAACCTCGGGATGCTGGGAATGCATGGAACGGAATATGCAAATTTTGCTGTTACGGAATGCGATCTCATGATCGCGATCGGTGCACGGTTCGATGACCGGGTCACCGGTAAGATCGAGACCTTTGCTCCCCATGCAAAGATCATCCACATCGATATCGATCCGGCCGAGATCGGCAAGAACAAGCGCGTCGATGTGCCTATTGTCGGAGATGTGAAGGCGGTTTTAAAAGACCTGCTCACGCTCATGAAAAAACAAGGTGGCCACGAAACCTGGATAAAGAAGATCAGGCACTGGAAACAGCACCACCCGCTCAAGTGCCCGACAAATGGTGCGCTGCACCCGCAGTATATCATCCGGACCCTGAGCGACCTTGTCAAAGACAAGGCCGTGATAGTCTCCGAAGTCGGCCAGAACCAGATGTGGACTGCACAGCATTTCTGTTTCCATAACCCGCGCACCTGGATCACCTCAGGGGGTCTTGGTACGATGGGGTATGGTCTTCCGGCCGCGATGGGGGCGCATTTTGCCCGCCCGGATGTCCCGGTCTTCGATATTGCCGGTGACGGCAGTATCCAGATGAATATCCAGGAATTCGGCACCATTGCATCCAATAAAATCCCGGTCAAGGTCATGATCCTGAACAACATGTACCTCGGCATGGTCCGCCAGTGGCAGGAACTCTTCTATGATCACCGGTATTCATTCACCGAGCTCCCGCCGGTCGACTTCGTGAAGATTGCGAACGCCTACGGAATCGAAGGGATGCAGGTTGAATCTCCGGATGATGTGCTCCCGGCACTGCAGGCTTCCCTTGACTGTGACGGACCGTTCGTTATGGATTTCCGTATCGAGCGCGAGGAGAATGTCTTCCCGATGGTCCCGGCCGGTGCTGCGATCAACGAGATGATTGGAGGGCATCCCCCATCATGAAGCCGCACACGTTGTCGATTCTTGTCGAGAACAAGGCGGGTGTACTCTCACGGGTTACCGGCCTCTTCTCCCGCCGCGGGTTCAATATCGAGAGCCTTGCAGTCGGCCCCTGCGAAGAACCGGACATGAGCCGGATCACCATCGTTGTCATTGGTGACGATGAAAAGATTGAGCAGGTAATGAAACAGCTCAACAAGCTCATTGATGTCATCAAGGTCTCTGACCTGACGGACAGCGAGCGGGTGGAGCGTGAACTCGCCCTGATCAAGGTGACGGCCGAACTGGGTACTTCCCGTGCAGAAATCATGCAGATTGCATCAATCTTCCGGGCATCCATTGTTGACGTCGGGGCCAAGACCCTGATCCTGCAGGTAATTGGTGACACGGACAAGATCGATGCTCTGGAGAAGCTCCTCCGCCAGTACGGAATCAAGGAGTTTGTCCGGACGGGCACCGTTGGCATCCTGCGCGGATCCAAAACGGTAACCAGCGGAAAATAATCACTTTTTTTACGGGTTTACGGATCTTAAACCGTTCACAGGAAAATTAATTGAGGTATTGGCAGGTCCAGAGTATCCGAAAAGTACCTTGTGATATCGAAGTAAATTACAACCAGCGCCGGAATAAAAAAATGGATATTTACATCTTCGACTGGTCTCTTGGTTGTGCGGTTCCCCGGCGTTCCGGAGATTTCGCACCGAGACCCAGCATGGGATCACGCTTTTTTTGTTTCTGCCCTTCGGCCTTATCTACCGTTGATGTCTTCGAAAGGAAACATTCGACCGGATCCCGACCCCCGGCACAGGTTCGTTCCTTAAACTCGCTGCACTCTTCACAGGCGGGTACCTGAGTCCGCAGCAGCGAGGGGAAATGATTCTTCCAGAGGGTCTCGTCAATCTTTCCGGTTTCGAGGAAACGCTGGATATGCCGTGCCGTATATTTCATGCCGACAAATATGGGCAGTGGGGAGATTTAGGGTTTGCGGGTGCTAAAAGTCATCAGATTTGAGACAGAAGAAGAACTCGTCAGGAATTCTTCGAAACAGATCCATCAAACAACGTGAGATGGTGAGTGGAGAAGAACGTATCAGGAATTTTTCGATTTGTCACAGGTATTGTATCCCGTTCCCGCAATGGATGCTCAAAAAAACCATGATTCTTCCGGAATACCTGCACCACAATTGCCTTAATGGTGCACCAGCACCGCGATAAAATCGATATTTTTTATAAGGCCTATCACTAACAAATAACATGCCATGCTATATCATAGCATAGAGGAAGTCTCATGAAATATCATGTTCTCATCATCGCGGTTCTCGTCATTGCAACCGCGTTCATTGCCGGCTGTTCACAGTCACAACCGGCAACGCAGCAACCTTCGGGCACTGCATCATCCGGTGTCATCAGGGTTGGTGTCATTGCATCGCTGACCGGCCCGGCAAGTAATGTCGGGACCAACATGTGGAATTCTGCCCAGGTTGCCGCTGACAGGATCAATGCCGATGGCGGAGTTACGTTAAAGGACGGGTCAAAGGCACAGATCAAGCTCATTGTCGGAGACGACGAATCAACCCAGCAGGGTGGCCAGAAGGCAGCGACAAAACTGATCACCGATGACAAGGTTGACATCCTGGTCGGGGGTTACTCAAGCGCTGTTACCTCAGCATACGAGCAGACTATTGCCGAGTACAAAATCCCGTACGTTGTGACCGGTGCATCCAGCCCCATCATCACCCACCGTTCAGATATTGACACCAGTTACATCTTCCACCACTGCCCGACAACCGATAACTATGGAGAATACACCACCCTGTTCATCGACCAGGTTGTCCGTCCCGCAGTGAACAGGAAACTCGGTGCATCAGAAGACCGCCCGTTCCGGCTTGCCCTGCTCTACCAGGATACCGCATTTGGCAAGGGAATCCAGACTGCCGTGAATAACACCATCACAAATAACCATCTTAACATCCAGCTGGTTTCCCAGCAGAGCTTCAAGATGGGCGAGAGCGATTTCCGGACCCAGCTGACGGCTATCAAGGCTGCAAACCCGGATGCCGTGTACAATGGTGCATTCCCGAACGAAGGCGCTCCGATCATCACGCAGGCCCGCAGAGATATCGGGCTCAACACCCTCTTCCTCAACGCAGAGAACAATGACAATGCCCAGTTCTACAAAGATCTCGGCCAGTATGGCGAAGGCGCCATTATCGAGAGCCGGTTCTCGCCCTACACCGCTCCGGCCGGCGTTGTTGCCGATGCCCAGAGCGGGTTCAAGCAAAGTTATTTTGCACGGTTCGGAACCTACCCCGATATGATGGGAGCCTCCACGTATGAAGGTGTCTTCATCGCAGCAAAAGCGGTCGGGAACGCGGGAACCACTGACAAGACCGCGGTCCGCCAGGCACTTGCGGACCTGAAAATGCCGCAGGTCATTGAAGCCATGAAGGACGCGACCATCTCGTTCTCACCGGACTTCCGGGAGTCGGCTTTCGATCTCTGGATGGAGCAGTTGTCCTACAATGCAACCCTCGGCGAGACCCGGCCCACGATCGTCTGGCCTGACAACCTGAAGACAACGGAATTCGTACTGCCGTCATGGTATGTGGCGGGCAGCAGCACGTAATTCCAGTACCTTCCTTTTTTATTCCGGACTGGATGATGTATTGCATATATTCAAACCGCGGGTGATCAGATCGTGGACGATATCGGGGTACTGCTGCAGATTGTTTTCTGGGGACTCTATGCCGGCTGCATCTACATCCTGCTCGCGACCGGCCTGAACCTGATCTTTGGCGTCATGAAGGTCGTCAACTTCGCGCATGGCGAATTCCTGATGATCGGCGCCTATATCACCGCAACGATCTTTTTTGTCACCGGTTTCAATCCCTATCTCATTCTTATCCTCTCCATGATCGCTCTTATCGGGATCGGTGCTGTTGTCGAACGGCTCTGTTTCCGCCCTATTCTCGGTACCGGCAAGCTCAATGAGATCTTCCTCTCGATAGGTCTCATTTATTTCTTCCAGAACGGTGCTGCGATGATATGGACGGATAACTGGCAGAGTATCAAAAGCCCGTATGATGGTATCACGGTTCCTCTCGGATCGCTCAGTGTGCCGCTTGATTATATTCTTATCATGGTCTTCACGGCAGTAATTCTCCTGGCGCTTTATTTTTTCCTGAAGAAGACGACGATTGGTATGCAGATGAGAGCCACCAGCCAGAACCGGAAAGGGGCGATGCTTGTCGGTATCGATGTCGAGCGGATCGATGTGATCAGTTTCGGCCTTGGGTGCGCACTTGCAGCAGCGGCAGGCACGCTCTGGGTAGTGAGCGGCCAGGTATTCAACCCGTATATGGGATCGATCCCGGCAGTCAAGGCCTTTGCAATTATTATCCTTGGGGGTCTCGGCAGCATTCCCGGGGCAATCATCGGGGGTCTGCTGATGGGGCTGGCAGAGAATGGCGCAGCATATTTCCTCGGCGGCATATGGAAAGACGCGATCTCATTTGTTATCCTCATCATCGTACTCATTGTGAGGCCGACCGGGTTGTTTGGCGAGAAGGGAGAGTAACGTACCATGTTCAATGACCTCGACCGGATGACAAAATACAGTATCATCGCAACAATCGTCATTGCGGTTGCCATGCCGTTCCTCACCGACAGCATGTTCATCCTCAACCTGCTGGTCCTGATGCTGATCTTCATCATCTTTGCATCCGCATGGAACCTTCTTGCATATTCCGGGCAGGGTTCGCTTGGCCATGCCGCATTTTTCGGGATCGGTGCCTATGCATCGACACTTATCGCCGCAAAGAGCGGCATCTCACCGCTTGTCACCATCTTTTTCGGCGCTGCTGTTGCTGCATTCATCGGGATCCTCATCGGCCTGACCTGCGTGAGGCTCAAGGAATGGTTCCTTGCAATGGTCACCTTCGGATTTGCAATCATCGTCCAGACCCTGACAGTCAGCGTACTTGCACCCGTCACCGGCGGCTGGGACGGGATTGCATCGGCCCGGCTCATCAGCCCGTCAATCCCCGGTTACCAGCTTATCGAATATTACATAATTCTCACGATCACCATCGCTTCCATCGTCGCGATCTGGTATATCATGAAATCACGGATCGGCCTTGCGTTTCTCGCGATCCGGGAAAACGAACTCGAGGCCCGGGCTGCCGGCATTGATCCGGTCCGTTACCGGCTCCTTGCATTTGCCCTTTCCGCGTACCTTGCAGGAGTCGCCGGCGCACTCCAGATCCATCATATCGGTTATATCACGCCGGAACTGTACGGGGTCGATAATTCATTCTGGCCGATGACCTATGTAATTCTCGGGGGGCTCGGTACGATCGCCGGCCCGATTGTCGGCACGGTCGTGCTCACCATCATCTGGGAAGGGCTCAAGGCAACCGGCATCACGTTCGGACGTTACGTGATTATTGGGATCATCCTCATTCTCGCGATCATCTTCCTCCCGCGGGGACTCATCAGCCTGCCGGAGGAAGCACGTGCGTGGCTGAAAAGGCGGCGAAAGGAATCCCTGCCGGAACCGAAAGCCGATTGAGAAATTCCAGGAATTGATAAAGCGGGAAATCCCCTTTCTCTGGTTATCAGTTTTCCGGTATTTTCCGGATAAATGGTTGTTTGACTATCAGAACCCGAGGTATGCTTTCTGGATGCGCGGGTCGTGCAGGAGTTCTTTTGATTTTCCTTCCTGCACGATCCTGCCGTTTTCCAGCACATAACCACGGTTGCACATGGCAAGCGCATTCCGGACATTCTGCTCGAGCAGGAGAATTGTCATCCCTTCCCGGCCCAGCTGTTCCAGCGAACGGAATACCTGCCCGGTGAGGAGCGGGGAGAGACCGGTTGATGGTTCGTCAAGAATGAGAAGCCGCGGATCGGACATGAGTGCCCGCCCGATAGCGAGCATCTGCTGTTCGCCACCCGAGAGCGTGCCTGCCTGCTGCTGTTCCCGCTCCTTAAGGATCGGGAAAAGACGGAAGATCCGGTCAAGGGCCTTTTTCGGTTCCGGATTGCCGGTACCTCCCAGGAGGAGATTCTCGATGACCGGCATGGATGCAAAGATCTCCCGTTTCTCAGGCACCAGGGCAAGCCCTTTTTTGAAGAGATCGTAGGGGTGACTGCCAAGGATATTCTCCCCGTCAAACATTATTGATCCGGTTGCCTTCCGGTTAATTCCCACGATAGTCTCGACGGTTGTTGTCTTGCCGGCACCATTCGGACCTATCATTGTCACAAGTTCGCCTTTATCGACATGGAATGAAATGTCCCAGACAACCTGAAGATTTGAATGAAAGACATTGAGCCCGGAAACAGTAAGCATGACTTAAAAATCCCCCGTCAGAACGCGTCAATATCCCCAAGATACGTGTCAATGACCCGCTGGTTGTTGACGACCTCATACGGCCGGCCATCCGCTATCTTTTCGCCATGGTCAAGAACAACGATCCGGTCGGAAACTCCCATGATAACACTCATTACATGCTCAATGATGAGGATAGAAGTCCCCCGGTCCCGTATATTTCTTATGAGCCCGACGGCCTCCCTGCTCTCTTTCGGGTTGAGACCGGTCGTAAGCTCATCTAACAGGAGCAGTTTTGGTTTGCATGCAAGAGCCCGTGCGAGCTGCAGTCGCTTGAGCTCGACAACATTAAGGTTCCGGATAAGCGTTCCGGACTTTTCCTCAGGAAAATTAACATCGGCAAGGATCTCCAGCGCCTCTTCCTGTGCCGCACTCATGCCCGGCGCCAGATTGTTCCCGAACAGGACCCCAATCATAACACACTGCCTGGCGCTTAAGTTAGGGAACGATTCTGCAATCTGGAACGTCTTCGCAATCCCTTTGCGGCAGATCGTATTCACTTTCATGCCGGTGATATCTTCACCGCAGAACGTGATTTTTCCCGCGGTAGGGGGAAGAATACCGGAGATGATATTGAGAAGCGTTGTCTTGCCGGCACCGTTCGGACCAACCAGGCCGACAATCTGGTCCGTCCCGACATTGAGATCTACCCCGTTCACTGCAGTGAGACCGCCGATCTGCTTGGTAACACCGGAGAGACTGAGCATGCTGGATCACCGTTAACCGAATCGATTATCTTTGCTACATGTTAGCACGGGTGATTATTAAACATTTTTTTAAGGACGCGTGGAAGAAGAAATCAGTTGCAGGGTATCAATTTTTCTCACGCCGACCCGACCCCGAAACATTTCGATTATGTTATATGTTAGCATGGTGCAAGTTTAGAAGATAATATGTTCGGATTGCCAGATATCACCATTATTGCTGTAAGTGGGGTTGTCCTCGTCATTACAGCTGCACTGCTCTACTGGGGACTGACTTTTAAGGGGCATGATTAAATGGCAGACCTTTTCACGGTTGTCGTAATCAGCATCTATTTCATCGCAATGATTGCCATCGGTGCCTGGGCATCGAAGAAGATCAAGAACACGGAGGACTACCTTATTGCGGGAAGATCGCTTGACATGTGGGTCTTTATCCTCCTCATGATCGGAACCGTTGCATCGGGCATGTCGCTTTTAGGAGTGTCCGGCCTCGGGTTCAAGCTCGGCTGGCCCACGATCTGGGAACAGATCTTTGTCCCGCTCTCCATCGGGTTCTGTATCATCTTCTTCGGCGTCAAGCTCCACACAATTTCCCGGGGTGCAGGTTACATGACGGTACAGGACTACCTGGCCCACCGGTACGAGAGCCCGGTTGCTCTCCGCACGCTCTCCGCGATTGCCGGGATCATCGTCTCGCTCATCTACCTTGTCGGGCAGTATACTGCGATCGCGATCGTCCTTATCGCCATTTTCCAGATCCCGCTCTGGCTCGCCCTCATCATCGCCACGCTGGTTGTTACCATTTACACAACGATCGGCGGCCTGTACGCGGTTGCATGGGCCGGTGTTGTCCAGTCCATCATCCTGCTTGTCGGCGTCTGTATCATGGCCCCGCTCATCATCTTCAAAGCCGGCGGTTTCACGTACGTCAATGAAGTGATGTACTCCATCAACCCGAACCTCGTCATGCCATGGAACCCGACCGGTGCGTTTGCGCTGCCGTACGTGGTCTCGTTTGCAGTCCTCCTGATGGTCGGCCTTGCCTGTGCACCGCATGTCATCAACAATGTCCTCTCCATCCGGGATGTGAAGATGCTCAAGTGGGCCCCGCTCATCGCCTTTGTTGCCTACGGCATTGTCATGTTTCTCTTAAAATTCACCGGTTTTGCCGGCCAGGTCCTGGTCAAGGAAGGCACCATTGTACTGCCCAAAGTAGCAAATGCCGGGGATTACGTGATCCTGGAGGGCATCAAAGTTGCCCTCCCGGTCGAAATGCTCTGGGCATTTTTTGCCGTCATTGTCCTTGCCGCGGTCATGTCAACCACTGATCGTCTGATGCTCACCATCGGCGCCATGTTCTCGTGGGATATCTACAAGAAGATCCTGAAACCCGATGCACCCGATCAAAAAGTCCTCATGGTCTCCAAGATCGTGGTTGTCCTCTCGGCACTCGTGACCCTGCTCCTTGCCATCAACCCGCCCGAGATGCTTGCAATCCTTATCTGGATGGGGATCGGTACCATGCTTGGCACGTTCGCAGTTCCGCTCCTTGCCGGTCTTTACTGGAGAGGTGCAACCCGCGAAGGAGCGCTTGCCAGCATGTCACTGGGCCTTGTCTCAGCGCTCCTCTTTGGTTTCCTCAATTACTTCAAGGTTGATGCAATGGGAATCAACTTTGCAACGATCCCCCTGCATTTCTCGGCCTATGCATTCATCATCTCGTTTATTGCCATGGTTATTGTCAGCCTCAGCACGAAAAAGACTGCAGAGAAGATCCTTGACGAGACCCTTACCGGCTGGTACATCTCAAAATAATCTTTTTTGGTAACCGGTTGCCGGATAAACTGCTGTTAAAAAAATATTCAGAACCAGTTTATAGTAAAAAGAACACAAAAGAGTACTTAAAGGCGATATTTCTTTGACACAACAATGTCCCCGTTGTTTATCCCAGAACGCGGATGGCGTACAATTCTGCACATCCTGCGGTAACGATCTTATCCCGGTTTTGGTCCAGCCGGGAACTGATACAATACCTGTATCTCAGATCCCTCCGGCACCCGCCACCCCATCAGGTACAATTCCCCCGGGTAATCCCACGGAAAAACAGAACGGCATGAAAGTTATTGCCCTGGCTGTAATTGCAATAATTGTGATCACGGCTGCGCTTGTTTTCCTTCAGACATCAGGTACCTTCAGGATCTTCCCCTCTGCGGCCCCGGAAGTCACCCTTCCGGGTACACCGGTCCCGGATGTAACCTCGTATATTGTTGTTGAAACTCCTGAACCCGAACTAACACCGGTGATGACGGAAACCCTGACGCTCATTACCACGATGCCTGACACCACCCGCACAAGCCCAACCCCCACAAAAGCAGTGGTCTGCCCGTCTGACCGCCGGGCCTGTGATGCACATTGCAGGGACATCACGACCGATGAGGACAACTGCGGGGGATGCGGTATAACCTGCAGTTCCGGTGAGATCTGCCAGGCGGGATTATGCATGGCCGAATGTTATTCCGGCGAAACCAGTTGTCCTGATGGTTGTCACGACCTGCTCTATGATTCTCAGAACTGCGGTGCCTGTGGCAACACCTGCCCGTTTGGCCTCGCCTGCAATAAAAGCGTGTGTGCACCGGCACTGACAACGGTTATCCCGACCTATTTGGGATAAGATATACAGGAAACACTATCATGTCGTTATGCCCTCAATGCGGAAGTGAAAAAAATGCCGGAGATGACTTCTGCAGGTTCTGTGGTGCACCATTAACCGGGGATCTGGCAGTTACCCCGGAGTCTCACCATTCACCCTCGGCAAATTCGCCTTCAGCATCTTCTTCTTTCTCATCAGCATACCCGGCGGAGCTGCAATCCCGGCCGAAGAATTGGCGATTACCTCTCCTGGTTCTTGCATTGATCGGCGTTGGGATTATTTGCGGAGCAGCAGTTTTTTTTGTATTTTCCGGTTCCCCGCTGCCTGCAGGATCCCAGAACAGTACGGCTGAATCCGGGGATTCAGGTATATTGCCAGTCAACGACTTGTGCTCCGAGGGGCTGACCCGGTGCAGTGGAAAATGCGTGGATCTCAAGACCGACCCGGACAATTGCGGGGGATGCGGCTTTACGGTTCCCTTTGGTGAGACCTGCATCCAGGGACAGTTCAGTTCATCACTGGTCCAGAAAACCAAAACAACACCGGTACTGACGGGAACGACTATTGCTGTACTGACCGGAAAGACCACGACGATGAGCAAGGGATCATGCCCGGCCGACCGGAATTTCTGCAGCGGCACGTGCAGGGATCTCCAGACCGATGCCGGGAATTGCGGTTATTGCGGAAATGCCTGTTCATCCGGGCAGACCTGTGAGAACGGACGGTGTACGTTCTGGGGCACTTCCACACAGGGTGTCACCGCAACAACTCTTATCACAATATCTCCCGAATTGTCCTGCTCCAGTGGGGAAATACCCTGCGGCAGTTCGTGCACGAATGTCTTTTCCGATAAGAAAAACTGTGGAGTCTGCGGTCGCGCCTGCGGAGAACTGGAGATCTGCAGGGATGCCCGGTGCGGGCCGGCGTGCACGGACAGCAGCACAACCCTCTGTGATGACAGTTGCGTTGACCTGGATACGGATATGAACAACTGCGGGGCATGCGGGACGGAATGCGACACCTTCCTGCCCAATGCGAAAGGATCCCTGTGCATGAACGGCGAGTGCATTATTTCCGGGTGTAAGACGGACTACGCTGACTGCAACAAGAAGATCTCTGACGGTTGTGAGGTAAACCTTCACCTCGATGCCGGCAACTGCGGATCCTGCGGTACAAAATGCTCTACCGGCAAGATCTGCTATAACAAACAGTGTATTACACCCGCAGGTACGTAAGGATATAATATTCCCGATAATTTCCTTGTTTTTTTATCCATCGCGATTCAGGAAAAATTGTGATCCGGTCTCCTCAAAAAATTCCCTACGACCGGTTTACTATTTTTGGAAAAAAACGAATGGATATTAGTGTACAGTCCTGAAATTATTTCTCATTGATCCTTGTTCATAAGAACATGAATGTTTCATCAACTCACCAGCCAAAAATTCTGATCCCAAAACCGAGGATAGCCTCTTGGGGTAATCTTCTCCAGAATGCAAGATTCGGCGATTCCAGATTCTCGAAATCCAGACTTCCATGAGGTCGGTCATTGTACCAGGAGATAAATTCATTCAGAGACGCGAACTCGTATCGGAACCGCCGATATGCGTCAAACCATTTCTCGATTTTCCCATTTGTCTGTGGATGTTTGACCCTTGTAGGGATAGGTCGGATACCTAATGATACGAGGTATTGTTTGAATTCACTGTCCCAGTTTCCATTCTCATCAATGCGATGGGCACCGAACTCACTGCCGCGATCCATAATCAGTTCACGGAGCGGGCAGATCTGGTTGTACTCCCGAATTACATCGTCGACAACCGTGATTGTATTTGCAGTATTAATCGTAGTAAATTCCCGGATCGCCAGGATCTTTCGTGACGAGTCATCCAGGATCGCACAGATCTTGAGTCCGCTAACGGGATCTTCATGCCAGTCGATATGGCCGGCTGACATACTGTGTTTACGCTCGTACCGGACCCACTTCCGCTGTTTTCGTTTGGATCGTTCTGCTTTGGCAAGTCCCCGGTCCATCAGATACCGATGTATCCGGTTATGAGAAATACTTACGGTATAGTCTTTCCAGATCAGCTTCTCTAACATCCTCGCCCCATACCGAAAGCGTTCATACGCCTTTTCAATCACGCCGGATTCATCAGCAGTCACCGGTTTCTTCGGCCGTCCCATCGCCTCCCCAATCACTGGTATAATGCCGGTTTCACGATACTGCTTCCAGAGCTGATCCACTCGTCGCCTTGTTATGTGCTGGATCTTTGCTAATATCCCAGAGGATTCTTGCTTCTCTTTCTGGCGGATTATCCAACGTATCTTCTTCCTGGTCAACTTCATCGTTGACTTTGTCTTCGGTTCAACGTCTGATATAGGAAATACTTTCGGGACTGTACA
>JBAZHD010000065.1:0-19350 GCA_041652515.1 Methanoregula sp.
TTTCGGGGCAGCCGCAGGTTTCGGCGGTGCTGCCGGGCTGGCGTTCTTCTTTCCGAAGATACTCTCGAGAAAACTCATTTTCCACCCCTATGGTTTCCAGTATGACCCGAATTGTTTTCGGAATTGCTTTCTGAAGTTCTTCAGAAAGTCCGAGTTCAAATTCAGGTGCTGTAACCCGTGCTGGCTGGACTCCGATGATCGTAATATCTATCCGGTCCTTGATCCGCTGGAGCGGTTCGGTGAGATCCCATGAATGGGCGTCCCGGTACGCACCCGGCGGCAGGTCCTCGACACGGAGTTTGGTTATTGATCCCGGCTCTGCCCCATAATCGGCAATATCAACGATGATGAGTTTCTTCGTCACTTCCGGGTCGAGCAATGTAAAAATAAATTGCGGGCCGCCAAGGCCCGCATCCTGTATCATTACATTGTCGGGAAGCTGGAGTTTCTCCATCTCTTCGATTACTGCCGGGCCAAAGCCGTCATCGGCAAACAGGGGGTTTCCACACCCTGCTATCACGATCTCTGGATACAGCATCGCGGGTTACTCACTGGATGAGCTTCTGAGCCACTACCTTGTTCTTCTCATCCACGACGATCATGTGGGTTGCACATGATACACAGGGGTCGTACCCGCGCATGATAACTTCGGCAAGCTGCCAGGGTGCACCTTTAAGTGCCGCGCTGCAGGTTGCAAAGTTCCAGGTGGTGGGGACGAGCATGCTGAAGTACTGGACCTTCCAGTCCTTGACGCGTGCAAGGTGGACATCGGTACCGCGGGGGGCTTCGTTGGATGCCCAGCCGAGGGTTCCATCACCGTTGGGGATGTAGTCTGCGACAACCTTGCCGTCCGGGTTCAGGGCATCGATGCAGTCTATCATCTCATACAGACAATCCTGATATTCCATCTGACGTGCAACGTTCTGTCCCTGGGTGCCCTTCTCGTCAAAGTTCTTGTAGGTGACGAGCCGGGCGCGGGGTCCGACTTCAACGGGCTGGCCGTCATACATCGGGATGCCGGTGCAGGCTTCCATCTGCGGGTTGACCTTGGTGCCGAGCTTGGTGGTTCCGCCGATCGGGTACTTGGGTTCTTCAAGGGTAATATCCATCTCGCCCATGTACCAGTCCCATGGCCGTGCTTCCTTGAACCGGTTGATGTCCCATGAGGGGCATTCATCAAGGCTCGAGCTGCCATAGAACGCGTGGGTTGCAAGGTAGCCCTGACTGTGGAAACCGAGATCCTTGGGCATTGCGACCTTCATCCCGCCAACATCCACGAAGTCTCTCTTGTGGTAGTTGCGGATGACCGCAATCATGAACTCTGACTGGGCGTGAGCAAGTGTAAGACCTTCCTTCGCGAGGTCGTACATCTTGGTCTTTGCCTGTTCGGAGCAGTTGCGGTACATACCTCCGATACGGGTGTTCCGCGGGTGGATGCAGTCGCCGCCGGCGATCTGGCCGATGGTCTGGCCGATCTCACGGAGTCTCTGGATCCGCTTTGCAACAGTCCGCACCGGCTCTTCTGCCGTGAACGGATTGATCTTGGTCTCGGTGCCCGGAATATAGTAATCGGGCAGGAGCAGGATGTTGTGCAGTGCATGGCTGTGCAGCCTGTTCGCGAGCTGAAGAATGTGACGGAGTTCCAGTGCGTCCTTGGGGATCTCACACTTGATGGATGCTTCCATTGCTTCAGTGGCCGCGAGGTTGTGGGCTATCGGACAGATACCACACACGCGGGACGCGATCTTGGGGACCTGCTCGGGGGTCTTACCTACGGCAAGTTTCTCAACGCCCCTCACCGGGGTAATGGAACACCAGTTACCGGTCTCGATGATTCCTGCGTCGTTAACCTTCAAGACAAGCTTTGAGTGTCCCTCATGTCTTGTGGTTGGGGAAATCTCTACAACTTTCGACAATATTATCGCCTCATGTTATTCTGAGTTGTTCCTATAACAGTACAAAGTTATCTTAGATCTCTCATCTCTAGAGATAATTGACCGTACAAAGTACGTTCAACTCTATGTTATACGAAGCCCGTTATAACCTTTATGACTTGATTGCAGGTCAGAAAAATACTTCAAATCGGCACCATTTTCTTCCCTTCGCCGCAAAAACTGCAAATTCTGGAAGTTCCGCGAAATCGCGTCACGGATATTAAAATAAAAGAACATTTTTTTTAAATTCTTGTTATTAAACAAAATTTTAAAAAAAAATCAGTCTGAATTATGCTGATCTGCGTTCAATTCATCAACCAATCCGGCAATGGTGACTTGTCATTCAGCATATGCATCGTGCCAGAAGATGCTCTCCTCGTTTGTCTATTTGATGGTAACCATGGAACTACCTCACAGGCATTCGAATTCTGCGAGTATTTTCTTTGCCATCTCATGAACACGGTCTTCAACAAACCGTGGATTTTTATGCGCGGTAAGGACCACCGCAGCTGTCGGTTTTTCAGCCTTTTTGCAATCAGGAATAATGAGGTATTTTCGGTAGATGTCAAGACGCGGCCAATCCCAAAAGAACTAAAGCCGGTGAATGTCGTTATGATCTCTCAGGATACCCCGGGAGTAACGAAGAAACGGTCGCTGGCCGGTCACAAGAGGTGCCCGGCATGAAATGGAGAACGGAGCCGGTGAAAGGTTTCGATGTGGCGATCCCGGTTGCGCTCAGGCATGGCCGGGTGATGCACTTCCGTTCGTCGCCTTCGTATGTCGGTGAGTTCCTGTTCTACGGGAACGGGCTGATTGTCCTGGTCAGTCTCCGGCTGGTCCGGCGACTCTTCCATGCAACCCCCGCCAGAATCAGCGAAGAATATGCCGACGCGATCGCCGGGCTCTGCACGGTCCCCTGTGGGGGACCGGTCTCCCGCGAGCTCTGGCTGTACTCGCGGTACGGGGCCCTGCGGTTATTCCGGGTCGGGGTGGATGGCAGTCCTGAAGAGAATGATCGTGACGGTATGCCGTTCGTGGACGGGAAGCCGGTTGTTTTGAGTCAGCCGGCCGTGGGCGATGCCGAGGCTCTGGAGCCGGTTCCGGTTGTTGGCGTGCCGGACGGGTCTGGCAGCACCGATCCCGAGAGCCGGAGCATCCGCTGGCTGAAAAAAGGAATGCCACGAAAAAATCCGGTGATGACGGGGCCTGCACAACCGGTACGGCGGAACCGGGAAAAATCCCGGATGCCGGGAGCCGGGGACCGGCTCCACACTCCCTGCCTGGGGAACCTGGATCCTCCCCTCCCGCTCCCGCTGAAGATGCTGGGGGTGGGACAGGGGGGGTTAGAGTCAACGGAGGCTGATTCAGCCTCCGATTACCCGTTTTTTTGGCACAAATGACACTGTTTCATGAAAATATGACACTATTATTCGGGGAAACGCACGTTTCGGGCTCCGATTAATGGGAATCCGCCTTCTTCCTGCCCGGAATTGGCGGGCTGCTGCACTCTTACAGTGAGGGTTCTGCCGGGGCAGGAGAGGGTGTTGTCCGGAAAAAGGGGGCCGGGAAATGTGCCTGGCGGCCTCCTGAACGGGATCGGTATTTCTCTGTTGGAGAAATAATGGCATGTTCAGTACCGGTCCTGCAAGGTGGCTCTTGGGGGGATGCATTCATCAGGGGTCATTTCAGTCTCCGATTGTCGGTTTTTCCGGCTCAAATGACACTGTTTGTCGAAAAAATGACACCATTGTTGGCGGAAACGTTCGTTTCGGCTTTTGATTGGCTCGAATCAGCCATCTCCCTGCCCGGAATTGGCGGGCTGCTGCACTCTTACAGCGGAGGTTCTGCCAGGGCACAGGCAGGGGGTTGTCCGGGAAAAGGGGGTCGGGAAATGAGCCGGGAGACCTCCTGAATAGGATCAGTTATCCTCCGTCGGAGAAATACCGGCAGGTTCAGTACCGGTCCTGCCAGGGGGCTCCCGGAGGGATACACTCATCAGGGGTCATTTCAGGCCCCGATTACCTCTTTTTCCGGCACAAATGACACTGTTTCGTGAAAAAATGACACCATTATTTGAGGAAACGCCAGTTTCTGTTTCTGATTGATGTAGATCTGCCATTTCCCTGCCCATAATTGGCGGGCTGCTGCATTCTTACAGCGGGGGATCGGCCGGAACCACAGGCTGGAGCACATGGTGGAAAAGAAGGGCGGTTTTCCGGATCAGACTTACCCCGGTTTGCCGATATTTTATACCAGCAGGGAGGTGATAGCGGGACACCCGTGTGCAGGTGAGGGAGCCCCGGGCAGGTTCAGTTATTCTTTCCGATAATCCTCCGTATTGGATTGTTCCATGACCATGAATTCATACCTGCCCGGTCTCATCAGATCCCCATCGGGATTTTGTACTGAATTACTCATGGCAAACCCTGGAATCGGGAAATGATTTTTATCATTTTACCAGCACTGCTGTCCGGCTCAGGGAGATTTCCGGTCGTTCATCTATCCGGAACCCGGCCTGCGCCGCAGCTTCGAGCGTTGAGCTGAATGCTGCTTCGGTCACATGGAAGACCGGTTCGACAAGAAGGTATTTTCCATCGGGTTTGAGACACTGGAAAATTTCGCGGAAGAAACGATCCTGGTCCGGCACCTCATGCACCATGTAAAAGGAGAGCGCAAAGCCTGCCTGTGCTGTAATCCCAAGTGAGTCGGGCATGCACCGGTGCCACGTGATCGATGCAGCGGAATTATTCTTTCCGCATTTCTCCTGTGCATGACGGAGCATTGCCTCCTGCAGATCAATGGCGATGACCCGCCCGTCTTTTCCGGCCATCGCTGCCATGGTTTTCGTGAAATCCCCGGGCCCGCAGCCGATATCGATGACCGTACTGCCCGGCCGGATATTACCGCCCAGGATCTTTTCAGGGTTCTGGAAGAATCTCCGGAAAGGGTTGTCGAGCATCAGGATGTGCCAGAAGGAGTACCGGCAGACATTTTCTGCCGGGGTATTCGTTGTTAACGGAATTTGTGTCATTTCATCTCTCATATGAATAATTTTCTTTCAACACTCGTACGCGGCTCTAACGGACTGCCGGTATGCCGGATGGGACATGACGGGACTGCTGCCACCGGAAGTAGACGATGAAGGCCATACAGGTAAGGAGTAAAAATGCCGTCATGTACGCAAACCCGTGAAAATAATTGACCGTGACCTGCACAAAGTCCCCGCCGGACAACCCGTTGAGGTTCCCTGCCCCGGCATATCCCGGCAGGAAGAGCGAGACCACGATATTCGAGATCGCTATAAAGGCGGAAAACGTAAAAAGCGCCGGGCGTCCTGCAATGCCAAGGGGGCCCGGGAGAGTCATCATCTTTTCTCCACCGGTGCTGTCGATAAGTACCATCAGGCACGCCAGTGTCATAACCAGTGCTGTGGGGAAAACGATCGCGTTTCCTGCAATCAATGCCCAGCAGGCAACCAGTGCCGGGACCAGAAATTTCCCTTTCAGCAGCTGTTCCCTTTCAATGTTCATAGGCTCTGTCTCCATGGGTCCGTGAGCGGGTTGTTGTTTCCATTTCATTCACCTTTTGTTAAGTAAATTAACATTTTGTTTTTCCAAAAAAAATTACACCGGTCTTTGACCGGATTCGTCAATCGTCTCTTCCATTGCAGACAGGAACCTGAGGATCAGGGCGAACTGTTCATCCGTGAGATCGCCAAGGCTCCGGTGCATGCGTGCATAGATCTTTGCATGGTGCTGCTCGTGGCCGAGATAGGCGATAGTCCCCCTGGGCGAAAGGCGCAGGAGGATCTCCTTGTCATTGTCCGGGTCACGGTGTTTCTCCACCAGGTTTTTCAGAACAAGCCTGCCGATCATCTGCGAAATGGCACTCCTGGATATCCCGAGCAGGAGCGAGAGGGAAGCGGGGTTGATATCTTTGTTCTTGCCGATCATCATGATGGTGTGGATCTCGGAGCAGTGGAGCAGGTCTCCGGACCCGAAGTCCTTCGGGCATCTCTCGTCTGCGTCCATTTTATTGAGGATCCGTATCCATTGTTCCGATACTTTCCTCATATCCTGATTAGCGGTCATTCATCCTCTCCCGCGCCCGGACTCGTGCGCCATATTTTGTTTAGCATATTAACTATAAATCCTTTTGTACACCCGGGCAGACCGCAGGAATAAAAAAAGAAATCCGCTAGATCCCTTTCACGAGGTTCCTCTGCTGGATGGCCTTTGCAGCCACCACAAACACCAGCGTCACACCGGTAAGAATCAGCACGTCCACCCACGGGGAGTACACGGCATCCCCGTTCAGCGATGCATGGAACAGGTCGACAAGGTACGTGAGCGGGGAGAGCGAAGTAAGAATGAAGAACCATCCGCTGAGCTGGGAAAGAGGGATGAAGATCCCTGATATGAACATGAGCGGGAGGCGCACGAGGCTTGAGAGCATCATGATATTCGAGGGGTTGTCCGTTGTCGGGGAGGCAAGGAGCGTGCCGAGCGCAGCGAAGGTGACCGAACCGAGCACGAACGCAAGGAGCAGGAGCAGGACATTGGTTACCGGCAGGGAGAGGAACAGGGCGCAGGCTGAAAAGACGATGATGCAGATCCCAATGCCAAAGATCGCGCCGGCCAGGATGTCGCCGATGACGATGCTCTCCAGAATGACCGGGAGCGAGAGGAGCCGCTCGTAGGTCTTCTCCCGCTTCTCCCACGGGGTGATGAGCGGGCCGACCGAGGACGCGGTGAAAAAGAGCATCATCGCAAGGAATCCCGGGAAAAAGAGGACAAGGTCAAGGTCACGGCCGATGAAGAACGTCAGGAACATAATGAGCGGGAAGAGCAGGCCGAAGATGACCACCGGGCCCTTGAAGTAATAGATCCGCATGTCCTTCTCAATGACAACAAGGATGCTCCGGAGGAAAAGCTGCCAGTCCATGGTTCACACCCCCGCGGTCAGTTTCACGAATGCCTCTTCAAGGGTCGGGTTCGATGTCGCAATCGAGACGATCGTCAGGTGTTCCCGCTCTGCAAGGGTGGCAAGATATTTGACTGCACGGTCCGGGTCGTCCGTGTATACCCGCCATTTGTCCCCCCAGGACTCCGCCCTCATGATGCCGGAACCAGAGAAGAGTGAGGGCTCCACCGGCTGGCTGAATGCAATCTCGACATAGCGCGAGGTATCGAAGGTTTTTTTCAGTTTCTCAGGGCTCTCCGTTGCCACGATCTTCCCGTGGTTGATGACGCTGATAAGAGAGCAGACCGCGTTTGCCTCTTCAATGTTATGCGTGGTCAGGAGAACCGTGCTCCCCTCCCGGTTCATACGCCGGATTGTGTCGATGACGAGCCTCCTGCTGTATACATCAAGTCCCGTGGTGGGTTCATCGAGGATAAGGAGCGGGGGAGCATGGATGATGGCACACGCGATACAGATCCGCTGGCGCATGCCTTTTGAGAACGTCCGGACAAGGTCGTCCCGCCGGTCAGAGAGCCCGAGCCGGTCGAGGATCTCATCTGCCCGTTCTTCGCGCGTGACCCGGTCCATGCCGAAAAACTTCGCGGTCAGGAGGATGTTCTGCACCGCGGAGAGATCGCTGTAGACTGTCCCGTTCTCGGGAATGACCCCCATCTTCAGCTTCACCGCCAGGGGGTCACGGGCAACATCAGTCCCGAAGATCCGCACAGTCCCGGCATCCGGGGTCAGGACGCCGGTCAGCATCCGGATCGTGGTGGTCTTGCCCGCGCCATTCGGGCCGAGAAAACCAAAGATACTGCCTTCCGGAACCGTGATGCTGACATCGTCAACGGCAGTGAACGTGCCGAAATTTTTCCTGATACGGGTTGCTTCAACTGCATCCATGAGCGCGTATTCCTTTCTTTCCCTTTCGCGGAATTCCTCAAGAGGCTACCGTTTGTAGCAATGGTAAGCGGACGATACCCCCCGGACGAAGAGCAGTGCAGGGAAATTCATGGCAGGACAAAAAGGGAAAATACCAACGGTTTTAGTTCTTCCCTGCCTGCACCTGCCGCACCCTGATAATTTCCGGAATGGTGTCTCCCCCCAGTGCCGTTACAATGGACTGGACATAGGGCTCCTGCCGCGTCATGCTGGGTGATGCACGTTTATCCAGCCGCTCCCCTTTTCTGCCCATCTGTGCGGAACCGGTTGCAATGAAGTGGAGGAAATCTTCTTTCGGAAGACCCCATTTCGTGTTGATTTTCAGGTGAACGATATTCTGGTTGTTGGGGTTGGGGTACATCACGGCCCGGGTCCCGGGCAGCCGGACCGCATCGCCGCCGTTGGATTGCGACAACGCAACAACGAGCGACCACAGGGGGTCACACGCGGTCTTTGCCATGGGGCAGTCCCGGCAGAACCGGTTCGTCGGGGGCAGTGCATCTCCCCGGTAATGAGTGCAGAATGTGATGTCCATAGCAGCTGTTATTCAGAAACGCACGGTTTTAATGTATTGATCTGCAGCTGCACCACCGGTCGGCTGCATCGCAACTATCATGAGCCGGTACGTTGAGCAATAGCTATGAAGGTGCTGGGCATATCAGGAAGCATGCGTAAGGAAGGCAATACCGCAGATCTGGTCAATGTCATTCTCGAACGCTGCCAGGTTGCGGGAATCAAGACGGAATTTATCTCGCTTGCAGGCAAGAAAATCCATCCATGTCTCGGTTGCGAGAAATGCAAGGAGAAGAAGTCCTGTATTATCGAGAACGACGACTGGGAAAAAATAATCAGCAAAGTGCTCGACTGTGATGTGCTCGTCATCGGTTCACCTACGTACTATTACGATGTATGCGGCCATCTCAAGAATTTCATCGACCGCACGTATTCCCTCTACCATGACCGCAGGCTGGCGGGCAGGAAGGGCGTTGCGGTAGCGGTGCAGGCACATAAAGGTGCAAGCAGGACCATCCAGACGCTGGAAGGCTTCCTGAGTACCCATGAATTCTCATCGCTGGGCTCCGTTAAGGGAAACGGATATCATGAGGGCGAAGTGCTCGCTGATAAGGAAGCGGTCGAGAAAGCCCGGAAGATTGGGGATAAGATCGTCCGGCTCGTAAATCCCCATGATCACTGAAACAAGGGATATCTGCCTGACATGATTATTTTGAAAAAAATTAATTTTTTGTAGTAACTTCCACGGGATCGATATTCGCATCGATCAGACAGTCGAACGAAACGGTTGAAAGCCACCCGGCCTTCTCGAACATGTGCATGAAACAGACACCAATAACCGCAGCACCGGAATGTTTGTCAACAACTGACTTCACCTGCTCTGCTTTCACCGGCACATTGGGCATCGAGAGCCCGCCCATGATGACGATGACTTTTGGTTTACATGACACCGGTGCAATGCGGGCCTGCATGCCAACATCATCGACATGACCGATCTTTTTTCCCCGGCACTCATCCACATAGGGAACAAAAACCTGTTCCGGTTCGAGCGACCTGACCGCGAATGCGAGGAGCTCGACAAACGGCGTACAGGTCCCCGGGACCCCGTAGTAGACGATCTGGTCACCCTTTTTCAGCCCGGTTTTCCCGATGAATTCCTTGAACGGGCGCAGGATGCCCGGGACACCATGGAATGTTTCTTTCTGGGTCATGATGGATCAACAGTCCTCCGGGAATATTATTATAACATCGTATTCCCGCTGGATCGTCGCCCGGACCGGAATTGCCTGGAGATTTCTGCCGATTTTTCCCTGTCCCTGCCTGCCGTCAGTAAACCCGGTCAGATCGAAAGTATACCGGGGAATCGGGAATCACGTTTCATCAGTTGTCTGCCAGCATCCATACCTTTATCCAATTTTGCGCATATGAGTAATAATTAGAGAGAGAATGAGAGAGAACATGAAAGTCTGTATCACGGCCCGGGGCCCTGCTCTTGAAAGTGCATTCGAACGCCATTTTGCCCGGGCACCCTACTTTATTCTCTACAATACCCGGACCGGCAAATCGGAAGCGATCCGGAACGGGTTTGTTCTCAGTGATGCCAGGATTGGCCAGAATACGGTACGGTTACTGAAAATGAACGATGTTGTTGCAGTAATCACCGGAGAGATTGGCGATAATGCGAGGGATCTTTTAAAAGGGGCTGATATCCTGCTCCATATGTATAAGGGCCCGGCCATGGTGAAGGACGCGATCGATGCCGTCCTTAACAAACCGGTTGAATGATCGCCTAGCGGAACCGTTCATCTGACCTGATCGATGTCGCGTTATGGGCGACCGCATCGAACCAGCCGGCCTTCGCATCGCAGTGCGAGTCGAATGCGGGTACATAGGGTTTGACATCCAGGAGCGGCGTCCCGTCAAGGATGTCCACATCTTCAATCTCAAGCGTGTTTCCCGTGATACCGGCGAGCCGGACAATCGAGAGCCCGATGGCATTCGGCCGTTTCGGTGCCCGCGTGGCAAATATCCCGTGGGGCTTCGGATCAAGAAACGGTTTTACTTCAAGGGAATGGCCGTTACACCGGTGGAACGCATAGATAAGAATGACGTGGGAAAATTCTTCCAGGTCCTTGAGCCCGGCGACAAATTCCGGGCGGATTTCAATGGTGCCCCGGATACCCCGTGCCCCGCTGGGCTGGATGGGCATGCCGGCAATATCCGGAAACGGCGAATGAACAATTCCAATCGGGAAATAGGTGAAGGATTCGGGATTATCTGCGGAATCTGGCATAACCAACATTCACTCCTGGTGCTGAAAAAAACACGAACAACCGGTATGATGACAGCGATGTCCGTGTTTCCTCAGGTTTTGAGGTTTTTGTGTATGATGTGACAGTTTAAATTATTTATGCGCATATGAGTAAAAATAAGGTTACGATCATGAAAGTTTGTTTTACCGCAAAAGGAACAACCCTGGACGCTCTCATGGAGGAGAGGTTCGGGCGTGCGCCGTATTTTATCCTTGTTGAGAGCGAGAACGGATCCTTTGAGGCAATCCGGAACCCGTTCGCTGATGGCGGGGGAGGCGTTGGCCCCAAAGCCGCCCAGGTTCTTATCGCGAATAACGTACAAGCACTGGTCAGCGGTCAGGTCGGCGGGAATGCCCAGGAAGTACTTGCTGCCGCAGGAATTGCAATGTACACGTACCGCGCCGGTAAATCGGTCCGGGATGCATTCGATCAGTTCTCGGAAAAAACCCTTGGACAATCTGCCTGACCTGATGAACGGTATGATAAAAGGTCACGGAATTCCCCCGTAAAACTTCCTGAAGGAAAAAATGAAACTTGCAATAGCCAGTGGGAAAGGCGGTACCGGTAAGAGCATGGTGGCAGCTAATCTCGCCTTCACGCTCTCCCGGACTGAACCCGTTACTCTTGTTGACTGCGATGTAGAGGAGCCCAACCTCCACCTCTTCTTTCCTGCACCTGCCACGACGACCGATGTAACCGTGCCGGTGCCGGTGATCGATGAAACCGCCTGCCAGCACTGCGGGCTGTGCGGGGAGTTCTGCCAGTATGGCGCACTGACGGTACTGAGCAACCGGATCCTCTTCTTTCCCGAGCTCTGTCATTCCTGTGGCGGGTGCATGCTGGTCTGCCCGAACGATGCCATTCATGAAGAGCCGAAGCGGATCGGGACTTTTTCCATCTCTGCTCCGCAGCCCGGCCTGAAACTGATCTCGGGAACACTGGATACAGGCAGCCCGCACGCGGTTCCCGTTATCCGGGCAGCAAAGAAACAGGCCGCACAGGATCCTGTGGTGATTATTGACACCGCCCCCGGCACATCCTGTCCGGTCGTTGAAGCGCTGGACGGGTGCGATGCCTGCATCCTTGTCACGGAATCGACCCCATTCGGGCTGCATGACCTGCAGCTTGCTGTTGATGTTGCTGCCCGGCTCGGTATCCCCGCCGGCATCGTCATTAACCGGAGCGACGGGAAGGATGAAGAGACCCTCCGGTTCTGTATTGACCATGACCTTGAGATCATGATGACGATCCCTTTCAGCCGTGAGATCGCCGCCATCCAGAACAGGGGCGATCTTCTCTGCCGGGCACGGCCGGAGTGGCAGAAGGACTTATGCGCTCTCTTCTTAAAATGCAGGGCGCTTACCGGAGTTGAACGATGATCCGGCTTGCGGTTATCAGCGGCAAGGGCGGCACGGGAAAGACGATGATCACAGCCGCACTTGCCCATTTGCTTCCCGGCAGCCTTGTGTTTGCGGACTGCGACGTGGACGCGGCAAACCTTGAGCTTCTCCTGAACCCACAGATCATCCGGACAGAACCATTCATGGGAATGAAAACTGCGGTCATTGATACCGCTCTCTGCACCCAGTGTGATAAGTGCATGGACCATTGCCGGTTTGGTGCGATTGAACGTGACGGGGAAATATACCATGTTAATCCGCTCCGGTGCGAGGGGTGTGCCGTGTGCGTTCATGTCTGTCCCGTCGCCATCACCATGCAGCCGCGTCAGACCGGCGAGATCAAGTACTCAAAGACAGCACGGGGGCACCTCGTACATGCCCGGCTCGTCCCGGGTGCGGGCAACTCCGGGCTGCTCGTCCATGCCGTGAAAAAAACCGCTATGGAGCATGATGCAAACTGCGATCTGTTCCTGATCGATGGCCCACCGGGAACCGGCTGCCCGCTCATCTCGACCATCAGCGGCACGGATATCGTGCTCATCGTCACCGAGCCGAGTGTTTCGGGGCTCCATGACCTCAAACGGGTGGCAGCAGTCTGCCGGCAGTTCCGGCCCCGGATCCTTGTTGCCATCAACCGGTTCGATCTGGAACTGTCACTCACGGAAAGAATATTGAGCTGGTGCGATGAGGAGAAGATCCCAGTGATGGGGAAGATTCCCTTCGATCCCGCGGTCATCGAATCGGTCAGGAGAGGTGTTCCTGTCACGGATTCCGGTGCAGCACCCGCAGCGCAAGCCATTCAAATACTGGCAGCCAAACTTGAACTGGAGCTGAGGGACCTTGGAAAAAAGCGGTGAGATCAAAGAATGCTGCCGACGGCGGGGACGGCCCCGCATGAACCGGGCTCTCGAAGGCGGGCCGTCCGGGCGATGCTATGCGCCGCAGTGCAACTCGAATGAACAGAACGAGGCAGTCCTGCTCCTCCCTGAAGAGATTGCAGCACTGGACCTGATCGATGTGCAGGGTCTTGAACAGGAAGTGGCAGCGGGGATACTTGGTGTTTCAAGGAAGACCATCTGGCGGGATATCCATGATGCACGCCATAAGATTGCGGATGCGATTCTCAATGGAAAAGCGATCCAGATGGAAGGATGCACACGCAGTATCGAAGGGCACTGCCCGAAACGGGACAAGACCCTCTGCCCGAAAAGCGGGGGCGGCATTTGCCCAAAAACCCTCGGGAAACCCAGTAAAAAAAAACCCGTCAGACAGATGAACAGCCGGACTCCATTACCGGATAATCACTATTTCACAGAATAAGGGCTTTGCCAGCATGACCCAAAAACATATATTCGGCCCGGTCCTCTCCCGCAGGCTCGGGCTCTCACTTGGTGTTGACCTGATTCCCTTCAAGACCTGCCCGTATGACTGTGTCTATTGCGAATGTGGATCCACTACGGACAAGACCGTCAGGCGGCAGAACTTTTTCCCTTCTGAAGACGTGATAGCCGAACTCCGTGATGTGCTCGCTCTCCGCCCGCATCTTGATACCATCACACTTGCCGGTTCCGGTGAGCCGACGCTCTCACGGTCGCTGGGGCCGGTTATCGCGTTTGTGAAACGCGAGTACCCGGAATATATCCTGAGTGTCCTCACCAACGGAAGTCTCATGACCGATGCAGGTGTACGGGAAGAACTTCTTCCTGCCGACCGGGTCATCCCGACCCTGACATCGGTTCATCAGGAGACGTTTGAGCGAATCCACCGGCCGCACCCCTCGATCAGGATAGATGCAATCATCGAGGGTTTTTTCAATTTCCGAAAGATGTATACCGGGGCCCTCTGGCTTGAATTGTTTATCATTCCCGGTGTGAATACCACGGACGTTGAACTGGAGGGGCTCAAATCGGCAATTGAACGGATCAACCCGGACCTTGTCCAGCTGAACACGCTCGACCGGCCTCCTGCAGAGGGATGGGTGGAGGCAGCAACGGACATCGAACTGGAAAGGGTTCGTGATGTACTGGGAAAGTCAGGTATCGAAATTGTCGGCAGGAAGCATCCCGTTTCACAGGTAACCCAGGCTATGACCGAGGCCACAGACCTGATCCGCGCAACGCTCAGCCGCAGACCATCCACCGTGGAAGACCTTGTGCAGACCACGAGCATGAGCGGTGGCGAAGTGGCAAAAATTCTCGGCATGCTCGAACGAAACGGGGAAGTTACATCGCAACGGGGCACTCGCGGGATTTTTTATACAATCGTTCCGGGATGATACAATGGGCGGCAATCACGAAGTCTTCCCGGTATCCCGGGCCAGTTACCTTGACGGGTGGTGGCGACGGTTCAAGTACCAGCCGGGCCGGCTGGTGAACACGTATGTCTGCCCGGGAGATACGGTCCTTGATATCGGGTGCGGAACCGGCCTCTTCACCCTGCCCATTGCGCGGCGCGTCGGCAAAAACGGGCAGGTGATTGCAGTGGATCTCCAGGAGGGGATGCTGGAGATCCTGAAGGAGAAGGCCGCTCATGAAGGAATTCTATCCCGTATCCGGCTCCACAGGGCCGAACCGCAATCGCTGGCGCTCGAATACCCGGAGCACATTGATGTCGCATTCGGATGCTGTGTAGTCCATGAAGTCCCCGATGCAGCCCGGCTCCTGCAGGAGGTCTTTTCACTCCTTGTCCCGGGCGGGACGTTCCTCATCGCTGAGCCGAAACATGAGGTTCCTGCAGATGAATTTGAAACGACTCTTGCAATGGCAGCATCGGCCGGGTTCCGCAGGGTCGGTACCCCGTTCGTTTTATGGAGCCATTCAGCGCTGTTCAGGAAGGATGGGGAAGGTATCCCCAATAATCGGTAAATAATTTCCTCTGGAATGGGATTTTACTCCTCGTCCATATAAATAAGAATTTGAATTTTTTTCTGCAGGATTTCAGGAGGTCCCCAGGTTAAATCCTCTCATAATATTTCATCGAACCACAGGCCCCGCACCGGTCGCCTTCCATGAGATAATCGGGGATTGTTTCACCACAGCACGGACACGTGACCGAGAACCATTTCTCCTTTTTCTTCACCGTAACCCGGACCCGCTCGAAAGACAGGATATTTCTGCCGGCACGGAAGATCTCATCAAACAGTTGCCCTTTCATGGTCTTCTTGTCAAATGCCGGGCTGTTGGCATACCAGATCTCGACAATAGGATAGTTTTTCAGTTTATCCAGGTCCACGTACACCCGCACAGCATCCGCCGTCGCGTCTTCGGATGGCAGGTTCATGGTAATTGCAAATTTCCCGATGGGTACGATCCTGAGCCGGTTATTCCCGATAGTGATGTGGGCGAGGACCTGCAGGGCATCGGGGAGGCACTTGGGCGTCTCGCAGACCCCGTAGAGTTTCCGGCCTTTGGCAGCCCCGATGAGTGCCATTGCATAGTCCACCATGAATGCCCCGATAAGAACCCCGGGTGCCGGGTAGGTATGGAATTCAGCCAGCCGGAGGATCTCCTGCCGGAGTGCTGGGGATACACCACCTCTCTCCATACTGGCTTTCAGTGCATCGGGCTTCTCTTCGGGGTAGACTGCTTGCATGGATCAGCGGTTGATCGCAGTGTAATAAACATCTTGTGAAAAGAAACAGATTATAGTGAACGCTCGTTGAAGCAGACATTTGAAACCAGCGATGGACCGGTTATACCAGCCCCCTTTTTTTCCGTTTTGATCAACACAGCATATTTCTCTCGTGAATTCCATACTATTTTTCAAGCCATCAGATACCTGGAGAACAGAGCATGGGGGACGCTATCAAACTGGGAATCATCATCTGCGACCGGTACCGGACCTGTGCCGGGGGCAAGTGCCTGCGGGCACTACGCAACCGCGAAGGGGCATTTGAGCGGTACAAAGGAAAAGACGTGGACCTTGTCGGGTTTACAACCTGCAATGGCTGCCCGGGGGGAAATGTCGAATACGTCCCGCAGGAGATGAAGAACAACGGCGCTGAGGTGATCCACCTTGCCACGGGTATGATCGTCGGTTACCCGCCATGTCCCCGGATTTCCTATTTTACCCGGTTCATAAAAGAAAAATACGGAATCGATGTCGTGGTCGGAACGCACCCGATCCCCCAGAAATATTACGCAACCCACCAGAATCTCGGCTCGTGGGATTCGGGTGCGTGGAAAGAGCTGATCGCACCGACACTCACCGATGAAAAGACCCGCATCGCTTATGATTAGAGATTTATCAGATTTTTTTTACGGTTATTTTTATCATATACACTCCCCAACAATCCACGGATGACAGCCCGATCCTCACTGACCATTCCTGAAGCTGCCGAAGTGCTTGGCCTTACCGGCCCGGCAAGCCTGAACGGGATACATGCCCGGTTCCATGAACTGGTCAAAGAGTGGCACCCGGATGTGTCGGAGCACGATCCGGATCTTTCCCATACCACGTTCATCCACATAAAAGAGGCTTACGACGTTCTCATCGAATACGGTATGAATTACGAACTGTCGTTCCGGGCAGAAGATATCAGGAAAGGCACGGATTACGATTCTCGGGAATTCTGGATGGCTCATTTTGGTGATGACCCGATCTGGGGCTGAATAATCCCTGTCACTTCATCGGGTTGCCTGTACCAATTTCCACTATTTTCGCGCCATGTACTATCGGGTTAACCTTTATTTTGAAAAATTTGCCTTAACCAGCTCTTTTAAGTAATTATGCGCATATGAGTAAATAAGGGTACCAAAAAGGTACCGGGAGAATTCACAATGCCAGGATTGAATGGAACGGGACCCCGGGCAAATGGTCCGATGCGTGGCAGGGGTTTTGGCAGGTGCCGGACGATTGGTGCACCTACACAGGAACCTGCTGCCCCGGTACAGCAAGCGGATGAAGAGAGCGGGACTGCAATATCGCAGGAAACCGTTCAGAATAACCCGGTCTTCGGCCGTGGACGCGGGGGCGTTCCCTGCGGGTGCGGAAGGGGCTTCGGGTTTGGTGGCGGCAGACGCCTCCGGGGATAAGAAATCAATTTTTTTCGAGGTTATTATCATGAAAGTCGCAATAGCAAAAGAGGGAGACTTCGTCTCCGAACACTTCGGACACTGTACTGAATACGCAGTGTTCAATGTCGAGAATAAAAGGATCACTTCACAAGAGATTCTCGAAAGCCCCGGGCACGAGCCGGGGAAACTGCCGGTATTCCTTGCCGGGCATAAGGTTACGCACGTCCTCGCAGGCGGCATGGGACCACGGGCTGTGGAGCTGTTCTGCGCAAATAATATCGAGGTTTTCCTTGGAGTACAGGGCAAAATCGAGACGGTAGTCAGGGATTTCATTGCAGGAAAGATCGCACAGGGCGAGAGCAGTTGCACCCACGGCCCCGATCATGAGTGCAGCGGACATTAACCCCGATGATCAATGCACAATCCAATCGGGAATAATCTCCCCATACCTGACCGGATTAAACGGATTGAATCCTGACAAGGATTTACTAAAAAGACGGTGAGAAAAAACCAGGGAAAATGCAGAAATGAGAAAATATCCGGGTATCCCTGAACTGCTCGAAACGTACATGGAGGAGAACATGGCGGATGAACGGTGGGTTACCGTGCAGGAACTTCGCGACCGGTTCGGCTTGACACGGTACCAGGGTAACACCGTCTCCGGATTTTTACGCCGCCTGGAGTCCGGTCCCTTCGGGCAGTTCCCCTTTATTGTTGCGAGTATTACGCGGGAAGATGGGGAAAACCCTTCCTCTCCGAAGAAGTGCCGGTATCTGCTGAAATTGCGGGTACAGTACTCACTGCAACGAAAACAGATGAAACCGGTGGAGTCCATTCATGGCACGCAATAGAGATGTTCCGAACCTTCTTGAAACGTTTATGGAAGAATCGGGGGAGACACAACGCTGGGTTACGGTCAATGAAATCCGGACGTATTTCAATCTGGATGAGTTCTCCGCACCGCCAATCTCCGGTTTTCTGCAACGGATTTATCATGGACCATTTTTCTCCTGCCCCTACCGGGTTGAGCGGATTGAAAAAATCACCGTTCAGAAAAAGCAGCGCAGGGTTGTCAAGAGGTATCTGGTCACACGGAGACCCCAGGCACGCAGATGGAATCCTGCACTTCATGGAATAACATCCTTCATTAATGATTCTCACGTGGCTGAAAATGAAGAGTCTGGTACAGACACGGGGATTACCGGAAAATAAAAAGGTCAGGGAAAATTAATGCCGGGTCATACCAATGGCAGCCTGAAATCCGGAAATTCTGGTTCCAGGAAGAGGGAACGAACGGAGGATAGCGAAGATACTCCTCTGAACCGGCACAACGGGAAAAGCAAAAAAACCGGGAATAATTCGGTTCCCCGTTTATCGAAAACAGATACGCACAGTATTTTTACTGATTATGACGCGATTGAGCATTTTGACCGTATATTACTGAAAAAACGCAATAGACGCGATCCATAACGTTGGGTGTATTGGCCGGATTTATCATGACACGGGATGTAAACCCGGTAATGCCTCATCAGGTTTTTAGGATTATCTTCATGGCAGGAGTATTAGCAGAGTAAGGAAAGCGAATCTATACTGCACCGTGTATCACGATTTTTCAGACCCTGAAATGCCGGTATGCACCATAGCATCCTGCACAAAAAACTCCAAGAACGATCAGGTACAGAGCGGGATTTCCTTCTACTGAAAAGCCAAGGAAGGTCCCGCCCTCTTCTTCCTCTTCTGTGGGCAGGCCGACTGCCGTATTATACCGGTCCTCGATACTCATGTTGCCCGTCATCTGGTAAGCGGCAAGCGATACGATGACGACGATAAGGAGGATCGTGCCGAAGATGAGGCGACCTTTCAACACTCCGGTTGAACTCATTAACGGTCATCTCCGAGGATCCCGGGCCTGACTTTTCCGATATATGCAACCATGAAACCTGTGAGGACCGCTTCGATGGCAGCGATGCCCATATTCATGGCTGCGAGGAGGGAGAGCCCGGCGAGGATTTGGTCTGGGGTCTGGTGGACGCCCTGTATCCCCGAGACCAGGATAATGGCCATCATCACGAGATTTCCTGCAAAAAGACCGGCAAATGTTGCAACGCCCGCCTGGGAGAAGAGATCTGTGGTAATCTGTTTCATGCCCCGGAATACGAACCATGCAACGAGTACTTCGGCAAAGTTCACGAGCACGTTCGCTCCGATGAGCCCCCAGCCCCCATGACCAATTGCGGAAGAAAAAATATTGACGATGCAGACAACGAGTGTC